>DLSX01000216.1 GCA_002500765.1 Neorhizobium sp. UBA7851
CGTGCCCGGCCCTCTGTTCGGCTGGAATGCCGTGCCGCGCGGCGAAGGCACGATCCGGCTCGGCGATACGGCGACAATCACCGGCACGCGCGATGCCTGGGCGATCAAGCGACGGGCCTGACCCTCTTTCAGGAATAGAGGCTGCAATTTTCAGGACAGGCGTACCAGAGGCTGCAATGCGGCCCTTGACGCATGGCTGCCATGCGCAATGGTATGTTGTCGGCATGGCATGCCGGCGGCCAAAACGGTTGCATCTGCACATATCAAGATTCGGGCCTTGCGTTGTCGTCGTGCATCCTTGGCGCTTTCTGACCGGAAAACGCCTGAGAGCATTCGTTCATGACACCACGCACCCAAGGCCTCATCTTCGCGCTGACAGCGGTTTCGATCTTCGCCGTCCAGGACGGGATTTCGAAACATCTCGGCCAGGCCTATCCGCCGGTCTTCGTCGCAATGATCCGCTACTGGTTTTTCGCCGCCTTCGTGCTGGCGCTTGCCACCCGCAATCCGGGCGGCATCAAGGAAACGGCCAAGAGCAACCGGCTTTTCCTGCAGATCATCCGCGGCTCGCTTCTCGTGTTCCAGATCGTCGTGTCGATCTATTCCTTCGCCAATGTCGGGCTTGCCCAGACGCACACGATCTTTGCCGCCGCACCGCTGGTCGTCGCCTGCCTCTCGGTGCCGCTGCTCGGTGAAACGGTGGGATGGCGCCGCTGGGCAGCGATCGGTGTCGGCTTCCTCGGCATTCTGCTGATCATCGATCCGACCCACGCGACCTTCAACAGCAGCATCCTCGTGCCGGTTGCCTGTACCTTGATGTTCGCGCTCTATTCGGTGCTGACCCGGATGGTGAGCAGGACGGACACGTCGCATACCAGTTTCTTCTATACCGGGATCGCGGGCGCGGCGGCGATCACGCTGGTCGGGCCGTTCTACTGGACCACGATCACGCCCGACTACTGGTTCTGGATGCTCGCGCTCTGCGTCACCGGCATGAGCGGCCATTATCTCCTCATCCGCGCCTTCGACGTGCTCGATGCCGTCGTCGTACAGCCGATCTTCTACCTGCAGACGGTGCTTGTCTGCATCATCGGAACGTTCCTCTTCGGCGAAGTGATGAGCTGGAACATGATCGCCGGCTGCGTCGTCGTCATCGGCGCCGGCCTGTTCACCATCCTGCGCGAAGCGCAGCTCGGCAAGCGCCGTCCACCCGTCCAGCCGCCGGGTTCGCTCTAAGCCTGATCACGTCCTGATGCCCATCAATTAAGCTGATGCATCATCTGCGTAAAAGTCGTTTCACCAATGCGTGATGAGAGTATATGAACGTCCTCTGAATTCAGGAGGACACCCATGTCTCACGCTGCGCCCGCTTCTACCCGAGCGACCATGCCCTGGCTGATCATTTCCGCCGGTGCGCTGATCGCGCTTTTGACCTTCGGGCCGCGGTCGGCCATGGGTTTCTTCCAGCTGCCGATGCTGGCCGATACCGGCTGGGACCGATCGACCTTCGGGCTTGCGATGGCGATCCAGAATCTCGCATGGGGGCTCGGCCAGNNAGGGGGCCCCCCCCCAGCCGATCTTCGGCGCGATCGCCGACAAATGGGGCACCGGCCGGGTTCTGACCTTTTCGGGCCTGCTCTATGCGGCCGGCCTGGCGTTGATGTCGACGGCGCATTCGGAAAGCATCCTGCATCTTTCCGGCGGCGTGATGGTGGGGCTTGCGGTCGGTGCCGGATCCTTCGGCACGATCCTTTCCGCCTTCGCCCGCAACGTCACACCGGAACAGCGCTCTTTTGCGTTCGGGATCGGTACGGCGGCGGGTTCTGCCGGCATGTTCCTGTTTGCGCCCTTGAGCCAGGCGCTGATCTCCACCTATGGCTGGTCGGACAGTCTCGTCATCATGGCGGTGATGATGCTGGCAATTCCGCTGCTCGCCATTCCGCTGCGCGGAAATTCAAGCTCGGGCAGCCAGTCGCAGGCAGCATTCAAGCAGACGGCCGGCGAAGCACTGAGGGAGGCATTCGGACACAAGGGATATCTGCTGCTCACCAGCGGTTTCTTCGTCTGCGGTTTCCAGGTGGCCTTCATCACCGCGCATTTTCCCGCTTACCTACGCGATATCGGCATCGACGCGCGTTATGCGGTGATCGCCATGGCGCTGATCGGCTTCTTCAACGTCATCGGCTCGCTGTCGGCGGGCGTCATCGGGCAACGTTACTCGAAGCCCTATTTCCTTGCCTATATCTATGTCGCGCGCTCGGTGGCGGTGACCGCCTTCCTGCTTCTGCCGCAGACGCCGCTTTCGGTGATCATCTTCGCCATCGTCATGGGACTGCTGTGGCTTTCCACCGTTCCGCCGACGAACGGGCTGGTGGCGATCATGTTCGGCACGCGGCATCTCGGCCTGCTCGGCGGCATCGTGTTCCTGTCGCACCAGGTCGGGTCGTTCCTGGGCGTGTGGATGGGCGGCTACCTCTATGACCGGATGGGTTCCTACAATGCCGTCTGGTGGTTCGGCGTGGCGCTCGGCATCTTTGCCGCAATCGTTCACTGGCCGATCCAGGAAAAGCCGGTCGATCGTTCGCTGGCCACCCAGCCGGCGGAGTAAGCTTGACGATTTGACGCAATTCCGGACGCAAAACCGGTTGCCGCTTTTGCTGGAATTGTTCAACCGGCCTGACGATCAGCAGGCGGCGCAGACAGCGCCTTCAGCGCCGCCTGGACAAACCCCTCGCGGGCATCGTTGGCAGTGATTCCGCGCGGCTCGTAAACATGCCGGTGCAGGAAAAACTGGGTGAGCCTGAAGGCCGCCAGCATGCTCTCGCGGTCTGCCGCGGGTTTCGGCCCTTCCCCAAGAAAGGCCGGCAGCGCCAGCATCCGGTCGGCATAGGGGGCCCCCGCCTCGCCGCAGACGGCACGGCCGCTCTTTG
>DLSX01000042.1:0-3868 GCA_002500765.1 Neorhizobium sp. UBA7851
GCAGCAGCCGGAGCCGGAGCGGCCTCAGCAGGCTTTGCAGCCGGAGCAGCGGTGGCAGCGCCTGCAGCACCTTCTGCGATCTGGCCGAGCAGCGCGTCGAGACCGACGGTCTCGCCGTTCTGGGCAACGATTTCGGTCAGCACGCCCGAGGCCGGAGCCGGGACTTCGACGGTGACCTTGTCGGTTTCCAGTTCGACCAGAGGCTCATCAGCCTTGACCGTGTCGCCGACCTTCTTGAACCAGGTGCCGACTGTTGCCTCGCTGACGGACTCGCCGAGAGTAGGGACGCGAATTTCGGTGGCCATGATCTGTTTCCGTGTTTCTTTGGATTTCGTTTCGAACAAATTAGGGGAGACGGCTGAAAATCAGCCGCCCAGTGCGTCTTCGAGGAAGGCTTCCAGCTGTGCCAGATGCTTCGACATCAGGCCCGTTGCGGGCGATGCTGCAGCCGGGCGGCCCGTGTAGCGGACGCGCTGATACTTGGCATCGATATGCGCCAGAACCCATTCCAGGTACGGGTCGATAAAGCCCCACGCACCCATGTTCTTCGGCTCTTCCTGGCACCAGACCATTTCCGCGTTCTTGAAGCGGGACAGCTCGTTGATCAGAGCCTTGGCCGGGAACGGATAGAGCTGTTCGATACGCAGCAGATAGACGTCGTCGATGCCGCGCTTTTCCCGCTCTTCCAGCAGATCGTAATAGACCTTGCCGGTGCACATCACGACGCGACGGA
Organism: Neorhizobium sp. UBA7851; assembly: GCA_002500765.1. GTDB lineage: Bacteria > Pseudomonadota > Alphaproteobacteria > Rhizobiales > Rhizobiaceae > Neorhizobium. The sequence goes on from DLSX01000042.1 coordinate 734, forward strand.
TCTTTGCGTCCTTCTGCAGCTTGATCGGGCCGTCCTTGATGACTTCGGCATCGTCCCACAGCAGGCGGTGGAACGAGCTTTCGCCCGCCAGTTCCGCAAGCGACGAGGTGGCGCGCTTGTGGCGCAGCAGCGACTTCGGCGTCATCAGGATCAGCGGCTTGCGGAAGTCGCGCTTCACCTGGCGGCGCAGGATGTGGAAGTAGTTAGCCGGCGTCGTGACGTTGGCAACCTGCATGTTGTCTTCCGCGCAAAGCTGCAGGAAGCGTTCCAGGCGTGCCGACGAATGTTCCGGACCCTGACCTTCATAGCCGTGCGGCAGAAGGCAGACGAGACCGGACATGCGCAGCCACTTGCGTTCGCCCGACGAGATGAACTGGTCGAACACGACCTGCGCACCATTGGCGAAGTCGCCGAACTGGGCTTCCCAGAGCGTCAGAGCGTTCGGGCGTGCCAGCGAGTAACCGTATTCGAAACCGAGAACGGCTTCTTCCGACAGCATGGAATTGATCACTTCATACTTGCCCTGGCCCGGCTGCAGGTTGGCAAGCGGGATGTAGCGTTCTTCGGTGTCCTGATCGTAGAGAACCGAGTGACGCTGCGAGAAGGTGCCGCGTTCGCAATCCTGGCCGGAAAGACGGATCTTCGTGCCTTCGACGGCAAGCGATCCGAAGGCAAAGGCTTCCGCCATCGCCCAGTCGAGGCCTTCGCCGGTCTCGACCATCTGCGCACGGTTTTCCATGAAGCGCTTGATCGTGCGGTGCGCGTTGAAGCCTTCCGGAATGGTCGACAGCTTGCGGCCGATTTCCTTGAGGCTCTTCATCGGCATAGAGGTCCGGCCGCGACGCTGCTCGTCGGCATCGTCGGCCGAGCGCAGACCCGACCACTGGCCGTCCAGCCAGTCGGCCTTGTTCGGCTTGTAGGCCTGGCCGGCTTCGAATTCGGCGTCCAGATGCGCGCGCCAGTCGGCCTTCATCTTGTCGAATTCGGCATCCGTCAAAACACCTTCGGCAACGAGACGTTCGGCATAGATCTCGGCCACGGCCTTGTGGGCGCGGATGACCTTGTACATCTTCGGCTGCGTGAACGCCGGCTCGTCGCCTTCGTTATGGCCGAAGCGACGGTAGCAGAACATGTCGAGCACGACCGGCTTGTGGAACTTCATCCGGTATTCGGTCGCGATCTTGGCGGCATAGGTGACCGCTTCCGGATCGTCTCCGTTGACGTGGAAGATCGGCGCTTCGATCATCTTGGCAACGTCGGACGGATAGGGCGACGAACGCGAGAAGCCGGGATTGGTTGTGAAGCCGATCTGGTTGTTGATGATGACATGCATCGTGCCGGCAACGCGGTGACCGCGCAGGCCCGACAGGCCGAGAATTTCGGCAACCACGCCCTGGCCCGCAAAGGCCGCATCGCCATGCAGCAGCAGCGGCAGAACCTTGGAGCGCTCGGAGAGCGGGATGATGTTGTCCTTTTCCCAAACCTTGGCCAGCATGTCCTGCTTGGCGCGGGCCTTGCCCATGACGACCGGGTTGACGATCTCGAGGTGGGACGGGTTGGCCGTCAGCGACAGGTGAACCTTGTTGCCATCGAATTCGCGGTCGGAAGAGGCACCGAGGTGGTACTTCACGTCGCCCGAACCTTCGACTTCGTCAGGCTTGAACGAACCGCCCTTGAACTCGTGGAACACGGCGCGGTGCGGCTTGCCCATGACGTTGGTCAGAACGTTCAGACGGCCACGGTGGGCCATGCCGACGATGACTTCTTCAAGACCCAGCTGGCCGCCGCGCTTGATGATCTGTTCAAGCGCCGGGATCAGCGCTTCGCCGCCATCAAGGCCGAAACGCTTGGTGCCCTTGAACTTGACGTCGAGGAACTGCTCGTAGCCTTCGCCTTCGATCAGCTTCGAAAGGATGGCCTTCTTGCCTTCCGGGGTAAAGGCGACGCCCTTGTCCGGACCTTCGATCCGTTCCTGGATCCAGGCCTTTTCTTCCGGGCTCGACATATGCATGAATTCGACGCCGATCGTCGAGCAATAGGTGCGCTCGAGGATCGCGATCATCTCGCGAACCGTCGCGTATTCCATGCCCAGAACGTTGTCGATGAAGATCTTGCGGTCGTAGTCGCTCTCTTCGAAGCCGTAGGACTTCGGCGACAGTTCGTTATAGTCCTCGACCGGGCTTGCGATGCCGAGCGGATCAAGCTTGGCATGCAGGTGGCCGCGCATGCGGTAGGCGCGGATCATCATGATGGCGCGCACGCTGTCGCGGCTCGCCTGATGAACGTCGGCTTCGTTGACGGCTGCGCCCTTGGAGGCCGCAGCGGCTTCAGCCTTTGCCTTGACCTTGGTTTCGATTGCCTTTTCCACCACCGGCCAGTTGCCGTCGAGAGCGGAAACAAGGTCGCCACCGGCTGCGATCGGCCAGTTCGAACGCTTCCAGGAAGCGCCCTGCGCTGCCTTCTTCACGTCTTCGGGGCTGTCGGCCAGGGCCTTGAAGAAGGCCTGCCATTCTTCCGAAACCGAATTCGGATCGGCTTCGTAATTGGCATAAAGTTGTTCGATATAGACGGCGTTCGCGCCATCTAGGAACGAAGTGATGAGAAACTGCTCGTTGGCTTCTTGCCGGGACATGGCCTATTGCGGGCGCCGCGCCCGCCTCCTCACGTGGTCGGAACACAACAACTGTCGGTTCCGCATTTTCTTGGTCGTCGCGATGCCCCTCATCCGCCTGCCGGCACCTTCTCCCCGCTTTGCGGGGCGAAGGAAGCAAGCCTCACCGTATCTGCACTCTCGACCCCGAGTAGGGCACGTCCCCTCGCCCCGCTTGCGGGGAGAGGGTTAGGGTGAGGGGCAATTCCTGTCCACCGCCGCCCTATCGTGACAGCGACAGACCTTAATGTGGTTTAGCCCTTGAGGACTTCAACCAGCGTCTTGCCGAGGCGTGCCGGGGAAGGCGAAACCTTGATGCCGGCTGCTTCCATGGCAGCGATCTTGGATTCCGCATCGCCCTTGCCGCCGGAAACGACAGCGCCGGCATGGCCCATGGTGCGGCCCTTCGGAGCCGTACGGCCGGCGATGAAGCCAGCCATCGGCTTCTTGCGGCCCTTCTTGGCTTCGTCGATCAGGAACTGGGC
>DLSX01000042.1:3900-29806 GCA_002500765.1 Neorhizobium sp. UBA7851
GCTTCGTAGGTCAGCGTGCCGGAGCGCGAAACGATACCGACCGAACCCTTGCGGAAGATCGAGCCCGGCATGATGCCGATCTTGCATTCTTCCGGCGTCAGAACGCCCGGGCAGTTCGGGCCGAGAAGGCGCGACTTCGACTTGTCGAGCTTGGCCTTGACGCGCACCATGTCCATGACCGGGATACCCTCGGTGATGCAGGTGATGAACGGAACTTCGGCTTCGATCGCTTCGATAATCGCATCCGCGGCACCTGCCGGCGGAACGTATATCACGGTCGCGTCGGCACCGGTGCGTTCCTTGGCTTCGGCAACCGAAGCGAAGATCGGCAGTGCCGTGCCATCGACGCCCGACGACCAGGTTTCGCCACCCTTCTTCGGGTGGATACCGCCGACCATCTTGGTGCCGTAATAAGCAAGCGCCTGTTCGGTGTGGAACGTGCCGGTCTTGCCGGTCAGGCCCTGAACGAGGATCTTGGTGTCTTTATTGACGAGAATAGACATGTATCAGGTTCCTCAGATTAGGCTTTGATCGCCGCGACGATCTTCTTCGCCGCGTCATCGAGATCGTCGGCGGCGGTGATCGCCAGACCGGACTCGTTGAGGATCTTCTTGCCGAGCTCGACATTGGTGCCTTCGAGGCGAACGACGAGCGGAACCTTCAGACCGACTTCCTGCACGGCAGCGACAACGCCTTCGGCGATAACGTCACAACGCATGATGCCGCCAAAAATGTTGACGAGGATGCCCTCGACCTTCGGGTCGGCAGTGATGATCTTGAAGGCTGCAGCCACCTTCTCCTTGCCGGCGCCACCGCCGACGTCGCAGAAGTTAGCCGGCTCTTTGCCGTACAGCTTGATGATGTCCATCGTCGCCATGGCGAGTCCAGCACCATTGACCATGCAGCCGATATTGCCGTCGAGGGCAACATAGGCGAGGTCCCACTTGGACGCTTCGATTTCCTTCGAATCTTCTTCGGTCTCGTCGCGCAGCGCCTTGACGTCGTCGTGACGGAACAGGGCGTTGCCGTCGAAGGACATCTTGGCGTCGAGAACGCGCAGATGACCGTCCTTCATGACGATCAGCGGGTTGACTTCGAGGAGAGCCATGTCCTTTTCGCCGAACGCCGTGTAGAGCGCCGGGAAGAGCGACTTGGCATCTTCTGCGGCAGCGCCGGAGAGTTCCAGAGCCTTGGAGATCTTGGCAACGTCGTCAGCCGTCACGCCCGTGACCGGGTCGATGGCGATCGTGTGGATCTTTTCCGGCGTGTCGTGGGCAACGGCTTCGATGTCCATGCCGCCTTCGGTCGAAACGACGAAGGCAACCTGACCGACCGAACGGTCGACCAGCAGCGAGCAATACAGTTCGCGCTCGATGTCCGCACCGTCTTCGATGTAGAGGCGGTTGACCTGCTTGCCGGCATCGCCGGTCTGCGCGGTGACCAGCGTGTTGCCGAGCATGTCCTTGGCATGAGCCACGACTTCCTCGATCGACTTCGCCAGGCGAACGCCGCCCTTGGCATCCGGGCCGAGTTCCTTGAACTTGCCCTTGCCGCGGCCACCAGCGTGGATCTGGCTCTTGACCACGTAGAGCGGGCCCGGGAGCTGCTTTGCGGCAGCTTCGGCTTCTTCTACCTTGAGGATGGCGACGCCCTGGGCGACGGGCGCACCATAGCCCTTCAGAAGAGCCTTGGCCTGATATTCATGGATATTCATATTAGCTTCCTAGCTTTCTGATATCGTCAGTTACGTAGATTTGATGAATATTCAACTCATTCAAACCCGAATTACTCAACCCAATATCTTCCCTCATGGAGAGAAGAATTCGGCCAACTAGCCTCATGACTTCTATTTTATCGGCAGACCCTGTCTTAAATTGTGAAAATGCCTTCACAACACTGGGAGACCCATAAAAAAGAACACCTTTTGATATTGAAAACCACGTCCGCTCGAAATCGGCGTCACCCTCGAGTCCCCGAGTGTCTCCTTTTTTTGATCTCTGAAGGAGATCAAACATTAGGTCGTAGAACTCAGCATAGACTTCAATTTTCTTATCGCGGTGGGCTTCCTTTATCGACCTGCTACGTTCCTTCCAGAACGTAAAGGCAACTGTGAAAACGCCGACCATCGCAGCTATCACAGCAGCTTGGATCGACTTATCTGCGCCGTTAATTGCACTCCAAAAAACTGACAGAAGCCAGATCGCCAACGCGCCCAAGAGAGCGACTAGAACAAACCCTAGAATGAGCTGCCGTCTTTCAGAGTGCAAAAAAGCCTCCAGAATTACTTCAGCGAAGGAACGAGGGCGATGCAGGCTTCGCAGAGACCGGCAACAGCGCCGACCGACTTCTGGAAGGCCGCTTCTTCGTCCTTGTTGAATTCGACTTCGACGATGCGCTCGACACCGCCGGCACCGATAACGACCGGAACGCCGACATACATGTCCTTGACGCCGTACTGACCGGAAAGGTGAGCGGCGACAGGAAGAACGCGCTTCTTGTCCTTGAGGTAGGATTCGGCCATCTCGATCGCCGAAGCGGCCGGAGCGTAATAGGCAGAGCCGGTCTTCAGGAGACCGACGATCTCTGCGCCGCCGTCACGGGTGCGCTGGATGATCTGGTCGAGCTTTTCCTGCGTCGTCCAGCCCATCTTGACGAGGTCGGTGAGCGGAACGCCGGCAACTGTGGAGTAGCGAGCGAGCGGCACCATCGTGTCGCCGTGGCCGCCGAGAACGAATGCAGTGACGTCCTGGACCGAAACGTTGAATTCTTCGGCGAGGAAGAGACGGAAGCGGGCCGAGTCGAGAACGCCGGCCATGCCGACGACCTTGTTCTTCGGCAGGCCGGAGAACTTCTGCAGCGCCCATACCATCGCGTCGAGCGGGTTGGTGATGCAGATGACGAAAGCGTTCGGGGCATACTTCTTGATGCCGGCGCCGACCTGTTCCATGACCTTGAGGTTGATGCCGATCAGGTCATCGCGGCTCATGCCCGGCTTGCGGGCAACACCGGCGGTGACGATGCAGACATCTGCGCCTTCGATCGCAGCATAGTCGCTGGCGCCGGTCAGCTTCGCATTGAAGCCTTCAACGGGGCCGGACTGAGCGATGTCGAGGCCTTTGCCCTGCGGAATGCCGTCGGCGATATCGAAGAGGACGACGTCGCCCAGCTCCTTCAGGCTGGCCAGATGCGCCAGCGTGCCACCGATCATGCCAGAACCAATAAGTGCAATCTTCTTACGCGACATGGAAATGCTTCCTCTCAAATCCTGACCTGCGGCAAGTTAGCGCAGGCTCATCTTGCGGCTGCACGGATAGACCCATCTGCAAAAAATGGCAAACGATTATTTTGAGACTATATTTTTCAATCGGTTAGATATGATTTGACTTACGTAAACGTAAGAATTTCTGCCATAAATATGTCAGACTTCCTGCCGCTTCTCATTATGGAGCAACAGATATTCCGCACTGCGCATCTCGAAAAGCCGGGAAACCGTGCGGTCGAACTCGAAACCTTCCGTGCCGCGTCGTTCTGTCAGCAATTCATCCGGCGTAGCAGCCGCCGAAATGAAAAGCCGCACGGAATGATCATAGAGCGCATCGACCAGATTGATGAACCGCTTCACTTCATTGCGCTTTTCCGCCCCGAGCTGCGGCACGTGCTCGACGAAGACGACATCGAACCGGGCAGCGATTGCCAGATAGTCCGAAGCCCCGAGCGGCTTCTCGCACAGATCGGAGAAGGAGAAACGCGCAGCCCTTCCAACCGCCGAAGGCACATGAATGCTGCGCCCCTTCATCGGCAGCTCGACCGGTCCGACCTTGTCGCCATCGGTCACCTGATGCCAGGCCGCCTCGATCGCCGCATCCGCACGGGCATCGATCGGCGTCAGATAGACGGGCAGATTGGCATTCTTCTGCATCCGGTAATCCGTCGGACTATCCAGCGTCACCACGTCGACGTGGTTGCCGAGCAATCCGATGAACGGAATGAACAGGCCGCGATTGAGCCCGTCCTTGTAGAGATTGTCCGGTGCGACGTTGGATGTCGCGACCAGCACGCAGCCGAGACTGAACAGCTCGGTGAACAGCCGCGCCAGGATCATCGCATCGGTGATGTCGGTCACGGAAAATTCATCGAAGCACAGAAGTTCGGCTTCGGCATAAAGTGCGGCGGCCACCGGCGGCACCGGATCAGCCTGCTTCGTCTCGCCGCGCTTCAGCTTCTGCCGTTGCTCGTGGATGCGGTTATGCACATCGGCCATGAACTCATGGAAATGCGCCCGACGCTTTTTCTGCGTCGGCGCTTTCTTGAAGAACATGTCCATGATCATGGTCTTGCCGCGGCCGACACTGCCATAGACATAAAGACCGCGGATCTTGCGAGGCTTTCCCGCCCCCTTGGCAAACAGCCAGCCGAGCGCACTGCTCTTCTTGGCCGGCTTGGTTTCCCTAAGCTCGGTCAGAACATGATCAAGCTTGGTCGCAACCGCCATCTGCGCCGCATCGGGCGTCAGCACGCCGGACGAAGCCAGCGCCTTGAGCTCTTCGCAGACGCTCGACGTATATTCTGGAATGGGTTCCACGAAGGACGCCCCTTACTCTCGGTAATTAGCGGCTCAGGCTGACCTGCTGGCCCGAATTCGTCGTGCCGTCGAAGCGGTTGTCGGCGCTCTTGTAGACACGGCCGATCACGTCGCCTGCACGGTTCTTGAACTGAACCATCTTGCCGGAGACTTCCCAGGATCCCATGGTCGTCAGCTCACCGGCGCAACCGCGGGTACCACCACGCGAACCGCCGCCGAGATTGGTGAGTGTCAGGAACATGTCGCAGGATGCGCCGCCGTTGGAAACCCGCCAGTTGCCGACCATCTGCTCCTTGGTCACGTCGAGCGCGCTTGCAGGCGCTGCCGCGTTCGGATCGAGCGAAGCCATGTTCTGGCCGCCCTGAGGTGCGGAAGGATATTGCGAGGCGCCGCCCGGAGGCGGAAGCTGGCCGCCCTGAACGCCTTGAACGGGTTGCGCCTGAAGCGGCTGGGGCTGCGAAGGCAGGTCACTATAAGGGCTGTAGGAAGTCCGCTGACATCCAGCCAAAGCCAAGGTCAGTACCAGACCTGTTGCCACATATTTGAACTGCATCAAAAACTCCTGTCCGGATTATTTCACACTGCCCTACAACTTGGGCACGACAGTTTGGCCGGGAATATCGTAAACGACCTTGGTTAATCAAGGGTATCCGGCCAATCCGGCACAATCGCGACCATCTGCATCTTCATTTCGGCGTGCTTGACGGGGCAATCGAATAAACGACAAGGCCGCAACGAAACCGCTGCGGCCTTGCTTATTCCAATGATTAGACGCGGCGCTCGACCATCATCTTCTTGATTTCGGCAATCGCCTTGGCCGGGTTCAGACCCTTCGGGCAGGCCTGGGCGCAGTTCATGATCGTGTGGCAACGATAGAGGCGGAAGGGGTCCTCGAGATTGTCGAGACGTTCACCCTTCGCCTCATCGCGGCTGTCGATCAGCCAGCGATAGGCCTGCAGCAGGACGGCCGGACCGAGATACCGGTCGCCGTTCCACCAGTAACTCGGACAGGAGGTCGAGCAGCAGGCGCATAGGATGCACTCGTAGAGACCGTCTAGCTTGAGGCGATCCTCATGGCTCTGCTTCCATTCCTTCGCCGGCGTCGGAGACACCGTCTTCAGCCACGGCTCGATGGAGCGATGCTGGGCGTAGAAGTTGTTGAGGTCCGGAACGAGGTCCTTCACCACCGGCATATGCGGCAGCGGATAGACCTTCACCGTGCCGGAAATGTCGTCCATGCCCTTGGTGCAGGCCAGCGTGTTCGTGCCGTCGATATTCATCGCGCAGGAACCGCAAATGCCTTCGCGACAGGAACGGCGCAGCGTCAGCGTCGGGTCGATCTTGTTTTTGATGTACAAGAGACCGTCGAGCACCATCGGGCCGCAATCGTCGAGATCGACATAAAACGTGTCGATGCTCGGGTTCTTGCCGTCATCCGGGCTCCAGCGATAGATGCGGTATTCGCGAACGTTCGTGGCGCCTTCCGGCTTCGGCCAGACCTTGCCTTCGGACATCTGCGAGTTTTTGGGGAGAGCGAGTTCAACCATGGTCCAATTCCCTCCGGATCAATACACGCGAGCCTTGGGCTCGATCTTGTAGGGATCGATGCCTTCGGCGATCAGGTCCGTATGGACCGGACGGTAATCGAGCTTGACGTCGCCCTTTTCGTTGACCCAGGCAAGCGTATGCTTGCGCCAGTTGACGTCGTCGCGGCCGGCGAATGCGCCTTCCGTAAAGTCTTCGCGGGCGTGCGAACCGCGGCTTTCCTTGCGGGCCTCGGCGCCATAGACGGTGGTGATCGCATTGGCCATCAGGTTATGCAGTTCCAGCGTCTCGACGAGATCCGAGTTCCAGATCATCGAACGGTCGGTGACCTTGACGTCCGGCAGCTCGCTCCAGATCTGCGACATGCGCTTGCAGCCCGATTCCAGCGATTCCTGCGTACGGAACACGGCGGCATCGTCTTGCATCGTGCGCTGCATCTTGTCGCGCAGTACGGCGGTCGGCGTTGCACCCTTGGCATGACGCAGGCCGTCGAAGCGGTCCATGATCTTGTCGCAGGCGGCAACGTTGAGCGCCGGGATGGCGCCTTCGCGGTCGATGACCTGGCCGGCGCGGATCGCGGCGGCGCGGCCGAAGACCACGAGGTCGATCAGCGAGTTGGAGCCGAGGCGGTTTGCACCGTGAACCGAGGCGCAGCCAGCTTCACCCACAGCCATCAGGCCCGGAATGATCCGCTCCGGATTGCTCGAGTCGGCGTTGAGCACTTCGCCCCAGTAGTTGGTCGGAATGCCGCCCATATTGTAGTGAACCGTCGGCAGAACCGGGATCGGCTCGCGGGTCACGTCGACACCGGCAAAGATTTTTGCCGATTCCGAAATGCCCGGCAGGCGCTCGTGCAGAACGGCCGGATCGAGATGGTCGAGATGCAGGAAGATGTGGTCCTTGTTCTTGCCGACGCCACGGCCTTCACGGATTTCCATCGTCATGCAGCGCGAAACGACGTCGCGCGAGGCAAGGTCCTTGGCCGAAGGTGCATAACGCTCCATGAAGCGCTCGCCCTCGGAATTCACGAGGTAACCGCCTTCGCCGCGTGCGCCTTCGGTGATCAGACAGCCGGAGCCGTAGATGCCGGTCGGGTGAAACTGGACGAATTCCATGTCCTGCAAAGGCAGGCCGGCGCGCGCCACCATGCCGCCACCGTCACCGGTGCAGGTATGGGCGGACGTTGCCGAGAAATAGGCGCGGCCGTAACCGCCGGTCGCCAGAACCACCATCTTGGCGGCAAAGCGATGGATCGTGCCGTCATCGAGGTTCCAGGCAACGACGCCTTCGCAACGGCTGCCGTCATCCGACATGATCAGGTCGAGCGCGAAATACTCGATGAAGAATTCCGCGTTGTTGCGCAGCGACTGGCCGTAAAGCGTGTGCAGGATGGCGTGGCCGGTACGGTCGGCGGCAGCGCAGGTGCGCTGCACCGGCGGGCCGGCGCCAAAGTTCTGCATGTGGCCGCCGAACGGGCGCTGGTAGATCTTGCCTTCCTCGTTACGCGAGAAAGGAACACCATAGTGCTCGAGTTCGTAAACGGCCTTCGGCGCTTCCATGACCATGTACTGCATGGCGTCGACATCGCCGAGCCAGTCGGAACCCTTGACGGTGTCATAGAGATGCCACTGCCAGCTGTCCGGCGTCATGTTCTGCAGCGAGGCGGCAATGCCGCCCTGTGCCGCGACGGTGTGCGAACGGGTCGGGAAAACCTTGGTGATGCAAGCGGTCTTGAAACCCTGTTCGGCCATGCCGAGCGTGGCGCGAAGACCCGCGCCGCCGGCGCCCACGACGATGACGTCGTAGGAATGGTCGACATAATTATACGCCTTGCCGTTCTGGGCGCCCCCATTCGGGGAAATCGGAGTGACGGATGCCATGATGGATTATCCTACGAACGCAATTTTCAGAACGGCGAAGAGACAGAGGCCACCGATCAGCATTGCAAAGAATGTATTGAGCATCACGGCCAGGAACTTCAGGCCCTCGTGATGCACGTAGTCGACGATGATTTCCTGAACGCCGATGCGCATGTGCACGAGACCGGCGATGATCATCAGACCGAACAGAACGGCGATCAGCGGGTTCGACAGCGCCTGGACGACTTCCTCATAGGGAGCGCCCGCATAGCGGATCAGGAAGATGATGAAGAAGATGGCGAGCGGCACGAGCGCTACGGCCGACATCCGCTGCATCCAGAAATGCTCGGTGCCGTCCTTTGCTGATCCCAGACCACGAACCTTGCCGAGGGGAGTACGCATATCCATGATGTTTCCTCCTCAGATGGCCAGGCCGATGATCCAGACCAGCACGGTCAGACAGATCGAAACGACAGGCATGATCAGCGCAACCTTGGTCGCGAAGTGTTTTTCAAAACCGTGGCCCATGTCCCACACGAAATGGCGGATACCGCCGAGCATGTGATGGATCAGTGCCCAGGTGTAACCGAACAGGACCAGCAACCCGATCCAGGTGCCGAACAGCCAGCTGACCCAGTCGAAATAAGGCTTGCCGGAAGCGGCGGCGATCAGCCACCAGGCCAGAAGCATGGTGCCGGCCGCCAGTGCGCCACCGGTAATGCGGTGGACGATCGACATGACCATTGTGGGGATTGGCTTGTAGATTTGCAGATGCGGCGACAAAGGCCGATTATTTGTTATATTCGCCATCATTACCTCGCGGCGTCGTCAAGCGGGCGGACGCCCGGCAATGCACCATGCCGAGAAAATGTGCATTGCATCATCGGCGTGGTTTAATCTTCGAATTCCCTGACGACAAGATCAATTCCGACGTCGCGTGAATTTAATCGATTGTGAATTGCAAGAGGGCAAGCATCGGACATATCGCCGCGGCAGGTTAACCATCAATTCCAAAGATTTGGCGGCAGCGCGTGCGTTGGCGGCAAGATCATGTTAACGTCTCATTAACCATGATCTCGGAGTTCGCCATGATCGCGAATCGCATGAAACCTGTCCTTTTTGCACTTGCGCTTTCCAGCGCCTTCGCATCTGCAGCCCTCGCTCGCGATCCTTTACCGGATTTCAACAGCAGTGACACCGGTTACCGGGACCATCATGACGGCCACGGACATCATGGCCGACGCGGCCAGTTGAAACTGTTTTCCGACCAGCGCCTCGGCGGTGCGAGCCGGGTGGTATCATCGACACGAAACAGCCGCCCCGACAGCGGCTCCATACAGGCACTCGGCACTTTTGCTACGGTTTCCGGCTCTTCGATCATTTATGCTGACGGCTATCGGGAAATATATGTCGGCGAGTACGCTGCGGAACCCTCACGCTCCGGCCTCTCCTATCCCGCACCGAAAGCAAAGATCATCACGGTCACCGAGGAACTTGCCAATGGCAACTTCCAGCCGGTCAACGGCTGCAGCTACGAGATGGGTGTCTGCGTCATCCGCGGAGAGAAGTGAAGCCGGACATCATCACCCGAGCTGCGCCTCGATCGCGGCTTTGTCGATGACCGACCAGACCTGAGTAATCCGCCCATCGGAAAATCGATAGAAGACGTTTTCTGAAAACCGGACGCGTCGGCCATCAACGGGCAGCCCGAACAGCTGTGCGACCGGACTGCACTCGAAGACAAGCCGGCTCGCCACCTTCGGCGGCTCGACGACGAGAAAATCGATATTGAAGCGAAGATCCGGAATGGCGCGAAAATCACCTTCCAGCATCTGGCGATAACCCGCCAGCCCGAATTCCCGGCCGTTATGCACAACATCGGCGGCAACGAAGTCCTCAAGTTGCGACCAGTCCTGTCGGTTCAGGCAATCGATGTAACCGCGATAAATCTGCGCAATATCCTGCATTTCCGCCGATCCCATGGGTTCAGTTTTAGATATCGGCAGAACGCCATGATCGACAAAGCCGTTCCCGCAGGCGGGGACGATGCACAGGCCGCGCCCAATTGGATCAATAACTTGCGTCCTGTTTCATCCCCACTCTCCCAAGCTGTGCCCATAATCTCCCCGCTTCCGTCGCCGGAGTGTTGCGCGAGACGTTCGCGGGCAGGCGGGAGCCGGCGCTTCCGTCCGACCCGTAACGTGCGGCAAGAACGGAAGGGGTGAAATGCATGGAGGGCCTGCCGCAAGGCAACCCGCCTATCAAGCCTCCCCCCGGCAGCCATGCCGGGTTCGGTTGAGCCGTCCAAGCATCAGCGCAAGCCGATGTGCAGCGAGGCGAGAAGATCACCCGTAGGGACCGGAAGTCCCGAAAGAACGCCGAAGGCCACGCATATGCGGAGCCACGTTTTCATATTCCAAAGAGGTTCCGCATATGCGTGCGCTTCTCCGGAATGATCTTTGACAACCACGGCGGGAGACTGCGCGGGGCGGGATTGGTGTGTGCGGAGAGTTGGCGCGATCAGCACCGGTGCTGCTTGTGCCTGGATCCTCGGGTCAAGCCCGAGGATGACGGTCGATGGGTGGTGCAATGGCGCCCAAAACACAACTCCCATGCCAATGAATACAGCAACCCGGCACATGGGGCCCGTTTTGGCCTCCAACAGAAACCAAAACCTCCGTCATCCTCGGGCTTGACCCGAGGATCCAAACGCAAGCAAGCAGCCGCTCATTTGGCTGCCGTTACCCCATGCCCGCATGCGCAAGGAGTGAAGACCGGCTCTCACCCCGCATCATATTCCCGCTGCCGCAAATGCCGGATCAGCATGCGCCGGAGCTGGGCGGTGATGTTCTGGCTCAGGTGCTTGCGATTGTCTCCGGTGCGGAAATCGACCGTGTCGCCGAATGCGACATCGACGTCGAGCGCGCCTTCCTTCAGCACGCCGATCAGGTGCGGCATCAGTTCGATATCGCCCGGCCAGGCGGCGAGCGGCCGGTGGAAGCGGCCCATGGCCATGCCATGGACGCGGGTATAGGCAATCGAGACCGGCTGGACATGGACGACGCCATCGGGTGTGTGCGGCACGGCAGCAGCCGCTGCCCCGAACAGGGATGACTTCACCTCCAGCAAGCGGTTACCGTCCGACGTCGTGCCCTCCGGGAAAAGCACGACGATCTCGCCTGCATTCATGCGTGCGGCGATCTCGTTGACCTGCTCGCCTGTGCGGCGCTTTTCTTCACGCACGACGAAAATCGTCTTCTGCAGTTTGGCGAGAATGCCGAAGATCGGCCAGCGAGCCACCTCAGCCTTGGCGATGTAGACGACATCGGCCACAGCGCCAAGAACGAGGATATCCTTCCAGGAAGCATGATTTGCGGCAAGCATCAACGGGCGGCGGCGCTCCAGACGACCATGAACGCGGATGCGGATGCCGAGCAGCCAGCATGCGGAGCGATGCCAGAGCCGGGGCACATAACGGCGGATCTTCCAGTCGAAGGCGAGACCCACAAGCTGAAACGGCAGAAGTAGCAGCGTGACGACCACGAGACAGACGACGACAAGGCCGATCCGGATAGAGGTGATCACTGGATTATCCCTGCCACTCGCGCCTACTCGTCCTTGTCGAGCGGAATGCCGTATAGCTCGAGCCGGTGACCGACAAGCCGGAAGCCGAGTTCACGGGCAATACGTTCCTGCAAGGCTTCGATCTCTGCCGACTGGAACTCGATGACATTGCCGGTATTCAGGTCGATCATATGATCGTGATGTTCCTCCGGCACGGTCTCGTAGCGGGAGCGGCCGTCACGGAAGTCGTGCTTCTCGATGATTCCCTCGTCCTCGAACAGTTTTACGGTTCGATAGACGGTCGAAATGGAGATGCGCGGATCAACCTTGGACGAGCGGCGATAAAGCTCCTCGACATCCGGATGATCGTCGGAATCCTGCAGTATCCGGGCGACAACCCGGCGCTGGTCGGTCATGCGCATGCCCTTTTCGGCACACAACTCTTCCAGGGTCTTGGAAAGGTCTGTCATGACGTTCTGGCCTTCGAAATATTCACGTATGGTGAGGGACTAGCGAAGATCACGGCTCATGACAAGCGCTGCAGTCCTCCGGCCGTCCACACCCTGGTAATAAGCCGGTCGCTCGGCCACCTTGGCAAAGCCGAGCTTGTTGTAAAGACCGACCGCGGCCCGGTTTTCAGCTTCGACTTCGAGAAACATGCTGTCGGCGCCACGCGAGGCCGCCTCGCGGACCGCCGCCTGCATCAGGCGCCAGCCAAGCCCTTGCCGCCCGAATTTCTCCGCCACGGCAACCGTCAGGATTTCCGCTTCTCCGCCCGCTTCGCGGCTGAGAACGAAACCGCCGACAGGCTTGGAGAAGAATGCGTTGGTCTGGCGTGCGATGAAACCGAAGACATTCGGCTGCATCAGCAGGTTCTGGAACTCGTCGTCGCTCCACTGGCGCGGAAAACGCAGGCCATGTAGTTCCGATATCTCGCCGCAATCGACATCCTCGACCGGCACGACCTCGAAAAACGGCTTCCAGCTCAGGTATTCGTCGAACATGGTGCTACACTCTTGCCAATGCGAAACCCAACTGGGGTTTGGCATCCGGGCCACGAAGATAAAGCGGCTTTGGCCGGCTTCCGGCAGCATCCTTCAAGGCGCCGATCCTTGCCACCGCACCTATATCGAAGCGATCGCCTGTCTTGCCGACCCAGGAACCAATCATGTCCGCAGCCAGAGATGCGGCCAGATTATCCACCGCTTCGGCCGAAAGTGCAGCCGGCTCGGTAAGCGACGTGCCATCCACCGCAAAAGCCTGCGCATAGATTTCCTCGCGCTTGGCATCCATGGCGACGAGCACCGGCTTGTCGGAACCGCCGGATGCCCGATGAGAAGCGGCGAGCGCTTCTAGCGTCGATACGCCGACGCAATCGATACCGAGTGAAAGCGCCAATCCGCGGGCGGCCGCAACGCCAACACGAATGCCGGTAAAGGAGCCCGGGCCGATGACTACGGCAATCTTGCCGACCGCTTCAAGAGCAATGCCGGCTTCATCCAGGGCCTGATCGATGACAGCCATCAGGCGTTCTGCATGTCCCTTGCCGATTTCTTCGGAAACGGCAGACAGCAGCTTAGCCGCGGAATGGTCAAATACCGCCGCAGAACAATCAATGCCTGCAGTGTCGATAGCGAGAACGATCATGAACAGGTCTTGCGGGTATCAGAGGGCCTCGACCGCCTGCACTTCGGGAACGAAGTGCTTGAGCAGGTTCTGCACGCCATGCTTCAGCGTCGCCGTGGAAGACGGGCAGCCGGAGCATGCGCCCTTCATGTTGAGATAGACGGTGCCGTCCTTGAAGCCCTTGAAGGTGATGTCGCCGCCATCCTGCGCCACGGCCGGACGGACGCGGGTTTCAAGCAGTTCCTTGATGGTCGCGACAAGCGTCTCGTCGCCTTCGTCGAAGAATTCGCCTTCCTCGTCGAGGTCTTCCGCCATCGCAGAACCGCCACCCATGACCGGCTGGCCGGACATGAAATGCTCCATGATCGAGCCGAGGATCGCTGGTTTCAGATGCTGCCATTCGGCATCGGACTTGGTGACGGTGATGAAGTCATAACCGAAATAGACGCCGGTTACGCCGGGAACGTTGAACAGGCGCAGGGCCAGTGGAGAGGCTGCAGCTTCGGCTTCATTGCGAAACTCGGCCGTGCCTTTTTCCATGACCACTTTGCCGGGAAGAAACTTCAGGGTCGCCGGGTTCGGCGTGGCTTCGGTCTGGATGAACATGGGCTTGCTCCTGGCCGACGAGCGGCGCTCAGTTTAGAACTTTTCCAAATAAGATAAACGTTCTCATCTTTGGGTTCAAGTGCGCCTTTGTCCGTCCATGGTCAATAGCGAGATCATGCCAGCGAGTCGATTTCCTCGTCGGAAAGCGTATCGGGCAAAACCGTGACGGGGATCGGGAAAGCGGCGCCGCGACCGGCGACTGCGGAGACCAGAGGCCCCGGCCCTTCCTTTGCTGAGCCTGCGGCAAGCACGAGGATCGCGATATCGCGGTCTTCCTCGACAAGTCCGTTGATCTGTTCGGGAGCGCTGCCTTCGCGGATGACGATTTCGGGATCGATGCCGATCGTCTCACGCACCCGGTGAGCAGTCTTGGCCATGACGGCTTCCGCCTCTTCCATCGCCTCGGCGCGCATGATCTGCTCGACGCCCAGCCATTGCTGAAAATCGCCTTCTGGAATGACATAGAGAAGAACCAGGCCGCCATTGGTGTTCTTGGCGCGGCGCCCGGCATAATGGACCGCCTTTTCGCATTCCGGCGTGCCGTCGATGACCGCCATGAACTTGCGCCTGTGGCCTTCAAGCCGCGAAAGTCGTTTCGATACCATGGCCGCCCCCTTGAACCCGTCCGAAGTGGTGACGGCGAAATTATACGAACCGGAGAAAATGAAAACCCGGTCTTGGTGGAGAGTGTTCATCCATCCGTCGGCATCGGCGATGCCCCTCATCCGCCTGCCGGCACCTTCTCCTCGTACAGACGGGGAGAAGGACACGAGACGCACTCTCCCCGCCCCAATCGAGGCACGTCCCCTCGCCCCGTTTACGGGGAGAGGGTTAGGGTGAGGGGCAGATACTTGCTCCGCGGGGAGCCGTCACTCTCAGCGCAGAAAACCGATGATGTCGAAGACCTCGTCCATGACCTTGTGCGCACGGGCACCCGCACGTTCACCGCCATCCTTGAGGATCGCGTCGATATGCGATGTGTCGTCGAGCAGACGGCGCATCTCGGCGCTGATCGGGGCCAGAACCTCGACTGCGAGGTCGGCAAGTGCCGGCTTGAAGGTGGAGAACTGCTGACCACCGAATTCGGCCAGCACGTCGGCCTTGGTGCGATCAGCAAGGGCTGCATAGATGCCGACGAGATTGTCGGCTTCCGGGCGGCCGGCCAGACCTTCGATTTCGCTCGGCAGGCCTTCCGGGTCGGTCTTGGCCTTGCGGATCTTCTTGGCGATGTCGTCGGCGTCGTCCATCAGGTTGATGCGCGACAGATCCGACGGATCGGACTTCGACATCTTCTTGGTGCCGTCACGCAGCGACATGACGCGCGGAGCCGGACCATCGATCAGCGGCTCGACGAGCGGGAAGTAGCCATGGATCGGCTCTTCGCCGACGACCATGTCGACGCCCGTGCCGGTGGCGCGGATCTTTTCCTGGAAGTCGATGTTGAACTTCTGGGCGATATCGCGGGCAAGCTCCAGATGCTGTTTCTGGTCGTCGCCGACCGGAACATGGGTGGCGCGGTAAACGAGGATATCGGCGGCCATCAGGCTCGGATAGGCGAGCAGGCCGAGCGAGGCGTTTTCGCGATCCTTGCCGGCCTTGTCCTTGAACTGCGTCATGCGGTTCATCCAGCCGATACGGGCCACGCAGTTGAACACCCAGGCGAGTTCGGCATGCTGCGGCACGGCCGACTGGTTGAAGACGATGTGCTTCACCGGATCGATGCCCGAGGCGATGAAGGCTGCGGCGATCGAGCGGATCTGGCCCTTGAGGTCGTCATGCACGAGCTGGGCGGTGATCGCATGCAGGTCGACAACGCAATAGATGCAGTCGTTGTTTTCCTGCAGCGCCACGAACTTGCGGATCGCGCCGAGATAATTGCCGAGATGGAGATTGCCGGTCGGCTGAACGCCGGAGAAAACGAGCGGCTTGAAGGTGTTCATGATGTCCTCGAACAGGCTGGTGGAAGGCCTCAGGCCGAAAGGTTACGCGCCTCCGGAAGGTTTGAACGTCTCCGGCAATCGCGCCCCGCGGGCCATGTAGCTAACGCCGCGCTCTAAACACGACGGACAGGGCAGAATCAAGGGCTCAGCGCGCGGTGTGCTCAATCAAATCCCAGGTGTTGCCGTAGGGATCGATGAACACGGCCACGATGCCATAGGCTTCATGACGCGGCTCCTCAATGAAACATACGCCACGAGCGAGCATCGCTGCGTGATCGCGGGCAAAATCATCCGTCTTCAGGAAAAAGCCGACGCGACCGCCGGCCTGATTACCGATCACTGCCCGCTGCCGGTCATTATCCGCCTTCGCCAGAAGCAGGGCAGCGCCGTTGCCGCCCTTAGGTGCGACCACGACCCAGCGTTTTGCGTCTCCGAGAGGGGTGTCTTCGATACAGATAAAGCCAAGATCATCGCAGTAAAAAACCTTGGCCCGGTCATAGTCATCAACCACGAGAGAGACGAGAAAAAGCGACTTGTCGGTCATCAATGGCTCCTGGATTACCCCCGATGATCTGGGCGGAATCGTTGTGTTCGGCAATAGCGGGGCCGGATTTCCGCAGTTTCCGTCATTTTACCCCAAAATTTTTAGGGGTTTTATTCGCCGCGCGCACCGCGCTCTCCGCGATGCGGCCCCTTCCGCTTATGTAACAGTTTTATAACGAAGATTTGGCGACAGACTCTCTAATATAACGCTGCCTAAACCTTGCCTTAGTTAACGGATATTAAGATTTATGGTCCATTAATCTCAATTTGAGGTAAATCCCACCTTATTCATGTCACTTTTCAGAATGAAATACCCCGCCACGACGAAGTCGACCGTCATGACGACTGGTCTTTTCCTAGGGGACAACCATGCGCATTTTTTCTCGCGTCGCGCTGGCCTGCCTTTTGGCCTTCAGCATGAACGCCAACGCTGAAGCAGCAGGCAAGAACGACAAACGCCGCGGCACCACAATTCAACACGATTACTCCGCTTTCTATACCGTACAGCGTGTCAGTGTTCGTACCGGCTGTTTTCCGGAAAAGCTGGAAGCCATCCTTGCCCATATCGCCAAACAGACCGGCAAGAAGCCGATGGTGACATCGGGCCACCGCCCGCGTTCGGGCAAGTCACAACATAGCCGCTGTTTCGCCGCAGACATACGCGTGCCGGGTGTCTCGGAAAAACGCATTCTGGCCGCTGCACGCACCGCGCCAGGCATTGGCGGTGTCGGTCGTTACTGCAACGGCATCGTCCATGTCGATATCGGACCAAGCCGGACCTGGGCGCACTGTGGCAAGAAAGGCAAGGGCAGCCTTGCCAACCTGAAGCCCAAATCCAAGGGCAGCGACACCTGATCGCGGCGGCTCAATAGCCGCCTGCCCTTTTACGACGATGCTTTCGGCTTGCGCTTCAGATTACGGCGGATCATGCCGAGATCGGCGCCGCCGATCAGGAAGGCCACACTGAAATAGACGATCATGGCAAGCACGATCAGAGCACCGAGAGCCGTAATCTGGCTCAGCAGGTGCGCGCCAGGCGCGAGCCATGTGCCGGCATAGGGCAATGCATAGATCAGCGACGCAGCCATCACACCGGCGGAGACGACCAGCAGAACGGTGCGCCTGGCCAATTGCCATTCCCAAACGAGATCACCGCGCCAGACCAGAATGGCGAACAGCAGCACCGTGTTGATCCATCCCGCCGTCGCTTCCGCCGTTGCGATACCGCGCTCGGCGAGGATCGGAAACAGCGAAATCGCCAGAGCTGAATTCACCACGACGGCAAGCATGGTGATACGCATCGGCGTCTTGGTATCCTCGCGTGCGTAAAAGCCCGGCTGCAGCGCCTTGATCAGCACGAAACCCGGAAGCCCCAGCCCATAGATGGCCAGGATGCCGGCAACGACCGAGGTGTTTTCGGCAGAGAAGGCACCGCGCTCATAGAGCACGCGAATGATCGCATCCGACAGGACCCAGAGACCCGCTGCGGCAGGAAGCGTCAGGAACAGCACGAATTCGATCGAGCGGTTCTGGATGCCGGCCGCCTCCTTCAGCTTGCCCCCCTTCAGCGCCCGCGACAGTTCCGGCAACAAGACGACACCGACGGCGACGCCCACGACGCCGAGCGGCAGCTGGTAGATGCGGTCCGCATATTGGAGCGCCGCGATCGCACCTTCCTTGCCGGAAGCGATCGCCTGGCCGATGATCTGGTTGATCTGGGTCACGCCGCCGGTAATGGCGGCCGGCACGGCAAGCCACAGAAGCCGCTTGACGTTCGGCGTCATGCGCGGGCGGCGAAAGCCGATACTGATGCCTGCATGGCGCACGCCGATATAAACGACGGCGAGCTGCAGGACGCCGGCAACCAGGACGCTCCAGGAGAGATACCAGGCGATCACCACCGGCTCCGCACCGATCCACAGACCGTAGGCGAGAGCGGCAATCATCACCACATTGAGGAAGACCGGCGCGATGGCTGCCGCAAAGAAATGATGCAGCGAATTCAGCATGCCGCTCATCATCGCGGTCAGCGACATGCACATCAGATAAGGGAACATGACCGCCGCCATGCGGATGGTCAGCGAGGTTTTTTCCGCATCGTCGGCGAAACCCGGCGCGATGATCCATCGCACCAGCCACGGCATGGCAAGTTCCATGGCGATGGTGATGATGAGGAGCGCCGAAAACAGCACTCCAAACACTTCTTCCGAAAAACGCTTGGCGCCCTCGACACCATTCTGCTCGATCTCTTTCGAAAAGAGCGGCACGAAGGCGGCGTTGAAGGCCCCTTCGGCAAACAGTCGGCGAAACAGATTGGGGAAACGGAAGGCAGCATAAAAGACGTCCGCCATCGGGCCTGTGCCCAGTGCTGCCGCCATGGCCGTTTCACGCGCGAAACCGAAGATACGGCTGCCGAGCGTCGCGCCGCCGACGGTTGCGAATTTCTTGACGAGGCTCATCTGGCTTTATCCGTCACGCGCGCGCCTTGCTTTTGCGCTGCGGCTGTTCTTCCGCGGCATTTGCCGGCGCGGGGTTCTTCTGGGCTTCCTCGCCGTGATCGGTCATGACCGACTTCAAACGCGCGGAGATGGTATTCTGCCGGTTGTCGTTGGTGACCTTCTGGCCGACCAGATCGGTGACGTAGAAGGTATCGATGACCTTTTCGCCGAAGGTGGTGATGCGGGCCGACTGGATGTCCAGCGACAGGTCGGCCAGGCCGGCGGTGATATCCGCCAGGAGACCGGTGCGGTCGAGGCATTCGATCTCGATGACCGTGAACTTGTTGGAAAGCCCGTTCGAGATGGTGACCGAAGGCGGGATATCGAACGCCTTGGTCTTCTTGCGGGACTTGGCGCGTGTAGCGATGACTTCCGGCAGGCGGCGCTTGCCCGACAGGACATCCTCGATCATCCGGCCGATCGTTGCTGCGCGGCGAAGCTCATCCTCGTCCACCGCAAACTCGCGATTGATCAGGATCGTATCGAGGGCGCGGCCATCTGTGGTGGTGAAGATCTGCGCGTCGACGATATTGGCGCCGGCCGCTGCACAAGCGCCGGCGATGATCGAAAGAAGTCGTGGATGGTCGGGGGCGAGCACGGTGATTTCGGTGATCGCCCGGAAGGCATCGGTACGAACCATCGTCGCAAGTGCATGGCCTGCGCGATCCGTATCGCGGATGAAGGACGCATGGCGGATCTGATCGTCCAGCGACACGGCCAGAAGGTAAGGCTGGTAGTGAAGCGACGAATAGGTCTTGCGCTCCTGCTCGTCCCAGGACGACAGGCCATCGAAAAGCGCTTCTTCTGCGACACTCGCCCGCTCGCGGCGCGGCAGGTCGGAAAAACCGCCGGAGAGCAGGATTTCGGTTTCGTAATAGAGGGTACGCAGAAGCTGGCCCTTCCAGCCGTTCCAGACACCGGGGCCGACGGCACGCGTGTCGCAGATCGTCAGGACAAGCAGAAGCTTCAGCCGGTCCATGGATTGCACGACATCGGCGAAGTCGCTGATCGTCTTGCGGTCATGCAGGTCGCGGGTCTGGGCGGTCATCGACATAACGAGATGCTGCTCGATCAGCCAGACGACAATTTCGGTCTGCTTATGGTTCAGACCGAGCCTCGGGCAAAGTTTGCGGGCCATGCGGGCACCGGCAATGGAATGGTCTTCCTGCCGACCCTTGGCGACATCGTGGAAAAGCACGGCGACATAAAGCGCCTCTCGCTCCTCTATGCCCGGCATGATCTTGGTGGCGAGCGGATGGGCTTCCTTCATCTCGCCCTTGTCGATCTCGGACAAAGCCTCCACCGAGCGGATCAGATGCTCATCGACCGTATAGTGGTGATACATGTTGAACTGCATCATCGCCACGACCTTGCCGAATTCGGGAATGAAGCGGCCAAGCACGCCGGCCTCGTTCATGCGGCGCAGCATCAGCGCTGGGTCGCGGCGCGAGGTGAGGATCGAGAGGAACAGCCGGTTGGCCTCCTCGTTTTCGCGCAGGCTGTTGTCGATCAGCGTCAGCGAGCGGGTCATGCGCTTCAGCGCATCCGGATGCAGCTCGAGTTCATGGATATCCGCCACGTGGAAGAAGCGGATGATGTTGACCGGGTCGCGGGTGAAGACATCCGGTGAGGCAAGCGTGATGCGGCCGCGATCGGTGACGAAATCCGTGGTGCCGGGGATCTTGTGCAGGCGCTTGGTGAAACGCGAGATGACCCGGTTTGCAAGCCCGGGGGCGGCCTTGGCCTGTTGTTCCTCAAGCGCTGCGCAGAAGATGCGCGTCAGATCGCCGACATCCTTGGCGACCAGGAAGTAGTGCTTCATGAAACGCTCGACGGCGGAAAGGCCGGGGCGGGTGTGATAACCGAGGGATGCGGCGATCTCGCGCTGAATATCGAAGGAAAGGCGCTCTTCCGATTTTCCGGTGAGGAAATGCATGTGGCAACGGACCGCCCAGAGAAAATCGTCGGCCTTTTCGAACAGTCGGAATTCGCCGCGGGAGAAGACACCGAGCTTGACCAGTTCGGCGGCATCCTTGACCCGGTAGTAATATTTGGCGATCCAGAACAGGGTATGGAGATCGCGCAGGCCGCCCTTACCTTCCTTGACGTTGGGTTCGACCAAGTAGCGGGTATCGCCGGATTTCTGGTGGCGCTGGTCGCGCTCGGCAAGCTTGGCCGCGACAAACTCGGCGCCGGTATCGGCCACAACTTCCTTGTCGAAGCGGGTTTCGAGTTCCGTGAACAGGGTTTCCGAGCCGCAGATCAGACGGCTTTCGAGGATCGCGGTGCGGATCGTCATGTCGGTCTTGGAGAGACGGATACACTCCTCGACCGTGCGGGTTGCGTGGCCCACCTTGAAGCCCATGTCCCACAGAATATAGAGCAGGAACTCGACGGCCTTGCGCATCTCGTCGGAGTTCTTCGCCGGCAAAAGAAACAGAAGATCGATATCCGAGCCGGGCGCCAGCGTGGCGCGGCCATAACCGCCGACAGCGGAAATCGTGATGTCCTTGCCTTCCGGATGAATGGCAGCGGCGACAATCTCATGCAGGATGCGGATGATCTGGTCCTGGACCCAGGAAATGCGCTCGGCGCAATTCAGCCCGCTGCCATCCTTTTCCAGAAGCTCGCGCGCCTTCTGGCGGCCTTCGTTGCTGGCACGGCGCATGATGGCGAGAAGTGCTGATCTCAGCTCCAGGAGCGGACGCTCCGTCTTCATCACCTCGCAGCATTCGGCCTTCAGGGCGTCTACATCGAGAAGTTCGGAGAAATTGATTTCTTGTCTGGCCATGTCATCCCTGCCGATGCCAGTTTGCCGGTCGGCTTTAGCGAATTCTGGTCACCTTGACCACCGATTATGGCAACAGGTCGTTTCAAAGTTGTTGCCGTGCAACATGAAGTTCAAGAGCCGGTACTTTCCGCTTTTGACCGGGCACGCCATTGGCGCGGCGCCATGCCTGTCACACGGCGGAATTCTCGGTTGAAGTTCGATTTTGTCGACAGACCAACATCGAGCATGATCGATGTCGCCGACTGTCTTGTCTCATCCAGCAGACGGCAGGCCTCGGCGATCCGGCGATTGTTGACGAATTGCGAGACGTTGAGGCCCGTGGCGCGATTGATGGCCGTGGAGAGATCGCGCGCCGGAATCTTCGCCTTGCGGGAGATTTTCGCGAGGCTGAGATTTTCGTCCTTGTAGAGCGCGTCCTCATCCAGAATGGCTGCTATACGCCGAACGATCGCTTCATCCGCGGGATCGGGCAAAGCAGGTGCTTTCGGCGGAGATGCAGTCCGTTCCACCTCCGGCAGAAGGTAATAGATGCCCGTTGCCGCAAGCGCGACGACGTTCATGATCGCCACCGCAAACGGCACGCCTTCTGCACCGGCAAAGCCTGCATAGATGGCCACGGCGACATCGCTCAAGGCGAAGAAAAACATCAGGATCGCCGTCAGCCTTGCGGCCCGTAACGCCGGGCGCATGCGCTGAAGGCTCGCCTCAGCCATCACTTCGTCACCACTGGCCCGTGTCAGGCGCCAGAGGGCAAAACCGTAAAAGAGGAAGATCACGAGCAGCAGCGGATCGACCAGAACCTGCAGGAAAGCGATCGACAGCGTGAGGCAGACCGGAGCCCAGAGATGGATCCAGGGTTTTGGCAGCTTCGCATCGGTCAGCCCACGAAAGGCGAGATAGGCAAGCGGCGGCATGACAGAGGCGGTGATCGGCTGGATCGGCGCGAGCTGCCTGACGCCATAGCCGAAATGCAGGCCGACAACCACGCCCTGCAATGCATAAAGGATCAGGAAAGCCACGAAGTACCGTCGGCTTCCCGGCGCCTCCACGCCCTTCAGGCTGTGATGAAGAACCAGCGCGAAGATCAGTCCGGCGATGAAGGGCAAGGGTATGGCGAGCAATGGACGATCCCGATGGAGCTCAGAAAAGCCTGAATGACATTTTCCGATGACCTATATCATCTTCGAACCGAAAAGGGAGATCGCGCCACCCGCAATATCGGATGACGCAAACCGCTTCGCCACTGGCGATGGCTCAAGCCGCTGACAGCGCTTCCTTCACGGCAATTTCGCCCATGAGAAGTGCTGCCTCGCGGCTCGTTGCGGCGGCGATGAAACGGCCGTTATGGCAGAAGGTGGCGCCCTTGACGCCGGATACGGCTTCGAGTTCGCCGTTCGTCAGGCCCGCCCAGGATTTCGGCAGGTCGGCGCGCAGTTCGAAGCCGTCATCAGCCTTGCGGATGCCGGTGACGCACCAGTCCTTGCCATCGCGCGGATGGACGACGAAGAGGAGATGATCGGCTCCAGCCTTTACGATTGCCGGGCGGAAGGGCATGCCCATGGGAAGTTCGAGAATACGGCCTTCGCCTGTCTTTTCGATCGCCTCGAGCACCAGCGTTTCGGCCCGCAGCTTTGCGGCGCGCTGACCGACGCCTGCTTCGACAAAGGCGCGGGCAATGGAGAGTGCAGCGTGGAACGCGCGGTCATCGGCGCCCTCTTCCTTCTCGTCGAAAGTGGGCTTGAGGGTTTCGAGCAGGCTCGACAAGGTCAGACCCGCGAGCGGACCGGCGCTTTTCGGGCTGAGCGCGCCATTATCCATCAGATCGATCGGCAGGACGAAGCTCTTGTCGAAGGATGCGTGCAGAGCATCGACATGGGCTTCGGGAACGTTCATCGCCGCCAGATACTCGCGACCATAATGTTTCCAGATCAGGCCGAAGGAGCTGTAGGGCGCCTCGTCTTCACGCAATGGAGCGCCGCGCTGGTGATGGTCGAAAATCTGCTTCTCGGCATCATAGGCGCCGCCGACATCATAGATGATGCGATCGCTGCCGGGCGCGATCCATTCCGGCGCGCGGCTGCGAACGATTTTCGCCTCCGGAAAAAGCCGGGTCAGGATAACGCTGGAAAGAAGCTCATCGGCATGGAAGCCACCGGAATGGGTGACGAGATAATCTGGTTTCATGCCGGGGATGCGCCTCTATTTGAATGAAGACGCATCAGATAGCCGCAGTCGGAGATGTTCACAAGCACAGCCGCTCCATATGCGGCAAGGCTGATTACGAAATCGCGATAATTTCGAGTTCCTGGTTACCGACGGTGACGAGATCGCCGACGGACTTGCCATTCAGAGCACGCGCGACCGGCGATACATAGGAGATCGAGCCGGCCTTCGGATCGGCCTCATCCTCGCCGACGATGCGATAGGTCTGCTCGCGGCCATCATCGCGGCTGAAGCGAACGGTGCTGCCGAAAGCGACGGTATCATTCGACGCCGGTGGCGGGATGAGCTGGGCGGTGTGGACCCGTTCGGCGAAATAACGAATGTCGCGCGCCGGACCTGCCGCCTGCCTGCGGCGCTCGTTGATATCGTCGATCGCGTCTGTCGCCTCATAGGCATCGCGTGCGGCGTGCAACTGCTGCTCAAGCGCCTTCAGCCCTGTCTCCGTGACCAGGTTCGTGTGAGTAGAGATCGGCCGATCAGGCAGCACCGTTTCGGCGGCCGTCTCGGCACTTTCTTCCTTCATGAAGGCAACGCTCACGCGCGAACTCCTCTACCTCAGGCCTTTTCGGCGGCCTGCTTCTTGAGTGCATAAAGCGCTTCGAGCGCCTCACGCGGGCTCATGTCATCCGGGTTGATCGCTTTCAACGCTTCATCGACCTTGGAGGATCCACCGCGCTTTTCTTCCTTGCGTACCGCGACCTGGAACAGCGGCAGGTCGTCGATCAGCTGGCTTGCCGGGTTCTTGCGGTCGGAATCTTCCAGCTTGGTCAGAACGTCACGCGCACGGCTCACAACGCTATCGGGAAGGCCGGCAAGGCGGGCGACCTGGATGCCGTAGGAACGATCTGCGGCACCGGGGCCGACCTCGTGCAGGAAGATCACTTCGCCATCCCATTCCTTCACCTTCATCGTGGCATTGGAAAGGCGGTTCAGCTTTTCCGAAAGGACGGTCAGCTCGTGGAAATGGGTGGCGAACAGGCCGCGGCAGCGATTGCCCTCGTGCAGGTGCTCGACGGAAGCCCAGGCGATCGACAGGCCGTCGAAGGTGGCGGTTCCCCGGCCGATCTCGTCGAGGATAACCAGCGAGCGATCAGTCGCCTGGTTGAGAATGGCCGCCGTTTCGACCATCTCGACCATAAAGGTGGAGCGGCCGCGGGCGAGATCGTCCGAGGCGCCGACGCGGGAAAACAGTCGGTCCACGACGCCGATATGGGCGGATGCCACCGGCACGAAGGAGCCCATCTGGGCCAGGATGGCGATCAGCGCATTCTGGCGCAGGAAGGTCGACTTACCGCCC
The DNA here is from genome assembly GCA_002500765.1 of Neorhizobium sp. UBA7851. GTDB lineage: Bacteria > Pseudomonadota > Alphaproteobacteria > Rhizobiales > Rhizobiaceae > Neorhizobium. The sequence continues at coordinate 28,975 of DLSX01000042.1, forward strand.
ATGTTCGGGCCGGTGAGCAGCCAGAGGGCGCCGAATTCGCCGCCGTCTTTTGGCGAAAGATCACATTCATTGGCGATGAACGGACCGGAAGACTGGCGGCGCAGCGCCTGCTCGACCACCGGATGACGGCCGCCCTCTATGGCAAACATTCGGCTGTCATCGACGATCGGGCGGCGATAGTCCCATTCTTCGGCAAGCATGGCGAGACCACCGGCGACATCGATGATCGACAGCGCACGGGCGCCGGCCTTGATCGCTTCGGCTTCAGCCGTCACCGCGGCGACCATGCGATCGAAGGCTTCGAGCTCGATCGTCAGCGCCTTGTCGGCGGCGTTGGCAATGCGGCTTTCGAGGTCGGCGAGTTCCGTCGTGGTGAAGCGCATCGCATTCGCCATCGTCTGGCGATGGATGAAGCGCGCCTTGGCCTCCGGCGTATCGGTCATCGGCCCTGAATTGCCGGCGGTGACCTCGATGAAATAACCGAGCACGTTGTTATGCTTGATCTTCAGCGACTTGATGCCGGTTTCCTCGGCATATTGAAGCTGCAACCCGGCGATTACCTTGCGGGACTGGTCACGCAGGGCGCGGACCTCATCCAGGTCGGAATTGGATCCATCGGCCAGAAATCCACCGTCGCGCTTCAAAAGCGGCAGGTCTTCGGCCAGCATGTTGCCGAGCAGGGATTCGACCGCAACCGGCAGCGTCTTCAGATCGACAAGCGCTGCCGACAGTTCTTCAGGCAGCATCGGACCATCGAGGAATGCCGCTGCGCCGCGCGCCGCCTGCAGGCCCGTCAGGATCGCGCCGAGATCACGTGGGCCGCCGCGGTCGA
>DLSX01000059.1 GCA_002500765.1 Neorhizobium sp. UBA7851
TCGGCATTGCCGGCTTCCTGACCGTCAGCCTTGCGCCTGGCCTCGGCCTGCCGCCGGAACTGCCGGGCATGCCGGCCGCAGAACTTGGGCCCCGTCAGCTCTGGTGGATCTCGACCTCGGTCTCGACCGCCGCCGGTATCGGCCTTCTTGCCTTTACCCGTTCCGCCTTGCTGGCGGCTCTGGCAATCGTGCTGCTGGTTGCTCCGCATCTGGTGGGTGCGCCTCTGCCGCCAAGTCATGAAACGGCCGTGCCGGTCGAGCTGCATGCCCGTTTCGTCAATGCTGTCTATGCCACCAATCTGATCTTCTGGGCGGTTCTCGGTGTTGCCGCTGCTGTGCTAAGGCAGAAGTTTCGCAGCGGAGAACATGTGTCTCTCAATACCGAACGGGAGCTTGCAGCGCGTTGAAGACTGTAGATGAAACCACCGAGGAGCGTCATCGCGCCAAGATGGCGAACCGCAAGGCGGTTCAGGATGCCGAAGTCGCCGAGAAGACCCTGGAAAAGGGTCTTCTCATCGTCCATACCGGTCCCGGAAAGGGCAAGTCGACGGCCGCCTTCGGGCTGGCGCTCAGAATGCTCGGCAACAATCGCCGTGTCGGTATCGTCCAGTTCATCAAGGGTGCATGGTCGACCGGCGAGCAGCCGGCGCTTGCCGTGTTCGGTGATCGCGTCGTCTGGCACACGATGGGCGAAGGGTTCACTTGGGAAACCCAGGACCTGAAGCGCGATATCGCGGCCGCGAACAAGGCGTGGGAGAAAGCGCTCGAGCTGATGGCCGACGAAACGATCGGTCTCGTCATCCTCGATGAACTCAATATCGCACTTCGCTACGACTATCTCGATCTCGAAAAGGTCGTCGCAGCATTCCAGGCCCGGCGTCCGGACCTGCATGTCGTCGTCACCGGGCGCAACGCTAAACCGGCCTTGATCGAGGCGGCGGATCTGGTGACGGAAATGTCTCTGGTCAAGCATCACTTCAAGGCGGGCGTCAAAGCCCAGGCCGGCATCGAGTTCTAAATCATGGTTGCTCGCTCGCTGATGTTCCAGGGAACGGGTTCCGACGTGGGCAAGTCGCTGGTCGTTGCCGGTCTTGCCCGCGCCTTTACCTTGCGTGGTCTGAGCGTGATGCCGTTCAAGCCGCAGAACATGTCGAACAATGCGGCCGTCCCCGCCGATGGCGGCGAGATCGGCCGGGCACAGGCGCTGCAGGCGCGCGCCGCCGGCGTAGCCCTCAGCGTGCATATGAACCCGGTCCTCTTAAAACCGCAGAGCGAGATCGGCTCTCAGGTCGTGGTGCAGGGGCGCGTCGAGGGCAATGCCAAGGCGTCCGAATACCAGCATCTCAAGCCTCGGCTGCTTTCCCGCGTGCTCGAAAGCTTCGAGATCCTGCGCGCCAAGGCTGATCTGGTTCTGGTCGAAGGTGCGGGCAGCGCTTCGGAAATCAACCTGCGCCAGAATGATATCGCCAATATGGGCTTTGCCCGTGCCGCCGATGTGCCGGTCGTGCTGATCGGTGATATCGATCGCGGCGGCGTCATCGCCAGCCTCGCCGGCACGAAGCTGGTGATCGATGCCGATGATGCGGCGATGATCCGCGGCTTCATCGTCAACCGGTTCCGCGGCGATCCGGCGCTGTTTGCCGAAGGCATGGATCTGATTACCCGGTTCACCGACTGGCAGTCGATCGGGCTTCTGCCGCATTTTGCCGATGCTGCACTGTTGCCGGCCGAAGATGCGCTAGGCCTTTCCCAGTCCTTTGCCCGCAAGCCGGGCGCGAAAATCCGCATCGCGGTACCGATCCTGCCGCATATTTCCAATTTCGACGATCTCGATCCGCTGGAAGCGGAGCCGGATGTGGAACTGATCCGCGTCCGCCGTGGCGAAGCCATCCCCGGTGATTGCGATCTCGTGCTGCTGGTCGGTTCCAAGGCAACCATCTCGGATCTTGCGGCGCTGCGCGAAGCCGGGTTCGATGTCGATATCGCTGCCCATTATCGTCGCGGCGGGCGGGTGCTCGGTTTGTGCGGTGGTTATCAGATGCTCGGCAAGCGGCTTTCCGATCCGGAGGGAACGGAAGGTCCGCCCGGATCGGTCGATGGCCTCGGCCTGCTCGATGTCGAAACGGTTCTGTCCGGCGCCAAGCGGCTTGAAGCCGTTGCGGGCACCAGTTTCGACGGAATTTCCTTCGCCGGCTATGAAATGCATATCGGCCGCACGACCGGCGCTGATTGTGCCCGGCCCTTCTCGACGATCGGCGGCCAAGCGGAAGGGGCGTCCTCGGCGGATGGCCGGGTTGTCGGCACCTATGTCCACGGGTTGTTTTCCGACGACAGGCAGCGTTCCGCCTGGATAACCCGTCTCGGCGGTTCGTCGTCAGGCCTCGATTACGAGGCCAATGTCGATGCCATTCTCGATCGTCTCGCCGCTCATATGGAGCGGCATCTCGATCTGACCGGGCTGCTCAGACTTGCCACATGAGGATCGCAGACAAGCCGAAAAGGCCGATCAGCAGCATGTCGGCAATGCGTGCAATCTTCAGCGCGTCGTAGATGTCCTCATAGACCAGTTCGCTGCGGCCGCCTTCACCCATATAGCCCGCCTCGATCATCTGGCCACCGTAACTGCGGGGTCCGGCAAGGGCTATGCCGAGTGCGCCCGCCATCGCCGCTTCCGGCCAACCGGCATTCGGCGAACGATGTTTCCTGGCATCCCGGCGGATCGCCCTTATCGCATTGCCGGGCGAGGCATCGCGAACGAACAGGGCGGCGACCACGAAAAGCGCTGCCGTGAGGCGCGAAGCAGGCAGGTTAACCAAGTCGTCGAAACGGGCCGCCGCCCAGCCGAAGGCTTCGTGGCGGGCAGAGCGGTGGCCGATCATGCTGTCGGCGGTATTGGCCGCC
>DLSX01000045.1:0-11691 GCA_002500765.1 Neorhizobium sp. UBA7851
CGCTGGAAGTGGCGATCTACCAGGCCCTGCGCTTCGATTTCGATCCGCCCCGCGCCGTAGCGCTTGCCTTTCTGCAGATCACCGTCACGGCAACCGTCATCGGCCTCATCGCGCTGCTGCCGGCCGCAACCGATACGGTCAGAACCGCAGGCCGCAAGATGCTGCGCCTCGACGGACGTTCGGCCGCATCGCGTCTGTGGGATGGCCTCATCATCGCCACCGCCGTGATCTTCGTCGCCGCGCCGCTTGTCTCCGTGCTGGTCGCCGGCCTTAAAGCCGACCTGTGGAAACTCGTCACCGGCCCGCGCTTCATCCAGGCCGCAACGACAAGCCTGATGATCGCCGTAACGGCCGGCGTGATCGCCGTTACCGCTTCGCTTGCCATCATCACCGCCCGACAGGCGATCCGAGATCGGCGTGAACCGAACCTGGCCGAAAGACTACTGTCGACCTCGCTGGCCGGCACATCCTCGCTCGTTCTCGTCGTCCCGCCGATCATTCTCGGCACCGGATGGTTCCTGATCTTAAGGCAATTCGGCAATGTCGCCGTTTTCGCGCCCTATCTCGTCGCAGTCATCAATGCACTCATGGCGCTCCCTTTTGCCATCAGGGTACTGGAACCGGCGCTGCAGGACCATCGGCATCAGACCGCGAGGCTGACAGCCGCGCTCGGCATCGGAGGTCTGGACAAATGGCAGCTGATCGATCTTCCCGTCCTTAGGCGCCCGTTGCTCACCGCCCTCTCCTTTGCCATGGCGCTTTCGCTGGGCGATCTCGGTGCGGTTGCCCTCTTCGGCTCAAGCGATCTCATCACCCTGCCCTGGCTGGTCTACAGCACGCTGTCGAGCTACAGGACGAATGATGCGGACGGGCTGGCGCTGATCCTCGGCATGGTCTGCCTTGCCCTGACCATCCTCGGCACATCCGGCCGAAAGGAACATGAAAATGCTTGACGGCATCGTCCTCGATAAAGCCGCCCTGAGGCTCGGTACGACAAACTTCCATTTCGATTGCCATATCGAACCCGGCGCGATCACCGCGATCACCGGTCCCTCGGGGGCGGGAAAATCGACGCTGCTTAATCTGATCGCCGGTTTCGAACGCCCGCAATCGGGCCGCATCGCCATCGCCGGGACCGAGCAGACCTTGAGCCATCCTTCGCAAAGACCGCTCTCTGTGGTTTTTCAGGATCACAATCTCTTTGCCCATCTCGACATATTCACCAATATCGCACTCGGCATCAGCCCTTCGATGCGGCTTTCGGTGACAGACAAGGACCACGTGGAGGATGCCCTCAAGCGCGTCGGGCTTGCCGGTTTCGGAAAACGTATGCCGGGCTCGCTTTCGGGTGGCGAAAAACAACGCGCCGCCTTTGCCCGCGCCCTTTTGCGCAACAGGCCGGTCCTGCTGCTCGACGAACCCTTCGCTTCACTTGACGTCGACCTGAGGCTGCAGATGTCCGATCTTCTCATCGAACTGCATCGCGAAACGAAAAATGCGATCGTGATGATCACCCACGACCGCGAAGAGATCGCCCGCGTGGCGGATCACGTGCTGCGGGTAGAGGGTGGACGGGTCGTCTCCAGCGAAGCGCCGGCGGACTATCTTTCGCGATTTGCCGCACCCGTTTCAGGCCGATCCGGCACAGTGTGAACGAAAGTCATCAACCGTGCGTGGGCGCCGCCACAATTTGGACGTGGCCCGATGGCATCGGCGTTCAAGTTTATTTTCTTTTCATACCCAGTAGGCAATACATATTCGTTTAGGAATATCTGTGCAGTTGACGCGAAAGACGGTAAGCGACAACAGGCGGAAGATGAGGCCAGACGCGACGGCAGGATGCCGAAGTGTAATTCCGGAGATGGTAGTGCAGGCGAAGACTGTAAAGACGGATCGTGCCAGGTGGCCGAAATTTTGGCAGCGTAGCCGCGCATTCCGTTCCGCAGCCACACTCTTCTTCGCCACCTCGATGCTTTACGGCTGCCAGTCGATCTTCGACCAGGCCTATACGCCGAACGTTTCGCCCTCGGAAAACCCGCAGACCGTCGATCAGGTGCAGAAGAACGATCCGCGCGCCCAGATGGGTGCTCGCGAGCACCCGCGTATCGTTGCAAGTTACGGCGGCGAATATCGCGATGCAAAGACCGAACGCCTGGTTGCCCGCATCACCGGCGCATTGACGGCCGTCTCTGAAAACCCGACCCAGTCCTTCCGCATCACCATCCTGAATTCGCCGGCGATCAACGCCTTCGCACTGCCGGGCGGTTATCTCTATGTCACCCGCGGCCTGCTGGCGCTTGCCAATGATGCGTCGGAAGTCGCAGCCGTGCTCTCGCACGAAATGGGCCACGTCACCGCAAACCATGGCATCGAACGTCAGAAGCGCGAAGAGGCGGAAGTCATCGCCAGCCGCGTCGTCGCCGAGGTGCTCTCCAGCGATCTCGCCGGCAAGCAGGCGCTTGCTCGCGGAAAACTGCGTCTGGCCGCTTTCTCCCGCCAGCAGGAATTGCAGGCGGACGTCATCGGTGTGCGCATGCTCGGAGAAGCCGGCTACGATCCTTATGCCGCCGCACGTTTCCTCGATTCCATGGCGGCCTATGCCCGTTATTCCGCCGTCGACCCGGATAACGACCAGAGCCTCGACTTCCTCTCCAGCCACCCGAATTCCGCCCAGCGTGTCGATCTCGCCCGACGCCACGCGCGCGCCTTCGGCCAGGAAGGCGTCGGCGACCGTGGCCGTGACTACTATCTCGCCGGCATCGACGGCCTTCTTTACGGCGACAGCCCACAAGAAGGCTATGTGCGTGGCCAGACATTCCTGCATGGCAGCCTCGGCATCCGATTCGATGTTCCGCCGGATTTCAGGATCGACAACAAGGTCGAAGCCGTATTGGCCACCGGCCCGGGCGAAAGCGCCATCCGTTTCGACGGTGTCGCCGCCGGCGATAACAACAGCCTGACGAATTACCTGACCAGCGGTTGGGTTGCCGGATTGCAGCCCGAGACGGTGCGTGAGACAACCGTCAACGGCCTGCCCGCGGCAACCGCCCGTGCCTCCGCCGAGCGCTGGGATTTCGACGTGACCGTCGTCCGCTTCAATGAGCAGATTTTCCGTTTCCTCACGGCCGTGCCAAAGGGCAATATGACGCTGCAGTCGACGGCAGACACCCTGCGCAACAGCTTCCGCCGCATGACGCCGGCAGAAATTGCGTCCCTGAAGCCGTTGCGTGTGCGCATCGTCACCGTCGGCCCGAGCGATACGCTGGCATCGCTCTCGGGGCGGATGATGGGCACTGACCGCAAGCTCGATCTGTTCAAGCTCATCAATGCGCTGCCGGCCGGTGCGACAGTGTCGCCCGGCCAGAAGATGAAGATAATTTCCGAATAACCGGCCGGCATACGGGGTGAGCACTCACCCCGTATGTCTCAGCAGGCGGCTGCCATCTGCGGATTGGCGGAGACGAGCGCGGACTTCAGCTTCTCAATCGCGCGGCTTTCGATCTGGCGCACGCGTTCCTTGGAAATTCCAAGCTCGGCACCGAGCGCTTCGAGCGTCGCACCGTCATCGGTCAGCCGACGGGCACGAATGATCTTCTTTTCGCGATCGTTGAGCTTGGTCAGCGCGCCCTGCAGCCATTTCAGCCGGCGCTCGCCGTCGATCATCCCGGAAACCTGCTCGTCCGGCAGCGGCTCGTTGCTTTCCAGCATGTCGAGACGCTCGCCACTATCGGCATCGCCGGCAATCGTCGGTGCCTGAAGCGAGGCGTCATTGGCGGAAAGGCGCGCATCCATCGTCTGTACGTCATTCACACTGACGCCGAGCGCCACTGCGATTTCCTCATGGATCGCACGGGCTGTCAGGTTGCTGTCGCCACGGGCAAGCTTCGCGCGCAGCCGGCGCAGGTTGAAGAACAGCGCCTTCTGCGCCGAACTGGTGCCGCCGCGCACGATCGACCAGTTGCGGAGGATGTAATCCTGCATCGAGGCACGGATCCACCAGCTGGCATAGGTCGAAAAACGGACATCGCGCGCCGGCTCGAACCTTGCCGCCGCTTCAAGCAGCCCTACATAACCTTCCTGCACGAGGTCGCTCATCGGCAGACCGAAGCCGCGAAACTTCGATGCCATGGCGATGACGAGACGCATATGCGCAAGTGCGATCTGGTTACGTGCGTTCTGATCCTGGCCGTCCTTCCAGCGGACGGCGAGATCCCGCTCCTCCTCCCGGGCGAGATAGGGAGCTGACATCGCTATCTTGATCATTGTGCGGTCTGCGGACATGGCTGTCATCGTCTTCTCCGTCAACGGTTCTGATATGACGATAAACAGCCGAGGAACTGGCAAGCGATCGATCGACGAACGCCGTTGCAAGTTCTGAATGCTGCTCTCGCCCCCTCTTGTGAAGCGACCCGGAACATCCCGGCCGCAATCGGTTCAGACGGGAACCGAGGGCAGCGTTACGCAGCAATCAGTTCGCCGTTCCGGCGGGATAACGCGGCAACGGCGGAAAAGTTCCAATAAAAAACCCGGCTCAAGGCCGGGCTTTTTATTGCCGTATTTCAGGAAAATCAGGCAGCTTCTTCCTGCGCGTCATCTTCCTCGAGGCTCTTGCCACGCTTGGGGCCCTTGGCGAGATTGACTTCGACAAGGCGAACCGCTTCGGTGTCCGACATCTTGTTGACGGCTGCGATTTCGCGGGCCATCCGGTCGAGAGCAGCTTCGTAAAGCTGGCGCTCGGAATAGGACTGCTCCGGCTGGTTTTCGGCGCGATAGAGATCGCGGACCACTTCAGCGATGGAAATCAGGTCGCCGGAATTGATCTTGGCATCATATTCCTGGGCGCGGCGCGACCACATGGTGCGCTTCACGCGGGCCTTGCCCTGCACGACCTTGAGCGCGCGTTCGACGAAATCCGTTTCCGAAAGCTTGCGCATGCCGATGGCAACGGCCTTTGCGACCGGAACCTTCAGACGCATCTTGTCCTTTTCAAAGTCGATAACAAAAAGCTCGAGCTTCATGCCAGCAACTTCTTGCTCTTCAATCGCGGTAATCGTACCAACGCCGTGAGCGGGATACACGATCGATTCGCCGGTCTTGAAGCCCTGGCGAGCCGGGGAATTCTTTTTCTGCTGAGTCGTCATTCGTTTCAAAAACTCCCTTCTACTCACCCATACCTGGGTCAGGGGAAAGCCGGGTCTGTCAGGCCCGGATGAGACGGGGGAAACCGTCGGGTCACTCCATACTGGTCCGACAAAACGCGCGCGAAAAAACAAATCCCATCGCTGAGCTGCAGCCGATAACATGAAACGAGTTTATGTCTCGGGGAGCGCGTGTGATTGATCTGTGCTTTCGTGATGTTTTTTGGGCACGCGAGTGCCGCCTTGTGGAACAGTATTGCTTATCTACCACAAAAAAGTGCGGAAATCAATAATTTGCTTCACAGAGTCCGCAAAGCAACATTATAGCGTCCTGCCTATGAAAGCAGCAACGCTTGAATGGCGCCTGCGACAGCACGGCAGGCGCATTCCGGCTCGATCACCTGGGCTCAGTCGCCCTTGCCGGGTTCCGGCGAGAAATACTTCTCGTACTTGCCTTCCTCGCCGTCAAGTTCCTTGGCGCCGTCCATCGGATCTTTCTTGATCGTGATGTTCGGCCAGATCTGGGCAAATTCGGCATTGACCTTCAGCCATTTGTCCAGCCCCGGCTCGGTATCGGGCTTGATCGCCTCGGCGGGACATTCGGGCTCGCATACGCCGCAATCGATGCACTCGTCGGGATGGATGACGAGAAAATTCTCGCCTTCGTAGAAGCAATCCACCGGGCAGACTTCGACACAGTCGGTATATTTGCAGCGGACACAGTTATCGGTCACGACGTAAGTCATGAAGCACTCCACATCAACGCGTTGGTCAGGGCACGATTGGGAACGGTCGGGCCCTAAGGGCCGGACGGGGGCAACGCAACCGCTGGAACGACAGAGGCGGGCTATCCGGCATTTTCGAACGTGACGTAAAGCCTTTATCCAAGCTTAGCAAGGATAAAGCATTTCGAAAAAACGCGGAAACGGGGCGTATTTTCTAATCATCGTCCCAATTGATCCCGGAACCGAAGCCGGCGTCACCGGCATCGGGAAAAAGACGGTCGGTTTCGCGGCGTTCCTTTTTGGTCGGACGGCCCGATCCCTTGATCCGCTGCGCCTGTTCCAGCATCGTCAGGCGCTCGGTTTTCTCGCGCGGCGGTGTAAGATCTTCGTAGAGCTGTTTTGCTTCTTCATAAGGGCCGCGCCGCTCACCGCCGGATTTGACGACAAGGATGATATCGCGTCGTTCGAGCGAAAGCTCGACCCTGTCGCCGGCCTTCACCTGAAAGCTTGGCTGGCGGATCAAAGCCCCGTTCACCTTCACATGGCCTGAATTGAGCAGGCCCTGCGCCAGTGATCGGGACTTCACCATGCGGGTGAAGAAAAGCCATTTGTCTATGCGTTGCCGCAGATCCCCGGATGGCTTTTCGCTCATGACCCTTTACTTCTTCATCTGCTCCTTGAGAGCAGCGAGCTTTGCGAACGGAGAATCCGGATCGAGCGGCTTTTCCTTGCGCGGCGGTTTGGCTTCGAAACGGGCGGGCTGGTTGTTCTTGGCCCCACGTTCCGGACGCGGACCGCCCTCGTTGCGTTCGCCACGGAACGGACGATCGCCCTGCGGACGCTTGTCGCCTCTCCGGTCATTTTGGCGGTCGTTGTTACGATCGCGGCCCTGGCCTTCGCGCTTGTCCTGGTCACCGCCACGGCGGTTGTCACGACGGTCGCCATCACGACGGCCCTGCGGAGCATTTTCGCCGCCGGCATTACGCTGGCCGCCGCGATCACCACCCCGGTCATTGTTGTTACCGCGACGGTCGCCCTGCGGACGACCACCACGCTGGTTGTTTTCGCGACCGCCACCCGGACGCCACAACAGAACCGGCTTCGGCTCTTCGGCTTCTGCGGATGCTTCTGCAGGCTTGTCGCCTTCAGCTTCGGCAGGCGCCTCGGCCGCAGCAGGCTCGGCAGCTGTTTCAGCCACGGCTTCGGCCGCGACGACCTCGGTCGTTGCTTCCGGCTGCGCTGTTTCTGCAGTCTCTGCGTCTGCGGCCTCTTCAGCGGCAGGCATTTCTACCGAAGCTTCCGCAGCGACAGCCTCGGCCGCGGGTGCAGGAACGGCAGGCGCATGGCTGGCGAGATAGGCCTGAGCCTCGTCAGCCGTCACCGAATCGGCGCGATAGCCAAGACCCTTGAGGATTTCTTCCATGTCGTCGGGCGTCGCACCGAGGATCGACAGCATCGCCGTCGTCGTCGTGAAGCGGCGACCGTCATAGGCGCCTTCCGGACGCGGCGTCGCACCCGGCTTCCACTGCAGCAGCGGACGGATAAGATCGGCGAGGCGTTCGAGAATATCGACGCGAACGGCACGCTTACCGAGGAAACGGAAGCCGGCCAGCTTGTAGAACATCCGCTCGAAGGACGGATCGGCAACAACCGACGTGCGTCCTGCGGCGAGCGCCGGAATGAGATCGCCGTAACCCGGCTTGTCGAGACCGTCGTTCTTCAGCGCCCAGAGCAGCGTGATGAGCTCGGCCGGAGCCGGCTTCAGCAATGCCGGCATGAAGACGTGGTAGGCGCCGAAGCGGATGCCGTAGCGGCGCATCGAGGCGCGCGCATCCTGATCCAGCGACTTCACATCGTCAGCAACGTCGCGACGGAACAGAACGCCGAGATTTTCGACGATCTGGAACGCGAGGCCCTTGGCAAGACCCTGCAGGTCTTCGGCGCGCGACAGGTCGTCGAGCGGCTTAAGCACGGTCGCGATATGATGATTGACGAAGCGCTCGATACGGGCAGCCACATGTTCGCGGGCATTGCCGGTCAGCTGCTCGTCGGAAAGCAGGATGACGCGCGGACGCATGACGTGATCGCTTGCCGCAAGACGGGCAACCGGATCGCCGAGCCAGCGCACTGAACCATCGGAACCGACGGCGAGGTCGTTATTGCCTGAGGCATAAAGGCGGGCGGCACGCGCCTCGAACTCCAGCGCCAGCGCCTTCTGTGAGGCGGCCTGAACAGCCTTGGCATCCGGTCCTTCGGTCCCCGAGACCGGAGTAAAGCGGAATCCCGCCAACTGTCCGACGTGATGTCCTTCGACAAACACATCGCCATTCACACTGATTTCTGCTTCCAGCATCGCATTCTCTCTTAGGCGCCTCATGAGCACAGATGTCCTGCGATCAACAAAGCGTTTCGTCAACCTTTCATGTAGCGCGTCCGACAACCTATCCTCGATTTCCCGTGTCTTTTCTTGCCAGTGTGTCGGATCGGCAAGCCAACCGGGTCGGTTTGACACATAGGTCCAGGTCCGGATCTGAGCGATTCGCGCAGACAGGGTATCGATTTCGCCATCGGTGCGGTCGGCCCGGCGAACCTGCTCCGCCATGAAGTCCTCGTTCACCGTGCCGCGACGCACAAGATCGAAGAAAAGCGTCGAAATGAGGTCAGCATGCTGCGCGGGCGCAATTCTTCTGTAGTCGGGAAGCGCGCAGGCGTCCCACAAAGTCTCCACCCGCTCGGGCGTTGTGACGATATCCTTCACTTCCGGATAGCGGGCCAGATAATCGAGCGCCTGACTGTCGGTAGCCGGCAAAGCACGCGTCAGCCCCTGTATTGTCGGGTTCGCATCAAGGCTGCGACGCAGCTCGTTCAGCGACGAAAAGCTCAGGTTTTTCGAACGCCACTGCAGCACCTTTACACTGTCGAAATGATGCCCCTCGATCCTCTCCACCAATTCTTCATCGAACGGCGCGACCTGTCCCGTGACCCCGAAGGTACCGTCGCGCAGATGGCGTCCCGCACGACCGGCGATCTGTGCCATTTCGGCGGGATTGAGATTGCGGAACTGGTATCCGTCGAATTTCCGGTCCTGCGCGAAAGCGACATGGTCGACATCGAGGTTGAGGCCCATGCCGATCGCATCGGTGGCGACCAGATATTCGACATCGCCTTCCTGATAGAGACCGACCTGTGCATTGCGGGTGCGCGGGCTGAGCGCGCCGAGCACGACAGCCGCCCCGCCACGCTGGCGGCGGATCAGTTCGGCGATCGCATAGACCTCGTCGGCCGAAAAGGCGACGATGGCGGTGCGTTGCGGCAGCCGCGTGATCTTCTTCTGGCCGGCATAAAAGAGCTGGGACAGCCGGGGGCGCTCGACGATCGTGATGCCCGGCAGAAGATTTTCGAGGATCGGCCGCATCGTTGCCGCACCGAGCAGCAGCGTCTCGTCCCGACCGCGCAGATGCAGGATCCGGTCGGTAAAGATATGCCCGCGCTCGAGATCGCCAGCGAGCTGCACTTCATCGATAGCAACGAAGGAGGCCTTGGTTTCGCGCGGCATCGCCTCGACGGTACAGACCGAATAGCGCGCCATATGCGGTGTGATCTTTTCTTCACCGGTGATCAGCGCGACATTGTGATGCCCGACCTTCTCCACCAGTCGCGTATAGACCTCGCGCGCCAGCAGCCGCAGCGGCAGGCCGATCACGCCTGATCCATGCGCCACCATGCGCTCGATCGCGTAATGGGTTTTGCCGGTATTGGTGGGGCCGAGCACGGCGGTTACGCCACGCCCGCTAAAAATCATGGGCTGAGAATTCAAAGCGAAGTTCCGCGTCTAACCAACGACAGGCTCAAAACAGCCCGAAGCCGGAAAACACATGGCGACGCATTGCGGCAAACGCAAGAAAAAAGACTTTGGATGTGATTGAAAACCAGGCGCACCCTGGTGTTGGAACAAAAGCGAACGAATCGGCGACGAATCGAAGACTCGCCGGATTCATGCTCCGTTCTCACAATATATAGACGCAAGATAGGAAAAGACACTTCATCTTGTACAAAGCTGCAACTCGCACCTTTTCTGAGCCAAAAACCTGTGAGGACTCGTCTTGCCTAAAGAGTCAATCGCTGTCGAATTGGCATTTTTTTGACGGATCACAAATCGACGGTATTCCCCAACGCGCTTTAACAGCCGGTAACAAGGAGTGAGAACAAGGACTTCCGGTCGGATGGAACAAAAGTTTCATCACCACGTTCTCACCGCAAATTCATCCTGGCTTCAGGAAAGCGGAGATAAACCCTATGCTTGGAACGATCCTACTCGTCATCCTCATTCTGCTCCTTATCGGCGCCTTGCCGAATTGGGGTCACAGCCGGAACTGGGGTTACGGTCCGTCCGGGGGCTTGGGTCTCGTCGTTCTGATTATCATCATCCTGCTTCTGATGGGCAGGATCTGACGAATTAACGTGGAAGGGAAGGAAACCGAGTTATGAAAAAGATCATGCTGATCGCCGCTCTCGTCGGCACTCTTGCATCGTGCACATCGACTGAAAAGGGCACGGCAATCGGCGCTGGATCCGGTGCACTTATCGGCGGTGCCGTGACCAACAGCTGGGGCGGCGCGGCAATCGGCGCTGTTGGTGGCGGTCTGATTGGTGCAGCCATCGGCGAATCCCAGAAGCGTAACGGCTACTGCGTCTATCGTGACCGTTATGGCCGCACTTACGAGGCTCGTTGCCGCTAAGCGACATGCTTCAAGCTTGACTATGTTAAGGCCGGAATCAGGAGAGGATTCCGGCCTTAACTTTAGGTGAGCGATATAATCCGACGAGCAGCGACGCAGCCAGGCCTGTTCAGCCTGCCATATACTGGCCGCCATTGGCGGTAAGCGTCGAGCCGGTAATGAAACCCGCATCGTCAGCCGCCAGAAACACCACGCAGCGGGCAATTTCCTCCGGCGTTCCAAGCCGCCCGACCGGGATCTGCGGCAGGATTTTTTCCTCCAGAACCTGGCTGGGAATGGCCTTGACCATGTCCGTTTCGGTGTAGCCGGGGCAAATCGCGTTCACGGTGATGTTCCGTGATGCACCTTCCAGCGCCAGCGCCTTGGTGAAGCCGAGATCGCCCGCTTTCGCGGCTGCATAGTTCGCCTGGCCCAGCTGGCCTTTTTGCCCGTTGATCGAGGATATGCTGATGATCCGGCCGAAACCGCGCTCCCTCATGCCGGGCCAGATAGGATGTGTCATGTTGAACAGGCCGGTGAGATTGGTCGCGATCACCTCATTCCACTGCTGCGGCGTCATGCGGTGGAACATGTTGTCGCGCGCAATACCGGCATTGTTGACCAGAATTTCTATCGGACCGAGCTCTTTTTCGACCGCCTCGACCCCGGCAACACAGGCGTCGTAATCAGACACATCCCATTTGAATACCGGAATGCCGGTGGCCTCGTTGAACTGGGAGGCCCTTTCGTCATTGCCGTGATAGCTCGCGGCAACCCGATATCCCGCAGCCTTCAGCGCGCTCGAAACAGCGGCACCAATGCCGCGCGTACCACCCGAAACGAGAGCCACACGTCCCATTATTCTTCCTTTTCCTTACAAAATTCAGGGACGTTCCAGGCACATGGCGACACNNTTGCCGATCCGCGTCGCTTCATTTCAAACAACAAAGTGTTGAGAATACGGGCGCCGGAAGCGCCGATCGGATGGCCGATGGCAATTGCCCCGCCATTGACGTTGACAATAGATGGATCGAGGCCGAGGTCACGCACCACGGCGCAGCTCTGCGCCGCAAACGCTTCATTCGCTTCAATCAGGTCGAGATCCGCCAC
>DLSX01000045.1:11720-12378 GCA_002500765.1 Neorhizobium sp. UBA7851
CGCCGTTGCCCACGATGCGATGCGCGCAAGCGGCTCGATGCCACGACGACGGGCTTCCCCTTCCGTCATCAAGATCACGGCGGCAGCACCATCGTTGAGCCCCGAGGCATTTCCGGCCGTCACGGTACCGTCCTTGTCGAAAGCCGGGCGAAGCTTTGCCATCATCTCGAGCGTTGCGCCGGCACGGATATATTCGTCCTGATCGACAGTGACATCGCCCTTGCGCCCCTTGACGACGAAAGGCAGGATTTCGTCCGTGAACCGCCCGGCCAGCTGTGCAGCCTCGGCCTTGTTCTGCGAAACCACTGCATATTCATCCTGGTCATCACGGGAAAGCTGCCACTGGCGGGCGATGTTTTCCGCCGTGATCCCCATGTGATATCCGTAAAACGCGTCGGTCAGGCCGTCCTTCAGCATCGTATCGACCATCTTGAAGTCGCCCATTTTCACGCCGCCGCGCAGATGGGCGCAATGTGGCGCCATCGACATCGATTCCTGCCCGCCGGCAACGATGATCTTCGCGTCGCCGAGCGCGATCTGCTGCATGCCGAGCGCCACCGCGCGCAGGCCCGATCCGCAGAGTTGGTTGACGCCCCAGGCGGTCGCCTCCTGTGGCACGCCGGCCTTCATCGCCGCCTGGCGCGCAGGGTTCTGCCCC
>DLSX01000178.1:0-12082 GCA_002500765.1 Neorhizobium sp. UBA7851
GTCGCGCAGGTTGTCTCGGCGGTTGCCGTTCCCCAGCCGATGGAGCCGCGCCAGGAAGAGCAGGCTTTGACGCCTGAACTTGTTGCCGCCCTTTCCCGCAGCGTCGATGACGATCGCAGGTCCGCTGCCGGTATTCGCGCGGCTAGCGATGCGGCTTCCGTGCCTGTGCCCGCACAGGTGCGCAGACCGACGGAAGTTGCAGCACTCCCGAAGAAAGTCATCCAGTCACCTTCGGCTTCGGGCCATTTCGGTGACGGGTTCGATACGCCCAAGTGGGTTGCGGCCGCTGCTTCCGCCGTACCGACCAAGGGTGGTCGTTCGACGAAACCCGACATGGCTCCGGCTCCCGGCAGCCTGACGAAGAACACGTTGGAAAAATGGGCGCTCGACAACAAGCGCTCGGGTGACGTGGTCTCGATGAAGGCGCCGCGCGTGGTAACCCGCACGCTGAACAGCGAATATTCGGCGGCTTACGCAAGTGAAGGCTTCAAGCCTGTTTCGGCAGCCGTGGCGATCGATCCCAGCCGTTTCAGCGGTTCGAACTGACCCCTCTTCTCGATAACTGCCTGCTCGGATCATTGGTCCGGGCAGAAGGCCGTTTCAGGGTGATTTCCGCTGACGACAAGGCCGACTATTTCATTCCTGATGAACCATTTGCAGGATCGGTTCTCTTCCGGGAGAACGTCCCGGCGGATTTTTATGGTCCGTTGCGGCAACGAAAAAGCCCGCCTTGAGGGCGGGCTTTCCGTGGCAGTTTCCGCGATTGCGGAAATCAGAATAATATCGGTCAGGCGGCTTCTTCTTCGTCGGTGCCGGCGCCGGGGATCATGCCGAGTGCGCTGAGATAGGTGTCGAGGATCAGGTCCTCTTCCATGCGCTCCTGGTCGTCCTTCTTGCGAAGGGCGATAACCTTTTTCATGATCTTGGTATCGTAACCCATCGATTTTGCTTCGCCGTAGACGTCCTTGATGTCGTCGGCGATGGTCTTCTTTTCTTCTTCAAGTCGTTCGATGCGCTCTACAAAAGCGCGGAGCTGGTCGCGGGCGACGCCATGAGCATCAGACATCGGGGCCTCCTGATGGTGGGAATATCTCTTAAGTGGTGGTCAAGTGCCGAAAAGCGGGCGCGAGGTCAAGCCCAATCAATCACCGTTGCGATTTCAGCCATGCGACGGCTTGTTGATCTCGAATGCGGCTTTTTGAGCGTCGCTTGCTTGCCTCTGGTGAAGGTTCTTCCAATCTTCATAGGGCATGCCGTAGACGATCTCGCGGGATGCTTCCTTTGAAATCTCGATGCCGGCATCGGTCGCCGCATCCCGATACCAGTTCGACAGGCAGTTCCGGCAAAATCCCGTAAGATTCATCATGTCGATGTTCTGCACGTCGGCACGCTCACGCAGATGTTGAACGAGCCGGCGAAACGCCGCGGCCTCCAGCTCGATCTGCTGCTGTTTGCTGATATCGGTCATGGGAACCTTCTCCTGATTGCTATCGTCACGCAGGGTAGGGACCGGTTCGCGACGGAAAAATTTTGTATTCGTGCAATGTGGGGTCTGTATTGAGCGCGGTAAAGATCGGCGCCAGCCTTGCCGCCCAGGCGTCCATGCCGGCGTCATCTGCGATCAGGTCCTGGCGCACCTCGAGAAGTGCGTGCGCAATGCCCGGGATCATGCAGTGGCGATACATCGTATCACCCTTCAAGGCGCCGTCATAAGGTTCGTTATCGCCAACAACGATATCACCCGGTTCACGCAGCATCGACAGAAAGGGCAGGACTGCACGATCATCACTGTCCCAAAGCACCGCCGCGTGCCAGGGGCGCGCGAAGTCCTTCCAGAAGGGAGTGAAGGAGTGCAGCGAAAGCACGAGCGGCGCCCGGCCCGAAGCCGAGGTCTTGGCCAGTGTCTGTTCAACCGCGCGGTGATAGGGTCGGTGATAGGTATCGAGGCGAGCCTGCCACTCCTGATCTGTCATCGGGTGGTTGCCAGGAATGATCGCGCCGTCGGAAATCTTCATGACGAGGGTAGGGTCGTCCTCGCCGCGGTTCGGATCGATCAGCAGGCGTGAGAAACAGCCGAGTACGGCCGGAACGCCGAGCTTTTCTGCAAGCCTTCGCGTCAGGCCCTCGATGCCGATGTCGAAGGCGATATGCCTGAGGAATGCGCTATCGGGCAGGCCGAGACTGCCATATTGCGCAGGCAAACGGTTCATCGCGTGGTCGCCAAGAAGCACCATGCCTTTGTCATAGTCGCCGTCTATAATTTCGAACGGTTGGAAATTCTGCATGCTCACATACATTTCAAACGATTATGTTGTGAGTTTGGTGATCGCATAGCGTCCGATTTGGCGCAAGGGCGGATGCTTTGACTTGGCAAAAAGCAAGCGGCCCCAGAGGGATAAGGAAATTTTGACGAAGCGCAGCGGCAGGGCGACGCAATCAACCACAGCTTCGTTGACTTTCTGCCCGTTGCGCGCGAGAAAGTGCCTCCACGATAACCATGGAGACCTGACGGAAACCGTGCCGATAAAATCGATTAAAATCTATCTTCGTTCGCTCCTTTCCGTTCCGGTGGGTGCTTTCGCCATTTGCGCAAGTGCACCGCTTCTCGTGGCTACTCCGGCTCATGCGGATTTCCGTGTTTGTAATGGCACGCAAAATCTTGTCGGGGTGGCAATTGGTTATCGTGCCCAGGATGGTTGGAATACCGAAGGATGGTGGCAGGTTCCTGCTTCCACCTGCGCTACTCTGATCGAAGGGGAACTGCAGTCACGATACTATTATCTTTATGCCGAGGATGCCGCCCGCGGAGGGCGGTGGACCGGAAATATCAATATGTGCGTCGCCGAGAATGAATTCAAAATCGTCGGCGTCAATGATTGTTTCACCCGTGGCCACCAGCGCATGGGTTTCAAAGAGTATGATACGGGTCGTCAGGGAAGCTGGATGGTCCAGCTTTCGGACACGCCCGGTTCGCAAGAAGGCCAGAATTGATGAGGCGTAACCGTAAAGTAAAGATCCTTGCCACGCTCGGTCCGGCGTCGTCCGAAGAGGCAATGATCCAGAAGCTCCACGAAGCAGGCGCAGACCTGTTCCGTATCAACATGAGCCACGCCAGCCATGACATGATGCGCACCCTGATCGAGCGTATTCGCTCGGTTGAAAAGAAGTCGGGAAGGCCGATCGGCATTCTCTGTGACTTGCAGGGTCCGAAGCTTCGCGTCGGCAAGTTTGCCGATACCAAAGTCACTCTGACCCCGGGTCAGACGTTCACTCTCGACAATAACGAGGCTCCGGGCGACGAAAACCGCGTCTATCTTCCACACCCGGAAATCCTCGAAGCCGTCAAGGCAGGCGACCGCCTGCTGATCGACGACGGCAAGCTTGCCTTGAAGGCTGTCGAATGCGACGGCAAGAAGATCGTCTGCACCGTGGTTGCCGGCACCAGCATTTCCGACCGCAAGGGCGTCAGCCTGCCCGACACGATCCTGACCGTCGGCGTCCTGACCGACAAGGACCGCTCCGATCTGGATGCGGTTCTTGCCACCGACGATGCGGACTGGGTCGCGCTGTCCTTCGTGCAGCGTCCGGAAGATCTGGCGGAAGTGCGCAAGATTGCGCGCGGCCGCGTCGGCATCATGTCGAAGATCGAAAAGCCGCAGGCGATCGAGCGCATCGATGAAATCATCGAGCTGTCCGACGCCGTCATGGTTGCCCGTGGTGACCTTGGCGTGGAAATGCCGATCGAAATGGTGCCCGGCATCCAGAAGCAGCTGACCCGCGCCTGCCGCCGTGCAGGCAAGCCGGTTGTCGTTGCGACGCAGATGCTCGAATCGATGATCACGGCTCCGGTTCCGACCCGCGCAGAAGTGTCCGACGTGTCGATCGCCGTCTTCGAAGGCGCCGATGCCGTCATGCTTTCGGCTGAATCGGCTTCCGGCCAGTATCCTGTCGAAGCCGTCTCGATGATGGCCTCGATCGCCCGTCAGGTCGAGCAGGATCCGCTCTATCCGAGCATCATCTACGCACAGCGTGCAACGCCGGAAGCCACCGGTTCCGACGCTATCTCGCTTGCTGCCCGCCAGATTGCCGAAACGCTCAAGGCCGCCGCGATCGTCACCTACACGCAGTCCGGCACGACCGGCCTTCGCGCCTCGCGCGAGCGTCCGACCGTTCCGATCCTGGCGCTCTCCCCGAGCGTCAAGACGGCCCGCCGCCTTGCCGTGTGCTGGGGCCTGCACTGCGTCGTAACCGATGATGCAAGCGATCTGGAAGACATGGTGAACCGCGCTGCGCGCATCACCGTTTCGGAAGAATTCGGCAAGCCCGGCGACCGGGTCATCATCTCGGCCGGCGTTCCGCTCGGCACGCCGGGTTCGACGAACATGCTGCGCATCGCCTATATCGGTGCGGATGGCCAGACCGGCGCGTAATCGGGCCGACATATTTCTGAACTACCAGACGGCCGGAGCGATCCGGCCGTCTGTCGTTTGGAGTAAGCACATCCATGCATGATCCGATGTCTTCTGCTATCCCCGTGATCGAAACCGGCCGTCTCAGATTGCGTGCGCCGAACATGGCGGACTGGCCGGTCTATTCGACTTTCATGGCTTCGGATCGGGCCGTCCATATGGGCGGGCCATTTGCAGAGGCGGCTGCCTGGGGCATGTTCTGCCATGATGTGGCGCAATGGCCGCTGATGGGGCATGGATCGCTGATGATCGAGACGCTTGCCGATGGCATGTGTATCGGGCAGGTCGGCATCAATTCCGGCCCGTTGTTTCCCGAGCATGAACTGGGCTGGCTTCTCTATCCCGGCTTCGAGGGGCAGGGATATGCCTTCGAGGCGGCGGCTGCATTGCGCAACTGGGGTTTCGATACGCTCGGATTGAAGACGCTGGTCAGCTATGTTCATCAGGATAACGAAAAATCCCATGGGCTGGCCGAGCGGTTGGGCGCGGTGCTGGATGTGACGGCGAAGCGGCATGATCCGGCGGATGTGGTCTACAGACACTTCAGGGCGTTTGCTTAATCCCGCTTTCACTTTCTCTCGATTGCTATTCCGATGGCTGTTGGGCCCGAGACTCCAGATTGGTTCAGGCGGGTTTCCGCCTGGCGTGCCAGCGCCTGCAGGTCTCTATCCATGCCTGCGATTCGTTCGATCGCCGCTAGAGCCACGTCGGGAACGACATAGTCCGGCTTGTGGCCGAGGCCGTGGATTCTTACCAGCTCGGAGCCGGCGATATCGCGGGCGAGGCCTTCGGAGTGAATCTCCTCCAGCACGATCGGATCGCTGTCTCCGGTGATGATGACGGTGGGGGCGGTAATTTCCCTGTAGCGCGGCGCAAAGCGCGTCACATAACCATGCAGGTTGGCGACGTCGATCGCATTGTTGCGAAAGTTTCCCGGCCGCAGGACCAGCGCCGGCGCGCCTTCCTCGACATAGCGGTCACGGCGACGGTTGGGGCTGAATACGGCTTTGGTCGCTCCATCCATCAGGATCAGGCCCACAGGAAGGCTGACGAGATGGGCGAACCACCAGCCGAGATAGCGTGCGGTGGTAACCCTGTAGTGCCAATCCACCCCGCCCGGCCAGGGATGTGTGGCTGGTGCAAGAAACAGCAGGCCGGCCGTCTTGTCGGGGTGGAGAACGGCAAAGCTTGCCGCGATCGCTCCGCCGAAGGAATGGCCGACGATGATTGCCCGGTCCATGCCTTTCAGGTCCATCAACCTGCTGATGGCTGCGGCCTGCCCGTCAGGAAAGCCGTTTTCGGGGCCGCCACGTTCCGAATAGCCATGTCCAGGCCTGTCTATGAAGAGAAGCTCTGTACGGCCTTCCAGGAGGGTGCGAAAGGCTGCTTCCTGGTCCCGCAGGTTGCCGCTTGCGCCATGGATGAACACGATCGGGGGCAATGCAGGATTGGAAGGCCCCGGCAGGTGCAGCGCGTTTATCCGGTAACCGCCGATATCCGTCAGTTCGCCGTGTTGTGGAAACCGGCGTTCGATCTGCCTGCTTTTCCAAGCGGTAAAGCCGAAGGCCGAGGCAACAAGAAGGAGGAGGATAAATGGCAGGATCATGGGAGCGTGACCGGAAACAGGCTCAAGTACGGTTTCCGGCAATCTTTTCCGAGATTTTCGAGACGGCTTCCTGCGCGTCGCGATCCGCAGGATAGACGCTGAGGTACCGTTCCCACGCCTTCAGCGCCAGTTCATCGTCCTCGGCCTCCATCAGGATCCCTGCCAGGCCGGCAAGCGCACCGAAGTGGCGGGGTTCGCGCTTCAATACCTCGGCGATATCGGACATCGACTTGCGGCGGTCGCCCATTGTGTAGTGAAGCGTGGCGCGGCGGTTCCAGCCTTCGGTGAAGGCGGGGTCGAGAAGCGTGACGCGGTCGAGGAAGTCCAGCGCCGCAGCATTCTTCTTTTCCTTGATGGCGTTATCGGACCACTGCATCAGCAGATTGACCGTTGCGCTGCCGGAATCATTCATCTCGGCAATGATCTGGCTTGCTATGCCCTTGGCCTTTCCCGGGTCGCGTTCGCGCTTCAGGGCCTCGAACAGCGTGTCGAGCGGCTTGGCGGCTGGCATAACCGGTACGACCGATTCTGCCGAAGGTGCGGACGGCTGCGGAGCCGTTTCCGGAGCTGCCTGCGGGGCCTGTGCATGGGCCACAGGGGCGAGGGCGGCCAAAGCCAGGATAGGGGTGCTCAAAAGCAAATAGCGCATCCGGATAAGTTAATCCGGATGCGCCGAAGGTCAAAGCCGAATTGTCGCGCTATCGACAATTTGATTGCCGGCGAGAAAACCCGCCTGCCGCAATCAGCCCTGGCGGGCCTTGAAGCGCGGGTTCTGCTTGTTGATGATGTAGATGCGGCCCTTACGGCGAACCAGACGGTTGTCGCGGTGACGAGCCTTCAGCGCCTTAAGCGAGTTCTTGATCTTCATTGTACTGGTCCAGCAGTCTGTGGGCTCATAGAGCCGCTTGTCTATAACAATCGAAAGCGCGCCGCCTAGTCCCTTAAGATAGGGGCGCGCCTCAGGTTGGCGTGCAGATAACCCGAGGCGTTCCTCGTGTCAACCTTATGACGAGGTTTTCCGGCCCTTCAATTCGGTGACATGGCCCATTTTGCGGCCCGGACGGGCTTCCGTCTTGCCGTAAAGATGGACGAGCACGTCCCTGGTTGCGAGCCAGTCCGGCAGGGCCAGGATGTCGTCGCCGATAAGATTGGTCATCACGCAGTCCGAATGGCGTTCGGGATCACCAAGCGCAAAACCGGCGACAGCGCGCATGTGCTGCTCGAACTGCGAGATGACGCAGGCAGCCTCCGTCCAGTGGCCGGAATTGTGAACGCGCGGGGCGATCTCGTTGGCGATCAGCGTGCCGTCGGCCATGGCGAAGAACTCCATGCCGATAACGCCGACGTAATCGAGTGCGGCAAGCAGCCTTTCTGCGGCGGCGCGGGCTGTCGATGCGGTTTCGGCCGAAATGTTCGCCGGCAGGGTGGAGGTGTGGAGGATGCCGTTGCGATGAACGTTCTCCGCAGGATCGTAGCAGCGGATCGTGCCGTCCTTGGCGCGCGCGGCGATGATCGAGATTTCGCGCTCGAAGGGCACGAAGCTTTCGAGAATCAGCGGCACGGAGCCGAGCGCCTCGTAGGCGCCCGCGCTCGAGTCGTCAGGCGAGCGGAAGACGCGCTGGCCCTTGCCGTCGTAACCCATGCGGCAGGTCTTCAGCACACCCTTGCCGCCGAAGTCTGCGAGCGCGGCTTCTAGCTCCTGCTGGCTGTTGACCGCATGGAAGCGCGCCGTCTCGATGCCGCAATCGTTGAGGAAGCGTTTTTCCGTCAGCCTGTCCTGGGCGACTTCGAGCGCCTTCGACGGCGGATAGACTGGAACCGAACGCTCCAGAAGCTCAGCGGCTGCGACCGGCACGTTCTCGAATTCGTAGGTCACCACATCGCAGCGCCTCGCCAGCTCGGCGAGCGCTGCAGGATCGTCATAGGCTGCCGTGATCTGCTCGTTGGCGACCTGGGCTGCGGGACAATCGGTCTGCGGTTCCAGGATGACGACGGTGAGGTTCAGCCTTGCGGCTGCCATTGCCAGCATGCGGCCAAGCTGGCCGCCGCCGATAATGCCGATCTTACGGACGGTCATGCTTCGTCCATCGGATATTCGGCGACGGAGGCACTCTGGCGGGCGCGCCAGTCGTCCAGGCGGTAGGCGATGTCGTCATCCGAAAGAGCCAGAACGGCTGCCGCGAGAAGCGCTGCATTGACCGCGCCCGCGCGGCCTATGGCCAGCGTTCCGACCGGAATGCCCGCCGGCATCTGGACGATGGACAGGAGGCTGTCCTGGCCGGAGAGCGCCTTGGACTGAACCGGAACACCGAAGACAGGCAGCGGCGTCATCGAAGCGGCCATGCCGGGCAGGTGAGCTGCCCCGCCGGCGCCGGCGATGATGACCTGGAAGCCTTCCTCACGCGCACCCTTGGCAAAGTTGAACAGCCGCTCGGGCGTGCGGTGTGCTGAAATGATGCGTGCCTCGTAGTCGATCTCGAGAGCATCGAGGGTTTCGGCAGCGTTCTTCATGGTCTCCCAGTCGGACTGGCTTCCCATGATGATTGCGACAGGCGGTGTCTCGGCCATTTGAGCGTTCCTAGGCAATGATGTCAGGCAGGATCTGGTCTTCGATCTGGGTCATCTTGTCCTTGATCGCCAGCTTTTTCTTCTTCATCCGCTGCACGCGCAGGGCATCGCAGCCCACTTGAATCATGGCGTTGATCGCGGCGTCGTAGTCCTCATGCTCCTGCCGGAGCTTTGCCAGCGCCAGCCGGTTGTCCGCCTGTTCCTGATCGGCCATATCTTCAAGTCCCCATATCGATCCGGGCTTGTGACCCGACCCAGCTTAATGCGCAAGCTCCTATCACCAAACCACATTAACTGGAAGTTAGCTGAGGTCACGAATTTGCCGCGCTCTTGTCATGAAAACACCTTCGACAAACGTGGAAGTTCGTGTCACACTTCCGTCGTAAACCTGAAGCTTCGGCCGATGGAGTGGCCGGAGCAGGCAATAAGGGAAGGACATGCCACATGACCATCCAGGCTCATATAGCATCGCTTGAAAAGAAGCACGGCGATCTCGAGGAGGAGCTCCAGGCGATCTTATCGTCTCCTTCGTCAGACGATCGGGAGATCGCCGACCTGAAGCGCCGTAAGTTGCGCCTCAAAGACCAGATGCAGCGCCTCAAGGAGACGACGCGCCATTAAAGGTCAGCTAAAAGAGCCAACGCCGCGGATCTCGATTTGGAAATGATCCAGTAGCGGCACAAAACCCAATCTTCTGTTCTGGTCGTGGTTCATGCGGGCTGCGGCCAGAATTGTTTCCGGAGCGTCGTTTTCAAGCGCCGGCCGTCGTGATGCCCGTCGTCTCAGAAGGGGAGGCCGTCCCACAGAAGCTTGAAGCCGGCGAGGAATGCAAGGCCATAGGTCATCGGATAGAAGGTTTCCGCCTTGAGATGCTTGACGATGGCCGCTCCCAATATGGTCGAGATCAGCGCCACGGGAAGCAGCGTTGCCGAGAGGCTCAGGTTGTGCGTATCCAGCACGCCCAGAAAGAAATAGGGGATGACCTTCACCGCATTGACGATGGCGAAGAAGCGGATGCTGGCGCCGGTATAGTTTTTCGGATCGAGCTGCATCGGCAGGACATAGATCTGGAATGGCGGCCCGCCGGCATGGGCGACGAAACTGGCATATCCCGACAGTGATCCCCAGAATGTCGCCGCAGCCGGTCTGTGCGGCAATGGTGCGGAGATCATGCCGCGGCGACCATAGACCTGCCAGAAATAGCGGGCGGCGAAGAGGATGGTCGCGGATGCGATCACCACCTTCAATGCGTCATCGGAGACGTAAGCCGAGGTCGCCCAGCCCAGCGCAATGCCAACCACCCCGCCGGGCATGATCATCAGTAGCGTTTTCGGGTCGTTGTATTTGCGCCATGACCAGAGCGCGACGATATCCATGAGGATAAGGATCGGCAGGAAGATTGCCGCTGCTTGTACCGGATCGACAGCAAGTGACATGATGGGTACACCCATCAGGCCAATTGCGCCGCCAATGCCGCCTTTCGACAGGCCTACAAGCATGACCGCTGGAACTGCGGCGAGGAAAAATGAGAGGCTGGGCAGATCTATCATCAGGCGGGATACTGGTGGTGGTTGATCCTTCAATCTGTCCGGTCTATCGAATTGCGCAACGGAAAACGAGTGCGGATGCAGGATGATCGACAATCCGATCGCCGCTCCGTCCTAAAGACGAGAAGAAACATGACCCAACCGGAAGACCGCTGCCGCCTCGTCCTGATCGTGCCAGACGAAGCTGATTCGGAGCGACAGGCAAGCCAGTTGCAACAGGCGCTTTCCGGCGGCGATGTCGCGTCGGTCATCCTGCCGCAATACGAGCTGGATGATCAAGCGTTCCAGAAACGGGCCGAAGTGCTTGTGCAGATTGTCCAGGATGCAGGGGCTGCCGCCATCATTGCCGGTGACAGCCGGGTTGCCGGCCGCGCAAAGGCTGATGGTTTGCATATGTCGGGTTCGCTGGAAGAGCTTGGAGAAGCAATCGAGAAGTTTACCCCGAAGCTGATCGTCGGCGCAGGCGGCGCGACGGAACGGCATGCTGCGCTTGAGATCGGCGAATTGCGCCCGGACTATATTTTCTTCGGCCGTTTCGATGGTGACATCAAGCCGGAGGCGCATCCGAAGAACGTGGCGCTGGCCGAATGGTGGGCATCGATGATCGAAATTCCCTGCATCGCCATGGGCGGCAGCGATGCCGAATCGGTTGTTGCGGTTGCTGAGAGCGGTGCGGAGTTCGTCGCTCTGCGCGATGCCGTGTTCGCAAGCGCGGAAGGGGCTGCTGCTGCGGTTGCCAAGGCCAATGCCTTGCTCGACGAAAAAGCGCCACGGTTTGGAGGTTGATGGTCGTATGCCATCAACGACACGCCTTTCTCGCATTCCGGTCAACGTCATCGCCACCATGCTGATTTCAGCGGCCGCGGTAACCTCCGTGCATGCCCAGTCCAACCGGGTGGTCACCCGTCCTGTCGGGCCTGATGCCGGCAAGATGGAACGGCAGCAGCAGCCGGATGGCATCGTGCCCTCGGGCGGTGTCGAGCTTTACCGGCGAATGGGGGCCGCCTTGCCCGCGCCGCCGGAGGAAAAGGCCTATGATGGCAAGGTCGATGAAGCCTATGGCGCCTATCAGCGCGGCATGTATGTCACGGCGATGAAGCTGGCTCTTGAACGGGCGCAGCAGGGTGACGCTCCCGCACAGACACTGGTCGCGGAAATGATGACGAAGGGATACGGGATCGCCCGTGACCCAAAGGGAGCCGCGTTCTGGTACAGTCAGGCTGCCGAAGGCGGCGATGCCGCCGCCATGTTCCAATATGCGCTTCTGCTGATGACGGGGCGGGATGTTCCTGCCGACAAGCAGAAGGCCGACGATTTCATGCGCCGTGCTGCAGAAGCCGGCAATTCGGCCGCACAATTCAACTGGGGCCAGATCCTGATTTCCGACAATCCCGGCGAAAAGGGCATGGAACTGGCTCTGCCATTCTATGAAAAATCCGCCAGCCAAGGCGTGGCCGATGCGCAATATGCCGTCGCGCAGCTCTACATATCGCTGAGAGAAATTGCGCCGACCAAGAAGGCGCAGGCCCGTGACTGGATGCAACGCGCCGCCAAGGCCGGTTATGATACCGCGCAGCTCGATATGGGTATCTGGTACGTCAACGGGGTTGGCGGCGAGCGGGATTACGACAAGGGCTTCGAATGGCTCAGGATTGCGGCCATGCGCGGCAATGTCGTCGCCCAGAACAAGCTGGCCTATCTCTACATCAATGCGCTGGGAACGCGGCCCAATCCGGTGGAAGCCGCCAAATGGTATGTGCTCTCACGGCGCGCCGGCCTTCAGGATGCTGGGCTCGAGGATTTCTATCTCGGTATCAACGAGGATCAGCAGAAGCAGGCGATCGACGCTGCCAACAAGTTCCGGCGCAATTAGAGCCTTTCCTGGTTAAATT
>DLSX01000178.1:12147-44749 GCA_002500765.1 Neorhizobium sp. UBA7851
GCCAACAGAACGTTTCAATTTAATCAGGAAAGGCTCTAACCCTGCAGCGCCTGGAGCGTGAACAGCGCGCCTCGGATGATGAAGCCGTGGCCAACGGCCAGCGCCAGAATGACAATCAGCCAGACGGCGGTATAGAGACCCGGTCGATCAAGGGCCTTCGGATTGATGTACGGCGACACGGCGAAAACGCAGGTCGAGAACAGCATTGCGCCAGGCAGAAGGAAGAGCGCGATCACCGGGCGCGCAAAATTGTCGGGGGTTCCGGATAAGTCGAAATGGATCGGCAGCATCGTCTCGGTCGGCAGTGCCGTCCACAGGCCCAGCGACAAAAAGGTCATGGTGATGAGCATGCCGACGCTGATAAAAAGAGGAATGGGCATGCGCATGGGGCTGTCTCCTGATTGTGGCTGGCCCTCCTTTCGCAGACCCGGCTGCGAATGACAACGCTGCCGTTTGACCGCATGACTTGAATTTACCGGCAATTTGTGGTCTTGAAGCCGCCCAATCAACAAAATCAGTCTAGCCCGCTCTCCCGGTCATCCGGATTCCGGGGCTCAAGGATTCCGAAATGGCCCGTTCAGCGCTTCTCAATGTCATGGTGCAGGCTGCCTTGAAGGCAGGCAAATCGCTTACCAGAGATTTCGGTGAGGTGCAGAATCTGCAGGTTTCCGTCAAGGGACCGAGCGACTTCGTTTCGCAGGCCGACCTGAAAGCTGAAAAGATCGTCCGTGACGAGCTGATGAAGGCTCGCCCCACCTATGGCTTCCTCGGTGAAGAGGGCGGCGAAGAGAAGGGCACCGACGGCGCGCATCGCTGGATCGTCGATCCGCTCGATGGCACGACCAACTTCCTGCACGGTATTCCGCAGTTCGCAGTTTCGATCGCGCTTGAGCGCAATGGCGAAATCGTTGGCGGCGTGATCTTCAATCCGGCGACCGACGAACTCTATACCGCCGAAAAGGGTGGTGGCGCATTCCTCAATGACCGCCGTATCCGTGTGGCTGCCCGCCGCGTGCTTTCCGATTGCGTCATCGGCTGCGGTGTTCCGCATCTCGGTCGCGGCAACCACGGCAAGTTCCTCGTCGAACTGCGCCACGTGATGGGCGAAGTTGCCGGCGTGCGTCGCGCCGGTGCCGCTGCGCTTGATCTGGCCTATGTCGCTGCCGGTCGTCTCGACGGCTTCTGGGAGGCGGAACTTTCTCCCTGGGATATGGCAGCCGGCCTGCTCCTCATTCGCGAAGCCGGCGGCTTCGTTTCCGACATGAAGGGCGCCCAGAACATGTTCGAGGCCCGCAACGTGATCGCCGGCAACGACNNGAACTTATCCGCAATGCGCTGGTCGAAGTCGTCAACCGTCCCGTTCCGACCCGCTAATATATTGAGGAAATCACGGTGCGCTGATGGATAGCGCACTGTTTTCCGATGCTTGCACACTTCAATTCGTCGCAATTTTACACTAGCCTCCGCTCAACTTAGCGGAGTCGAGGCGTATTATGGCGAATGCGACGGTGGATGATCTGGACGAATCGGAAACGGGCCGCGGCGGCTATAAGCACAAGCTTTCCAATCCTGCGTCGTTTCTCTGGACGATGCTCATCTTCCTTATTCTCGTCGGTTTCGTCGCGTCGATCCTCTACAGGCAGGCCGCACACGCGTTCCAGACCAATCCCGGCCTGAACGGACTTATCCTCGGCGTCCTTGCAATCGGCATCCTGCTCGTCTTCGTGCAGGTGATCAGCCTTGCGCGGGAGGTGGGCTGGTTCAATTCCTTCCGGGCCGCTGGCGGCGATGCCGACAAGGTGGGCCGCGAGCCGCGGCTTCTGGCGCCGATGCGCACCTTGATCGGGCGGCGCCGCAAAGTGAACCTGTCGACTGTCGCCTATCGCTCCATTCTCGATTCCATCGGAACGCGCCTGGACGAATCGCGTGACACGTCGCGCTATCTTATCGGCCTTCTGGTTTTTCTCGGTCTGCTCGGCACTTTCTGGGGCCTGATCGAAACGATCGGCTCGATCAGCGATGTCATCGGTGCTCTGGACCCGTCTTCGAACGGATCGAACGATATCCTCAGCGCCATCAAGAGCGGTCTCGCTCAGCCGCTCGCCGGCATGGGCACCGCATTCTCCTCATCGCTGCTCGGTCTTTCCGGGTCGCTGATCCTCGGTTTTCTCGACCTGCAGGCCGGTCGCGCGCAGAACCGCTTCTACACTGAGCTTGAAAACTGGCTCTCTTCGGTAACAGACGTCGGTTACGACGGGCCGATCACCGATGGCGACAGCGGTGCCGCAGATGAAATCAAGGCTTTGACCAACGAGTTGCGCCGGCTTGTCGCCGCCCAGGCGAAAGCCGGGCGCGACGGTGCCGAGAGCGAGCGCTCGATGGCGGCCATGGCCAATCTGGCCGAGGGCATCCAGGGGCTGGTGAAGAATATGCGCAACGAACAGCAGATGCTGCGCGACTGGATCGAGGCGCAGCAGGAAGAATCGAAGGCCATGCGCCGCACCCTCGACCGGCTTTCCGACAAGATCGGGGGGAAATAAGCGATGGCGCTCGCCAAGAACCGCCGTCGCGAACGCACAGTCGATTTCTGGCCGGGTTTCGTGGATGCGCTGTCCACACTTCTTCTGGCCATCATGTTCCTGCTCACCGTCTTCGTGCTGGCGCAGTTCCTGCTCAGCCGCGAGATTACCGGCCGCGACGAGGTTTTGAACCGGCTGAACAGCCAGATCGCCGAATTGACCAACCTGCTGGCGCTGGAAAAAAGCGGCAGCCAGGATCTAGAGGATCAGCTTGCAAATCTTCAATCCTCGCTGGCTGCGGTGGAAAGCGATCGCTCGCGCCTGCAGCAGCTCCTGAATGACGGAGCGGGGGCCAGTTCCGCCGCCAATGCCCGCGTGGGCGAACTGACCAGCGAGCTGAACAACCAGCAGCAGATCAGCCAGCGCGCGGCAAGCCAGATCGAGTTGCTGAACCAGCAGATCGCGGCGCTGCGCGCCCAGATCGCCGCTGTCGAGCAGGCGCTGCAGGCGTCCGAGGCGAAGGATGCAACCTCGCAGGCACAGATTTCCGATCTCGGCCGACGTCTCAACGTCGCCCTTGCCGCACGCGTTCAGGAACTCAACCGCTACCGCTCCGACTTCTTCGGCCGGTTGCGCGAGATCCTGTCCGACCGTGAGAACATCCGCATCGTCGGTGACCGTTTCGTCTTCCAGTCGGAAGTGCTGTTCCCGGTCGGAGGGAGCGAGCTGGACGATGCCGGGCGGGGCGAAATGGACAAGCTCGCCATGGCTCTGCTTGAACTCGCCAAGGAAATTCCGGCTGAGATCAACTGGGTGCTCAGGGTCGACGGCCACACCGATAACTCGCCCCTCTCCGGTGCGGGCCGTTATCGCGACAACTGGGAGCTTTCATCCGCTCGTGCAACATCGGTCGTGAAGTATCTGATTTCGAAGGGCGTTTCCGCCAATCGTCTGGTCGCGGCAGGTTTTGGTGAATTCCAGCCGATAGCGCCGGGCGATACACTGGAAGAGAAATCGCAAAACCGTCGCATCGAGCTGAAACTGACGGAACGCTGATCATGACTTCGGTAAAGCGGGATTTGAGCGCCCTGATCAAGGCGGTGGCGGACACGCCACGTCGCGACAACAGCACCTATCACCAGGCGCTCGCCGAGGCGCGCGAAATGTTCGATCAGGCGGAAGCCGCGCTCGGCGGCCCGGTGAAGATGAGGACCAAGGCCAAGCTGAAGCCGAACGGCAAATATGTGGTGAAATGGGTGTTCGAGCGAGCCGAGTGAGGCCCTTATACTCAGGCCGTATAATGGTCTGACGTGAAGCCCAGTCTCTCCAGTCCGCGCCGCACTTCCGGCGCCTTCATGAACAGGCTCCACAGAAGACCGGAGCGGTGGTTCTCGATCATGGCGACGATCGGCCCCTGGTCGATGGCAATATAGGTCGGCGCCAGCCAGTCTATCGCCGGGGCGAAGGCATCGACGAAGCCGAAACTACCGAACAGCTTTCCGTCCTCGTAACGGATCATGGCGCGCAATGCCTCTTCCGATTCTTTCGGCAGGAAAGGGAAGCTCGACAGCGCCGCAGTCGGGGCGATAGCGCCCATGTCCGATGTCGGCGAATTGGCGTTGTAGCCATTCGGCGCTTCGGACGCTGTGAGGCCCCAGACATCGTATTGCTTGTAGGCCGGGATGCTGAAGCAGTAATCCCGGTTTATCTGCGTGTGCGCCACGGCCTGTTGCCAGTAATCGGCATAGCGATCGGAGAGGCCGCGTGGATCGAGTGCGCATAAGGAGTATTGGGAGAGAAAAAGCGGTCCGCCGAGCGGCTCCCCAAGCGGAAGCTTCGTGCCGAAATAGCTCTCGCCGTTTTTCATCGCAACGGAGCGGGCCCAGCCCATGTGATAGTTTTCCGGCTTGATCGGATGCGTCTCGGAGCCTGCGGCCAGCACGTAGGCCGAAAGCGCCTCGTTCCATCCCAGGATCGGAAGGTTCATGGTCCAGTTATGGACCGGGCTCCAATGCCAATACAGCGGGCCGTCATCCCGGCCGCGGGTAAACCAGTCCCACTCGACCTGGTCGAACAGCCGCGTGACGGTTGCCCGCAGCGCCTGTTCGGTTTCGGTTGAACCGGTGAAATATTCCCTGGCGCAGATCAGCCCCTGAAGCAGCAGCATGGTTTCCACCAGGTCGCCCGCGTCGTCATATTGCGAGAATTGCACCGTCTCGCTCGTCGCGCCATCGACCATATGGGCAAAGGCACCGTGATAGCGGGTGGCCAGCATCAGCCGATCGAGGATAAGCGATATCCGCTCCAGCGCTTCTGTCCTTTCGATCCAGCCACGCTCGGCGGCCACGATGATCGCCATCACGCCGAAACCGGTGCCGCTGATCGAAACCATGTTGGTGGCGATCGCGCCGTTCACCCAACGCTTGTCATAGATCAGCTTGCTGTCGGCGTGCGAACCCTCCCAGAAATACTGGAATGTCTGATACTGTACACTGTCCAGCAATGTGTCGAGCGGGGCATTCGGGTCCAGTGGCTCGACGATCATGCAGTTCCAATCCTGTTTAGCGGTCAGATAGCGCTTGCGCTGCGCTGTTCCAGATCGTGGAACTGCAGG
Organism: Neorhizobium sp. UBA7851; assembly: GCA_002500765.1. GTDB lineage: Bacteria > Pseudomonadota > Alphaproteobacteria > Rhizobiales > Rhizobiaceae > Neorhizobium. The sequence continues at coordinate 17,281 of DLSX01000178.1, forward strand.
CGCGCCAGCTTGGCGTAAAGGCCACCCTTTGCAACGAGGCTCTGGTGGGTGCCTTCTTCGACTATGCGACCGTCTTCCAATACCAGAATTCTGTCAGCCTTAAGGACGGTGGCAAGACGATGGGCGATGACGAGCGTCGTGCGGTTTTCCATCAGCCCGTCCAGCGCGCGCTGCACCAGCGTTTCGCTTTCGGCATCGAGCGCGGAGGTCGCCTCATCGAGCAAAAGAACCGGCGCGTTTTTCAGGATCGCACGGGCGATCGCGATGCGCTGCCGCTGGCCGCCGGACAGAGTGATGCCGCGCTCGCCGGCCATCGTGTCGTAGCCCTGATCGAGCTTCGCGATGAACTCGTCGGCCTGGGCGGAAATGGCGGCGGCGCGGACTGCCTCGCGGGTTGCGCCCGGCATGCCGAAGGCGATGTTGTCGTGTATCGACGCGGCAAATATCGTCACATCCTGCGGCACGATTGCCAGGCGCGAGCGGATGTCTTCGAGGCGACCTTCACGAAGATCGACCCCGTCCAGCTTCACCGATCCGGTCTGCGGATCGTAGAAACGCATCAGCAACGAAAACATCGTGCTCTTGCCGGCGCCCGACGGGCCGACGATCGCGACGGTCTCGCCGGCTTTGACATTGAAGGACAGGCTGTTGAGTGTAATCGCGCTGACGCGGGCCGGATAAGCGAAGGAGACCTGATCGAACTCGACCTCGCCACGGGCAGGTGCCGGCAGGGCAACCGGATTTTCCGGATCCTGTACGGCCGGGATTTCGTGCAGCAGTTCGGTCAGTCGCTCGGCAGCACCACCGGCGGCCGACAGTTCGCCCCAGACTTCGGAGAGCTGGCCGAGCGAGCTGGCGGCGATGACAGAATAGAGCACGAACTGGCCAAGCGTACCGGCGCTCATTTCGCCGGCAAGGACGCTCTGGGCGCCATACCACAAGACGCCGACGATCGAGCCGAAGACGAGCAGGATGGCAAAGCCGGTCAGAAGTGCGCGGGAACGGATCGCAACACGGGCGGCGTCATAGGCGTTTTCGACGGCACCGGCATAACGGTCGCTTGCCATCTGCTCGCCACCGAAGGCCTGGATGGTGCGGGTGGCAGCGACGGTTTCCGACGCGAAAGCGGAGCTTTCCGCCAGCGTGTCCTGTGCGGCGCGCGAGCGGCGGCGGACATTGCGGCCGAAACCGACGATCGGGAAGACGATGACGGGGATGGCGCCCAGCACCATGACGGAGAGCCACGGGCTGGTATAGATCATCATGCCCATCGCGCCGAGACAGAGGATGGTGTTGCGCAGGGCCTGGGAGGCGGAGGAGCCGAAGGCGGACTTGATCTGGGTCGTGTCGGCGGTCAGTCGCGAGACGATCTCACCCGACTGGTTGACGTCGAAGAAGGATGCGGAGAGGCGCGTGACATGCGCGAAGACTTCGCGTCTCAGGTCGGCCACGACCCGTTCGCCGATCGTGATGACGTAGTAATAGCGCATGGCGCTGGCGAGTGCGAGAAGCACCGCGAGCAGGAGCAGCATGCCGAAATAGTTGTTGATGAAATGGCCGTCGGCCGCCGCAAAACCATGGTCCACCATGCGGCGCACGGCGAGCGGAAGAGCAAGCGTCGTGGCGGCTGCAAGAACCAGAAAGAAAAGTGCGCAAGCAACCAGCCTTCGGTACCGGGAGAGGTAGGGGATCAGTCGGGCGAGGGGCTTGAGGCTGCGCTTCTTCTTTTCGGTCTCAGACATGTCTGCCACGGGATCTCCTGCTTGCGCATCGTCATTTTTCACAATACGCGAACTCTAGTATTTCAACGCTCGCTGCCCGCCATTGATGTCGAACAAAGAACGCTGCAGAGGCCCTCTTATCTTGGCCTTGCGGGTACTTGTGCTAGCCGCGACCTTCCTGTATAGGCTCCGCATCGAATTGGGAAGCCGTGACCGAACTGGTCTACGGCTTCATTGATTAAAGAGGGTCGGTGATCGCAAAAGCGGCATGGAGACCCCGCAGAGCAGGAATATCGACATGAAGGCTGACATTCATCCCGACTACCACAAGATCAAGGTCGTCATGACCGATGGCACCGAGTACGAGACTTTCTCGACCTGGGGTTCTGCCGGTGACACCATGAACCTCGAAATCGACCCGAAGTCCCACCCGGCCTGGACCGGCGGCAACCAGCAGCTGATGGACCGTGGCGGTCGCGTTTCCAAGTTTAACAAGCGTTTCGGCGGCCTCGGCCTCTAATATCCGAATCCTTGACGGATTTTATAAAAAAAGCCTGGCGCAAGCCGGGCTTTTTTCGTTTGGTGTCGTGGCGGGAAAGTGGGGCGTGTCATGACAAAAGACAAGCAATATGAGGATCTTCGCCGGGTGGCGATCATGGGCAATGGCGGTTCGGGCAAAACCTGGCTCGCCCGGCAACTGTCCCTGTTGCTCGACCGTGCACCCGTGCATCTCGATGACGTCTATTGGCAGCCCGGCCAGCATGGCAGCGGTATTGCCCGTGACAAGGCTATCGTTATCGAGGAGATACGAGAGCTGTCACTGACCTCTGAATGGATCATCGAAGGCGTCTACGGTTGGTTGATCAATGTCAGCCTTCCGCGCGCAACGACGCTGGTGTTCCTCGATCTGCCGGAAGACGAATGCATCGCCAACATCAAGGCGAGGGGCAAACAGCGCGGAGAGAACGACGAGAGTTTTGAAGAGCTGATCGTGTGGGTCTCGAAATACCGGGAGCGGCGCAACAACTGGAATTCGTTCGAAAGCCATCTGCGGATGTTTGAGGAATTCCCGAACGAAAAAGTGCGGCTCAAAGGCCGCACTGAAACTCTCGAATATCTGGATCGGCTGACCGATCGTTGATCAGTTGCCGAAAGCCGTCTGCAGAAGGTTCAACTGAGAACGGACGCTGTTTTCGTTATCCGGCACGGCGACGGCGTCGCTCGGACGATAGATTTCACGATCGAGAAGTGCGACGCGATTCTGCAGGCGCAGCGAGCGCTCGACCAGATCACGGAAACCTTCCGGAAGCTCGGCCCAGCCCGGTGCATTGCGATCGACATTGAACCCGTCGAGGCGAACCTTGTTCTTCTCTGCGAGAACCTGATCCTTCGACATTTCACCGTTATTGACGGCGCGCTGCAGCAGCAGCCAGGATGCCATCTGCATCAACCGTGTCGTCAGCCGCATGGATTCAGCAGCGTAAAGAACCGATGCGATGCGCGGGAGGACTTTCGACGCGGCGCGACCCGTTCCGTCGAGATAGGTCGCGGTTTCTTCCACCAGAGACATGCCCTCGGCGTAAAGTGTCTTGAACTGCGAGGAATTCGCGGCGCGGCCGGCGAAATTGACGGTATTCAGACCCTGTTCCTGCATGAATGTCATCCTGCTAACGCAATCACGATGAGGCAATGGCGGGATGTAGCGAAAGGTTCCATCGCCGCCCTCATTGACTTGAACATGATCTTTATAATTGAAATCCGCAAGGCGTTTATTAAGGAAAGGTTAATACCCACAAGAAGCGGTAAACCGATGCGGATGTTCTTGTTTTGGAACAGATTTTCGCCAATCGCAAGAGGGCTGCGAGACGCGCTTACACGGGAAGGTAAAGCGGTTTTGAGGCGGCCTGAAAAAAGAAGAGCCGCGGAAAGGCGGCTCTCAAGGTAAAACAGGGAGAAATCAGACCATTCGCCGGGTGGTGAAACTGTCTGAGTCCAGGAAGCCTGGACGGTCTGATAATGTCTGTTAATGATTAATATCCACTTAAAATCCCCAGGCTTTACTTGGGCATTTTCGGATCTTCTCACTTCTTGAAGAAACTGTCGGCCGCCATCCGGCCGGCCTGTTTCTTCTGTTTGTCCGCCTCCATGCGCGCGATCTCCTGTTTGAGGAGATCGATTCGGGCATCAAGGTCGTCCACCGAAAGCATCGAGAGATCCGAGCCGATCTCATGGGCGATCTTCTTTGCCGGGCGGTCGTCGTCGAAAAATGTCATCGTCAGTTCCTCCGGTCTTCGGTCGTGCCTTCTGCCGGCGCGGCCCTCGGGTCGAGTGCAAGGCTTTCCGGTGTCGTCATCGGCGAGGTTGCGGCAGGAGCCACGGTGTAGGCGTCACGATGCTCGGCCGGTACCGGTGCGCGCTTACGGCTGCGGATGATGGCATAGGCGGTGATCAGGATATGCGCGATCGCGGTCACGAGAAAGAGCGCATAGGGGCCTGCCCAGGTCATTACGGGGCCGCCAAGTGTCGGGCCGATAATGGTTCCGATGCCGTAGAGCAGGAGCAGGCCGCCTGAAACCTTGACGAAGTCCTCGGGCGAGGCGAAGTCGTTCGCATGGGCAACCGCGATCGGATAAAGCGCGTTTGCCGCGGCACCGTAGATCGCCACCAGTACGATGATCCCGTAGGCGTCGGTCGGCCGCAGCATGGCGACGACCAGTCCCGCCAGTGCCGCAGCGGCTGAAAGACCTGCCAGCACGTAGCGACGGTCCATACGATCGGAGAGGCGACCTGCGGGAAACTGCATGATTGCGCCGGCAAAAATGGTGATCGTCACCATCGCCGCGACCGCTCCCTGGGAAAGGCCGGCGCGGCTGGCAAAAACCGCTGCCAGAGTGCCGTATGCGCCATTGGCAATGCCGATCAGCAGGATGCCGATGCAGGAGATGGGCGAGTTCCTGAACAGGCCTTTCAGGTCCAGCTTGGCGCGCTTCAGCGGCTGGGGTGACGCGGCTTTCGACAGGGTCGTGGGAAGTGCGGCGATGCTGTAGAGGATGCCGCAGATCATGAACAGCGTCGTTGTCGTCACATCGGAAAAGGGCACGAGCATCTGGCCGCCGACGACGCCGAAGAGCGTGATGGAAATGTAGAAGGAAAAGATCGTGCCCCGGCTTTCCGGTGTCGCCCGCTCGTTCAGCCAGCTTTCGATGATCATCGATGTGCCGGCAGTGCAGAAGCCGGTGATGGCTCTCAATATGAGCCAGGCTGTCTGATCCACGAACAGGCCGGTCACGAGCACGTTCATGCAAATCAATGCGAGAAAGCCGGAGAAGGCGCGGACATGTCCAATCCTGCGCACCACATTCGGTGCAACGAAACAGCCTATGACAAAACCCGCGGCCCAGGTGGTTCCGAGAAGGCCGAGCGTCTCGTTGGAATACCCTTCCAGCGATCCTCTCAAGGGTAGGAGCAGGCCCTGAAGGCCGTTGCCGAGGAAGAGAAAAAGCGTTCCGGATAGAAGGGCGAGGACGGGAAGCAGGTTTCGTCTCATCGTCTCACAAATGGGTTCGTGTCAAACAATCAATGGTGCCGTTTCCTGCCGCCGGACGTGTTGCGCCGCAGCGACTGGAACGGTAACGAGGACAGGGGCTCGCTGTTGATTTGTTTGCCCCTCCCAAAGCCTATCTGTGGTGGCGTTTAAAAATGTCTACCCTGTGGCGGAAAGCGAAAAGATCGCAGCAGGGTGAACAATGACAAAAGCAATCTCCATCCTGCTTATGCTTGCCATGGTCGTGCAGGTGATAAAGCCGCTGGGCTTTCCGGGTCTGAAGCGCCGCGTGGATTTCTGGAAACTCGCGGTGCTTGCTTTCATCATCTGGACGATTGCGCTTTTAGGCCGCGAGTTCTTCTGATCAGCAGTCGACGCTGCCACGCATGACGAAGACCGAGCGGCCGCTTATGCGCACATCGGTCACCTTTCCCTGCTGTTTGGTCACATCGAGTTCGATGATGCTCCGGCGGCCCATCTCCAAGCCCTGTTTGATGGTCAGTTGCGTGCGAATATCGGTGTCTGGCATGTTGGCGACCAGATAGGCGGCAAGCGCTCCGGATGCACTGCCGGTCGCCGGATCTTCCGGCACGTCGTCGAGCGGGGCGAACATGCGCGCACGGATATGGTCCGGCCGCGACGGATCGCGGACATAGAGAAATACGGAGAATCCGAGGCCATCGCCGGGATGGCGGGCAACCGCTTCACGGAAGACGGCGAGGTCCGGCAGCGCGCGGCCGAGAGCGTCGAGGTTTTGCAGTTCTGCAAGGACGAAGCCGAGGCCCACCGAGGCGAATACCGGGGCGTGCCGATCGGTGCGGACATTTTCCGTATCGATTGCAACGCAGCGCGCCACAAGCTCTGCAGCTACCGTCTCTCCGATCGCGAGCGATCTCGGGGCGCGGATCGAGGCGGCTGCGACCTTGCCTTCTTCGCGCCTCAGCTCGACTTCAACGATGCCAGCTTTTTCCTCGAAGCGGAGGCTGTTTCCGACGGGCTTGCCGAACAGACTGTCCTTCTGGCCGAGCACGTAAGCCGTGCCGACATTCGGGTGGCCGGCGAAGGGGACTTCCAGCGTCGGCGTGAAGATGCGGACATGGGCGCTATTGGCGGGATCTTCCGGCGGCAGAACGAAGGTGCTTTCGGAGTAGCCGAATTCGGTGGCGATCTGCTGCATCTGCTGCGTGGTCAACCCACGGGCGTCAGTGACGACGGCAAGCGGGTTGCCGGTGAAGCGTTCGGCGGTGAAGACATCGACGGTGACGAATTCGACGGTCGGCATGGGGGCATCCTCCAAGGGTGAGGGACGATGCTTAAGCGGGTGCGGTGCGGCTCACCAGTCAAACTTTGTGATGGTATCAATCAACGGAAAAACCGCGCCGTTGCCGACGCGGTTTTCTCCCTCCCTGCAGCATCCGCGCTATCAAGCTGCGGACCGGCTGCAATGGTTTCGGTGAGAAGGCCCGATCAGGCGGCCTTCTCGAGATCCTTCTTCCAGGTACCCTTGGCGGCGAGCGTGTTCATCTCGGCGCGGTGCTGGAAGGCGCGCTGGCCGGCTGCAACATTCTCGGACTTGCCGCCCCAGGCCTTGAGAGCCGTTTCCTGCAGCGCGCGGCCGTAGGAATAGGTGAGCTTCCAGGGCAGGTCGTAACCTGCGACCATGGCCGACAGATGGGCCGTTGCTTCTTCCGAGGTCTGGCCGCCCGAAAGGAAGGCAATGCCCGGTACGGAGGCAGGGACGGTTGCCTTCAGCACCTTGACGGTGCGCTCGGCGACTTCCTCGACGGAGGCCTTGCGGGCCTTGATGCCGTCTATGACCATATTCGGCTTCAGCACCATGCCTTCGAGGTCGACGCGGGCGTCGAACAGGTCGGCGAATACGGTCTGCAGAACGTGCTGGGTAACTTCGGCGCAACGGTCGATGTTGTGGTCACCGGGCGTGCCGTCCATCATCACTTCCGGCTCGACGATCGGCACGATGTCAGCCTGCTGGCAGAGCGCTGCATAACGGGCGAGAGACTGCGAGTTGGCCTTGATCGAACCCCAGCTCGGACGCTGGTCGCCGATGGTGATGACGCCGCGCCACTTGGCGAAACGGGCACCGGCTTCGCGATATTTGCGCAGGCGCTCGTAAAGACCGTCGAGGCCTTCGGTGATGAATTCATGCGGGTGAAGCGCCATCGGCTTGGCGCCGATATCAACCTTGATGCCGGGGATGGAACCTGCGGCATTGATGATGTCGACGAACGGGGTGCCGTCGGCGGCCTTCTGGTAGAGGGTTTCCTCATAGAGGATGACGCCGGAAATGCAGTTCTTCATTGCGGATTCGGTGCGGAAGAGCATCTCGCGGTAGTCGCGGCGGTTCTCTTCGGTGGACTCGATCCCGATACTATCGAAGCGCTTTTTGATCGTTCCAGTGGACTCGTCGGCGGCCAGAAGGCCCTTGCCGTTCGATACCATCTTGATTGCAATATCTTCCAGACGTTCGGTCATTTGTCGATCTCCAACACTTGATATCTGAGGCGATAACAGATGTAGGGCGGAAGTAAATCCAGGGCTAAATATTTGAAACGATTGAATTCAATTCAATCGTTTAAAACATCTAAATATTTTAAACGGGTCTTGAAACGCGAATGCGCGGAGCCATGTCCGCGCATTCTGGTTGTGGTCGAGCTGTGGATAAGCAGCGATCAGGCGGTCCTGGAGAGGACTGCCACGCCGGGCAGTTCCTTGCCTTCCATCCATTCGAGGAATGCGCCGCCTGCCGTCGAGATATAAGTGAAATCGTCGACAACGCCTGCGTGGTTGAGGGCTGCGACCGTGTCGCCGCCACCGGCGACTGAGGTCAGCTTGCCGGCCTTGGTCTGCTCGGCTGCGAATTTTGCGGCCGAAACGGTTGCCGCGTCGAAGGGCGTGATTTCGAAGGCGCCGAGCGGGCCGTTCCAGACGAGGGTCGAGGCCTTGCCGATCCATTCGTTGATGGCTTCGACAGACTTCGGACCGACGTCGAGGGCCATGGCGTCCGCCGGGATGGCGTCGATGGCAACGGTCTCGTTTGCGGCATTGGCCTTGAACTCGCGGGCAACGACGGCGTCGACCGGGAGAACGATGGCGCAGCCGGCGCTTTCTGCTTCTGCCATGATCGCCTTGGCGGTATCGCCGAGGTCATGCTCGCAGAGCGACTTGCCGACATCGATGCCCTTGGCCGCGATGAAGGTGTTGGCCATGCCGCCGCCGATGACGAGCGCATCGACCTTCTTCACGAGGTTCTGCAGAAGATCGATCTTGCTCGAAACCTTGGCGCCGCCGACGATGGCGACAACCGGACGGACAGGGGCGCCGAGGCCCTTTTCCAATGCTTCGAGTTCGGCCTGCATGGTGCGGCCGGCATAGGCCGGAAGGTGATGAGCAAGACCTTCGGTCGACGAGTGAGCGCGGTGTGCGGCAGAGAAGGCGTCATTGACGTAGATGTCGCCGTTTGCGGCAAGTGCTTCGGTGAACTCCGCGTCGTTCTTTTCCTCGCCCTTGTGGAAGCGGGTGTTTTCGAGAAGCAGGATATCGCCGTCCTTCATCGAAGAAACGGCCTTCTCGGCGTCCTGGCCGATGCAGTCGGCGGCGAAGAGGATCTTGGTGCCGAGGACTTCGTTGACGGCCGGGATGATCAGCGACAGCGACATGTCGGCGACCGGCTCGCCCTTGGGGCGGCCGAAATGGGCCAGCAGGATGACCTTGGCACCCTTTTTCGACAGTTCAAGGATCGTCGGGGCAACACGCTCGATGCGGGTCTTGTCGGTCACCTTTCCATCGGCAACCGGGACGTTGAGATCGACGCGTACGAGAACGCGCTTGCCCGCTGGGTTGCTGATGTCGTCAATGGTCTTGAATGCCGGCATGGGCTAATCCACTCCTTGAGTGCTGAAATGGGGCCGAGCGCCCTTGAACGCCCGACCGCTGAAACTGGGGGACCATACTATGGTTGCGGCCCGACGCAAGGGTGCCAAGAGCCGCAGTCGTCTCTCCGATCCGTCGCTCGAATATAGCTTATTGCCGTTGTGTGGGCACCGGCTTTCCTCGGTATTTGCGGATGAGATCACGCACGCGATGAGCTATTTCGCGCATGTTGATGAATATCGGCAGGTTGGTGGTCGGTTCGACCGGCTCCAGCGAGACGCCGATCGACTTGATGTGGTTGAGTTCGTCGACCTCGCGGACGATGAGGATGATCGAACCGAAGCGCATGCGGTCGGCATATTCCGCCTTGCCGCCGAGGCGGGCGATCAGAAGCTCGCCGACGGTCAGGCTCTGTTCCGTCCCGGAAAGAAGGCCGGGGCCATAAGCGGCATCGAGCTCTTTTGCGGGGCGGGTGGGTGAAATGGCGAAGGCGCCGAAGAATTCCTCGTCATTGTCATCCACCGGCGCGCGCGCGGCAAACAGGCGGTCGAGCAGTTTGGTATAGGTGGGGGCAACGAAAAGATAGACCTGGTCGCCTTCTCTCAGGCGTCCCGCATATTGATAACGCATGCTCTTTGCATCGCGGATGACGAGCGAGGGCATGGCCCAGCGGGGGATGCGTTCGCCGCGCATGATCGGGCTGTCCTTGATGACCTTGTAGGAGATCAGCTCGTGCTGGGCGGCGCCCGGAAGGTCCAGTTCGATCTTGTCGACGGCGCCCATGCGCGGGGGAATGATGAGGCCCAGGCGGGTTGCCACAGGCTTGATCGTCCAGCCCTGCAGGCAGAGCGAGACGAGAACGATGATGAAGGCGACATTGAAGAAGAGCTCGCCATTCTCGACGCCACTCAGGAGCGGCATGATCGCAAGCAGGATCGAGACGGCACCACGCAGGCCGACCCAGGCGACAAAGCCGATTTCCTGCTGGGTGAAATCGTAAGGGAGAAGGCTCAGCCACACGGCGATCGGGCGGGCGACGAAGATGAGGAAAAATGCGAGGCCGACAGCCGGCAGGAGGATGCTCGGGAATTGCGACGGTGTGGCGAGCAGGCCGAGAACAAGAAACATGATGATCTGGGCAAGCCAGGTCAGTCCCTCGTTGAAGCGCATGATCTGCTGCTTGGCGTACATCCGGCGATTGCCGGCATACATGCCCGCCACGTAGACGGCGAGGAAGCCGCTGCCGCCAAGCGCGCCGGTGAAAGCGAAGACGAGCAGGGCCAGCGTCAGGACGAAGATCGGTGCAAGGCCGCGGTCGGAGGTGAAGCGGTTGAGGATCGCAACGATCATCATGCCACCGAGTATGCCGAAGATGAGGCCCAGTCCCATTTCCTCGAAGAAGGTGAGGAAAAAATGCAGGTCGATGCCCGAGAGGCGCTGGCCGGTGCCGATCAGTTCGGCGATCGCGATCGTCAGGAAGATCGCCATGGGATCGTTGGTGCCGGATTCGACTTCCAGCGTCGAGCGTACCTTGTCGCGAATGTTGATGCCGCCGATGCGCAAGAGGAAGAAGACGGCGGCCGCGTCGGTCGAGGCAACGATCGAGCCGAGCAGCAGTCCTTCCAGCCAGCCGAGGTCCAGAAAAAACGCTGCTGCAAAAGCGAAGAGGCTGGCGGTCAGCAGCACGCCGACGGTTGCCAGCGTGATTGCCGGAACGGCTGCAATCTTGAAGGAGTGGATCGGGGTTATAAAGCCGGAATCGAACAGGATGACGGCCAAGGCCAGCGATCCCAGCATGAAGGCAAAGGGGTAGTTGGAAAACTGGATGCCGAGCCCGTCGACGCCGGCGAGAAGGCCAATCGACAGGAAAACGAGAAGCAGTGGTGCGCCGAAGCGGAAGGCGAGAAGGCTGGAGAAGGCGGAAACGAGCACGAGAAGCGTGCCGATCAGCAATACGATGTAAAAAGCCTCCAAATGCCCCGACCTCTTTGGTTTGCCGCTTTGCTCACTGCTCGGGCAGCACATGGCGGTCGCGAGACGTATTTTTGGGTCGCGGGTCGTGTGTCGGAGCGGGTGCAGATCCGGCGCAGGCCGGAGCGAATCGTCACTTCCTGCAATAGGCAGGAATAATTCCGGCAAGAGAAGGGCAGGGTGTAAAAAAGACGGTCTCGTCCCTTGGTGCTTTCCGCTTTTCAAAGAACGGAGAGCCCACGCGAATGCGGAACCTCATTTTGTATAAAAGTGTGGCTCCGCATTCGCGTGGCCTTCGGCGTTTTCTCGGGACTTCCGGTCCCTACGGGTGATCCTCTCGCCTCACTGCATGTGGTTTCCCACACTTGGACGGCTCAACCGAACCCGGCATGGCTGCCGGGGGGAGGCTTGATAGGAGAGTTCGGTTTTGACGCCGCACCCTCCATGCATTTCACCCCTCCCGCCCTTGCCGCACGTTACGGGTCGGACGAAAGCGCCGGCCTCCGCCTGCCCGCGAACGTCTCGCGCAACACTCCGGCGACGGAAGCAGGGGGATTGTAGGCATGGGTTTCGGAAGCGGGGATGATTGAAGTTACAACACCTTGAAATCGTTAGGCGGGGCAGCCCGGGCGTCCACAGGGCTGGAGGCGCGACTGGTCGATGACAACTTTCGCCTGCTTCATCAGGCAAGCAAAGGTAAGTGGATTGTTCTGCGCAAAGACCAGCAAGGTTCAGGTTGAGCGCTCGACGGTCGCATTGCCATGAATTATCTATAATTCCATGACGACAGCCAAATCAGACACAATCGCCTCCCGTATCAGCCGGGAACTTGCCGAGCGAATCGTCACCGGCGTGATCGCTGCCGGTGCGAGGCTCAGGCAGGATCATATTGCCGATGAATTCGGCGCCAGTCATGTGCCGGTGCGCGAGGCGTTTCGACGGCTGGAAGCCCAAGGGCTGGTCGTCAGCGAGCCGCGCCGGGGTGTAAGAGTTGCCGGCTTCAGCCTCGACGAGGTGAAGGAGGTGGCCGAAATGCGGGCAGCGCTGGAAGTGCTGGCGTTGCGTCATGCTGCGCCCCATCTTACCCGGGCCATTCTCGATGCGGCGGAGGCGGCAAACTTTGCCGGTGAAAAGGCGAGCGACGTGCAGGCCTGGGATGAGGCAAACCGAAGCTTCCATCGTTTGATCCTCAGTCCTTGCGGCATGCCGCGCCTGCTCAAATCAATCGACGACCTGCAAGTGGTCAGCGCCCGGTTGCTGTTTTCCGGATGGCGGGCCGAATGGGAAGCGCCTACCGATCGTGATCATCGTGCAATCCTGTCTGCGCTCAGGGTCGGAGATGTCGATCAGGCAGCTTCGGTGCTGGCCCGGCATGTGCAATGGGTTGGTCAAAGTCCTCGCAAGGGCTGAAATCTCGTCACAAATTCAATGGGTTTTGCCGGCCGTGAATTTCATGGCTTGTCAATTTATATGTTCTGTGGAGTCATTAGCTATAGATTCTGGAAATTATCTATAATTTGGAGATCCGTATGAACTACCTCTCGACACCTGCCTCGAAGCCGGCCTTCAGTCCGCTTGACCTGCAGAATGCCCCGCTCGCCTTGCGCGGCTTGGCCGTTGTCCTCGGCACCGGTATCCTGGCTGCGGCGTCCTATGTTTCCGTGCCGATGATACCTGTGCCGATCACTATGCAGACCCTTGCTGTTACGCTGATCGGCGCGCTTTACGGCTGGCGCCTGGGTGCGGCGACAGTTGTCGCATGGCTTGCCGAAGCTGCAATGGGCATGCCGGTTCTGGCTGGCGGAGCTGGAGGTCTTCAATCTTTCGCAGGGCCGACGGCCGGTTATCTCTTTTCCTTCCCCGTCATTGCCGCAATGACCGGTTTTCTGGCGGAAATGGGCTGGAACGGTCACCGGCCGCTTATGGCGTTCGTGGCCATGATCCTCGCCAATCTTCTGTGCCTTGTTATCGGCGGTGTCGTTCTGGCCTTCATGATCGGGGCGCAGAAGGCTTTTCTGTTCGGAGTGCTGCCGTTCCTCGTCGGCGCCGGGTTGAAATCCGCGCTTGGTGCAGCGATCCTGCGTCTGCTGGCGCGAGGCAGGGCCAAGCCTGCGGCATGACGGTTCGGCTGAGACCGCATCATCTCCTTTGCCTGCTCACCTATGTGGGCAAAGGATACACGCCGGGTTTTGTCGCCAACTACGATCGGATCGCCAAACGGCTATCGAGCGGCGAGGATGTTCTCGTCATCGACGGTCCGGACGACATTTGCATGGCACTTTTGTGCGAGCCTGAACCGCATTGTTTTCGTGAAAGCGTGCGTGTCCGTGATGCGCAGGCGGCGGCGGATATCGGTGAACTTCTGGAGATGCGCTTGTCTGCGGGCGCGCGGATCGATCTGCATCCGGGGCTGCTTGCTAGAATGCGAAAAGCCTTTGCCGACGGCGTCACGCGAAAAGCCTGTCGTGGCTGCGAGTGGTTTAATCTCTGCAGCGGTATCGCGTCGGGTGGTTATGGTGACGTGCGGGTGAGGGATGTTGCGCCGATTTGATCGTCGGTGCTTATGCTGTTGGTGGCAATTTTAAAAATGTTTGCAGGTGTGTAGAAAATCAGCGTTTGCAAGCCATAAGTTAGCTGCGTATTTTTTATTTCGGAAGTTATTCTTGCTGGTTGAAAAAACGATGCGCGAACGTTGCGCTTGGGCATTTAGTCAGATCCTATCTGTTGGGCAATATTAGGAGGCGAAGCACGTCGCATGTTCTTTACGCGTATCGGGCGCATCCTTGCCCATCTTATTTTTTGGTCCAGTGCGTTACGGCTTGCGATAGCTTTCGGGATTGCTTTCCTCACGCCTGACATGGAGAGCAACACATTCGCTTCACGCCGATACTTGGCGGCGGCTACAAGTGGCGAAGCGATAAATGAAGCGGTCATTTATCTGCTTCTAGGTATCGCTCTTGGTGTGCTGTGCGAGATCAGTTCGAAACGGATTGGAACCGTTTCCACCTAACAATTAACGGTTCCGATGTGCAATAAAAAGGGGCGCTCGAGGCGCCCCTTTCTTCATTCGTTTCGGCTCGATCAGATGAGCTTTGCCATTGCGACCGAGGTGTCGGCCATGCGGTTGGAGAAGCCCCATTCGTTGTCGTACCAGGACAGAACGCGGACGAAGTTGCCTTCGAGCACCTTGGTCTGGTCGATCGCGAAGATCGAGGAATGGCTGTCGTGGTTGAAGTCGCGGGAAACCAGCGGCTCTTCGGTGTAGCCGAGGATGCCCTTCAGCTTGCCGTTCGACGCAGCCTTGATGGCTTCGTTGATTTCAGCAGCCGTGGTGTTCTTCTTGGCGACGAACTTGAAGTCGACGACCGAGACGTTCGGGGTCGGCACGCGGATCGAGGTGCCGTCGAGGCGGCCCTTGAGATGCGGCAGAACCAGGCCGACAGCTTTTGCGGCGCCGGTCGAGGTCGGGATCATGGACAGGGCTGCTGCGCGGGCGCGGTACAGGTCCTTGTGCATGGTGTCGAGCGTCGGCTGGTCACCCGTGTAGGAGTGGATCGTGGTCATGAAGCCGTGGTCGATACCAACGGCGTCGTCCAGCGTCTTGACGACCGGAACCAGGCAGTTCGTCGTGCAGGAAGCGTTGGAGATGACCAGGTGGTCCTTGGTCAGCTGGTCGTGGTTGACGCCGAAAACGACGGTCAGGTCGGCGCCATCGGCCGGAGCCGAAACGATGACGCGCTTGGCGCCGGCGGTCAGGTGCAGGGCAGCCTTGTCGCGGGCGGTGAAGATGCCGGTGCACTCAAGCGCGATGTCGACGCCGAGTTCCTTGTGCGGCAGGGTTGCCGGGTCCTTGATGGCGGTAACCTTGATCGGCTTGCCGCCGCCAACGGTGATGGTGTCGCCGTCAACCTTCACGTCGGCCGGGAACTTGCCGTGGATCGAGTCGTAGCGGAGCAGATGGGCATTGGTTTCAACCGGGCCGAGGTCGTTGATGGCAACGACTTCGATATCGGTGCGACCCGATTCGACGATGGCGCGGAGGACGTTGCGGCCGATACGGCCGAAACCGTTGATGGCAACCTTTACAGTCATATGAGCTTTACTCCCTGATAATGGGGCTACGTTTTAACGCGGGTTGAGACTGCCCTACTTTGATCTAGGGCAGTCGTTTGCATTAAATTTTTGCTTCGGCGGCGGCGACGACGGCGTCTGCCGTGATGCCGAAATGCTTGAAGACATCCTTGGCCGGACCGGAAGCGCCAAAACCCTTCATGCCGATGAACGTGCCTTCCGGACCGATGAACGCATCCCAGCCCTGGCGAACGCCTGCTTCGACGGCAATCTTCACCGGCGACTTGCCGATGATCTCTGCGCGGTAGGCGTCCGGCTGTTCGAAGAAGAGTTCGGTCGAGGGAACGGAGACGACGCGAACGGTCGTGCCCTTTTCACCGAGCGTCTTGGCGGCGGCAACGGCGAGTTCGACTTCCGAGCCGGATGCGAAGATCGTGACCTTCGCATCGGCGTTACCGGAGAGGACGTAGGCGCCCTTGGCCGAGCGGTTTTCTTCCGAATATTCGGTGCGGACGGTCGTCAGGTTCTGGCGGGTGAGCGCCAGGCCCGACGGACGGTCCTTGGTCGTTACGGCGATCTGCCAGCATTCGGCAGTTTCGACGGCATCGGCCGGGCGGAACATCATCAGGTTCGGGATGGCGCGCAGCGAGGCCATCTGTTCGACCGGCTGGTGGGTCGGGCCGTCTTCGCCGACGCCGATCGAATCATGCGTCAGAACGTGGATGACGCGGATGCCCATCAGCGAAGCGAGGCGGATCGGCGGGCGGCAATAATCCGAGAAGATCATGAAGCCGCCGCCGTAAGGGATCAGGCCGCCATGCAGCGCGATGCCGTTCATGGCCGATGCCATGCCGTGTTCGCGGATGCCCCAGTGCATGTAACGACCGGCGAAATCCGTCGGCGTGATCGAATGCATCTGGCTGGTCTTGGTGTTGTTCGAGGGCGTCAGGTCAGCCGAGCCGCCGATGGTTTCCGGCAGGAAGCCGTTGATGACTTCGAGCGCGTCTTCCGAAGCCTTGCGGGTGGCAACGGTCGGCTTGGTTTCGGCGAGCTTCTTCTTGTAGTCGCTGATAGCGGCGTCGAAGCCGGCCGGCAGGTCGCCGGCGAAACGGCGATCGAATTCGGCCTTGTGCGCGGACTTTTCGAGACGGCCTTCCCAGGCCTTGACGGCGTCGGCGGAGCGGGTGCCGGCGGCGCGCCAGTCGGACAGGACGTCGTTGGGGATGACGAAGGGTTCGTATTCCCAGTTCAGCGCCTTGCGGGTTGCGGCGATTTCTTCAGCGCCGAGCGGCGAGCCGTGAACCTTGTGGCTGCCGGCCTTGTTGGGGGCGCCGAAGCCGATCGTCGTCTTGCAGGCGATGAAGGTCGGCTTGTCGGACTTGTGGGCTTCTTCGATCGCAGCTGCAATCGCGGCCTGGTCATGGCCGTCGATTTCGATCGTGTGCCAGTGAACGGCCTTGAAACGGGCGATCTGGTCGGTCGAATCCGACAGGGAAACGGCGCCGTCGATGGTGATCGAGTTGTCGTCCCACAGAAGGATGAGCTTGTTGAGCTTGAGGTGGCCGGCAAGCGCGATGGCTTCGTGGGAGATGCCTTCCATCAGGCAGCCGTCGCCGTTGATCACATAGGTATAGTGATCCTGCAGGTCGGCGCCGAATTCCTCGCGCAGCTTGCGTTCGGCGATCGCCATGCCGACGGCATTGGCAATACCCTGGCCGAGCGGGCCGGTGGTCGTTTCGATGCCGGTGGCATGGCCATATTCCGGATGACCGGCGGTCTTGGAGCCGAGCTGGCGAAAACCCTTCAGATCCTCGACGGTCATGTCTTCGTAACCGGTCAGATACAGGAGCGAATAAAGAAGCATCGAGCCGTGGCCGGCCGAGAGCACGAAGCGGTCGCGGTCCGGCCAATGCGGTTTCGTCGGGTCGAACTTCAAATATTTGGAGAACAGGACCGTCGCCACGTCGGCCATGCCCATCGGCATGCCTGGGTGGCCGGAATTCGCCTTTTCGACGGCATCCATGGCAAGGAAACGGATCGCATTCGCCATCCGGTCGTTTTGTTCGCGAGAAGTCATGGCTAATCCACTGTATCCGAGTGTCGGTCAGAGGCCCTTTTCAGAGCCCTTTGAGGGAGCGCCTGATCCATATCAGGTGGAACGGGCAAGTCAACAAAAGCGGGGGCCGGGCTGTCAGATAATGAGCATGTTTGCTGCCGGTCGCCCAATATGTAAGCAGTCATGTACAAAAGCGATATAAGGCGCATGATCCACAAGTCGATGATGCCTGTAGGGTGGTGGTTTGTTGACCGGCTTTCAAGCGGTGCTTAATCTGTTTTACCTAATGGCGGGGTTTGGCTGCACGATTCGGTCTTCCTCGCATTCTCACGGGATATGATGGATGCCGGCAGAAAAGACGGTTGAGGTGGCGCTTTCGGAACTCCGCGCGGCGGTGGGGAGTCTCGAAAATGCCGTGGATGCCCGTATCGAACGTCAGCGCGAGAGCCGTGATGTCGATAGCGAAGTTCGTCGGGTCCATGCCGACCGCGCCCGCCTGGCCCAGGAACTCGACCAGTCGCAATTTCGCGCCAATCGGCTGGAAGAAGTCAATCGTGAAGTGTCGCGTCGATTGGTGACCGCCATGGAGACGATCCGCGCCGTGCTCGATCGCTGACGGGAGAATTCGATGGCTCAGATTACAGTCACGATCGATGGCAAGGCCTATCGCATGGCCTGCGAGGAGGGGCAGGAAGATCACCTGACCCAGCTCGCCGACAGGCTCGACCGCTATGTCGGCCATCTCAAGGGTCAGTTCGGCGAGATCGGCGATCTCAGGATCACCGTCATGGCCGGCATCATGATCATGGACGAACTGTCCGAGATGACACGCAAGGTTTCGGCGCTCGAAGCGGAGCTCGCCTCCTTGAGGTCCAACCAGGACGGATCGCTGGAAGTGCAGCAGCGCAACGAACAGGCGATGGTGTCGACCATCGGCGAACTTGCCGCGCGGATCGAGGGACTCGCCGCGAAGCTGAATGGGCGCACGCCGGCCGAGGCGAATTGATCGCTCGCAAAAATTAGATCCGGGGCCACTGGCGTCGCGCGAAGATCATACATATATTGCCGTCGCGTTCTGCGCTTCCCGACAGGAACCACAATCCCTGGGGCCATACTCGATCCAAAGGGAGCTGTCCCTGACCAGGCCCGTGGGCTTGGACATATGGCGCCCACCTACGTTTGTAGGCACCCAGGATCGTAAATCTCCATCGGTCGCCGTGGATCGCGCTTTCCTATTTTAGATTGTCGTTGATGCAGTCCGGCTCCGGCCGGATATGCATTGACAATGCCGGCGTTGCGGCCAAGTTCTTTCCGTCCATCTCAAGTGACGGTTTTCTTCATGCTCTTTGCCAATAACAAGTTTGCCCGGTCTTCGCTTCTCATGCTTTTGATCGGTGCCGGGATTCTGGTTGCCATCGTTCTTTCGTCCTTCTTTCTGGCAACGACGACCCGCAGCTATTTCGACGAAGTGACCAAGCTGCGCGCACTGCGTTCTGCCGCGTCAGACATGCTTGTCCTGCTGAACTCAGCTGAATCCGGTCAACGCGGTTATCTGCTGGTGCAGAACGAAGCTTTTCTCGACCCTTATCAGAAAGCGATCGAGGCACTTCCGGCGCAGGTGAGCAGGCTGGAACGGGTTTCAGGAAACCAAGCAAAGGTTGCCATACCGCTCGACGAGATCCGGCGCCTCATCGCCGAAAAGGTGACCGAGATGCAGGCGACGCTCAACCTGGCAAGCGAAGGGCGGGTAAACGAAGCCGTTGCGATCGTGCGCAACGAGGCCGGTTTCGTGGCCATGCAACAGCTGCGCGAGACGATCGGAAAGATTATCGATGAGTTGGACGGCCATCTGGTGGCGGGCATTGGCGAGATACGCGAGAGTGCCGGATCCCTGCAATATGTCACGCTTGGCGGCGGGTTGCTGATCATCCTGGTTGTCGGCGGCGGGATTGCTGTGGTGATGCAGCATGTTCGCGAGCTGGATCATGCCCGGGCGGAAGTCGAAGAGCTCAATGTCGGGCTCGAGGAACGCGTCAATGAGCGCACCGAAGACCTGATGCAGGCAAACCGCGAGATCCAGCGCTATGCCTATATAGTCTCCCACGATCTGAGGGCGCCGCTCGTCAACATCATGGGCTTTACCAGCGAACTGGATGCATCGTTGAAGGCGATCAGCAGCTATGTTCTGGCGGATGAAAACAAGCCCAGCGAAGACGAGGTGCGCGAGGCGCGGCTTGCGGTGGAGGAGGATCTGCCCGAAGCGATCGGGTTCATTCGCTCCTCGACCAAGAAGATGGATGCACTGATCAATGCGATCCTGAAGATTTCGCGTGATGGGCGCCGCGAACTGAAGCCCGAGCGCATCGATCTGGGTGAAATGCTGGAGGCGACCGCTGCGAGCGTTCACCACCAGGTGAGCGAAACCGGGGGCGAGGTGAATATCTCGGTCGGCGCGACCCGCGGCCTTTTGACCGACCGGTTCTCGATGGAGCAGATTTTCGGTAACCTGTTCGACAATGCGGTGAAATACAAACACCCGGAGCGGCCGCTCAGTCTTTCCGTCAAGGCATTTCCAATGGGTCGCAGTGCGGTCAGGATCGAGGTGGCGGATAATGGTCGCGGGATCGCGCCGGAAGATCACGAGCGCGTCTTCGAGCTGTTCCGCAGGGCCGGGGTACAGGACAAGCCGGGCGAGGGGATCGGGCTTGCACATGTGCGCTCGTTAGTCAGAAATTTAGGCGGGGAAATTACTGTGACATCCACGCTGGGCGGTGGAGCGACATTCGTCATCCGTCTGCCCATGGATTTGTCCCAGTATGTTAGGAGTAGCGGGCCATGAAAGCTGCCGGCAAGGAAGTCACCATCGTCATGATCGAAGATGACGAAGGACATGCCCGCCTGATCGAGAAGAATGTGCGCCGGGCCGGCGTCAACAACGAGATCGTGCCGTTTACCAACGGTACCGATGCGCTCGACTTCATTCTCGGCGCCGACCGTTCGGGCATGGCCAGCAGCGATCGGCATCTCCTGATCCTGCTCGATCTCAATCTGCCCGATATGTCCGGTATTGACATCCTGGAGAAGGTGAAGTCCAACCCTCATGCAAAACGGCTGCCCGTGGTGATCCTCACGACGACGGACGACGAGCGGGAAATTCAGCGCTGTTACGATCTTGGCGCGAATGTCTATATTACCAAGCCAGTGGAATACGATAGTTTTGCACACGCCATTCGACAGTTGGGTCTGTTCTTTTCGGTGATGCAGATACCCGGACAATAATGAGAAAATATGCCGCGAACGATCCTTTATGTTGACGACGATGTCGCCCTGGCCCGTCTCGCGGAACGCCATCTCGGACGTGCCGGCTATGATGTTGTCGCCGCCGTCGATGGTCTCAGCGCCATGGCCGCGTTTGAAAAGGGCGGCATCGATGCGATCGTTCTCGACCACTATCTTCGCGCCGAGACCGGAATGGATATCTTCCATCGCCTGCAGGAGCGCGGTTGCACGGCTCCGGTGATCTACGTCACCGGATCCAGCGAAGCGACGATTGCCATCGAGGCTATGAAGAACGGCGCTTCCGACTATGTCATCAAGACCGTCGGCGAAG
This sequence comes from Neorhizobium sp. UBA7851, assembly GCA_002500765.1. Classification (GTDB taxonomy): domain Bacteria; phylum Pseudomonadota; class Alphaproteobacteria; order Rhizobiales; family Rhizobiaceae; genus Neorhizobium. The sequence continues at coordinate 38,145 of DLSX01000178.1, forward strand.
AGTTCTGGCCTTTGATGCAGAACGCAATCGGCCAGGCGATCTCGAACGCCAACCTGCGGCGCGAGAAGGAAAAGGCCGATCAGGAAATCCGTATCGGCAAGGAACGTGCCGAAATCCTGCTGGCGGAGGTCAATCATCGCGTCGCCAACAGTCTCGCGCTCGTCGCGGCAATGATCCGGCTTCAGGTCGGAAGCAGTAAGAACGATGACGTCAAGGCGGCGCTTGCCGAGACGCAGGCCCGGATTGCGGCCATTGCCGGCATGCATCGCAGCCTCTACACATCCGACGATGTGCGGCAGGTGGAGATGGACCGATATCTCGGGACCCTAGTCAACGAGGTTCAGAGCACCGTGACCGACAAGCAGGGGCCGACAATCCATCTTTCCGCCGACGAGGTGATGCTGACGTCGGATCGTGCAGTGTCCGTCGGAATGATCGTGACCGAGCTTCTGACCAATGCGCTGAAATATGCCTATGAGCCGGGTGCCGAGGGCGAAGTTCGCGTGCTTCTGACACGTCAGGCCGATGGCAAGGCGTTGCTTGCCGTGGAAGATGACGGGGTCGGCTGGAAAGAGGGCGATGTCGTCAGGGGGACAGGGCTTGGAAGCCGGATCGTGAAGTCCATGGCATCGACGCTCGGATCCGCCATTCAATATGTGGAACGGCCGCGAGGCACGCGTGCGGAAATGACGATCGATCTCTCTGTCTGATCGGTCGCAGACTTCAGTTGTTCCAGCCATTGCAATAGAGCCGAGCCGACCTTATGATTTCTGCTCATACGTGAAGGTGCGCAGTTCCGAGAACCGGCTGACGGTTTTCCGAACTGCGCGCGAGATCACATTAGGAAGTCAACGGCAGCCGTCACAAGCGGTCAACGTTTTGTGCGCAGGATATTGTCCCAGCCTAAGAGCACCTTTTGTTAACCGAAATTCTCATCGTCATTGCACTCACCGTCCTGAACGGTGTTCTGGCAATGTCGGAACTTGCCGTCGTATCTTCCCGCCCGGTCCGTCTCAAGGTCATGGCCGACCAGGGCAATCGGGGCGCCGCGACAGCGATAAAGCTCGCCGAAGATCCGGGCCGTTTTCTTTCCTCTGTCCAGATCGGCATCACGCTCGTCGGCGTTCTTTCCGGCGCCTTTTCCGGCGCAACACTCGGCACACGCCTGACAAGCTGGCTTGAAGCGCAGGGCATGGCCGAAAACCTCGCCGACTGGCTCGGCGTCGGCGGCGTCGTTGTCGTCATCACCTATATGTCGCTTATCCTCGGCGAACTGGTGCCGAAGCAGATCGCGCTGCGCGCGCCGGAAACGGTCGCTGCACGCGTAGCGCCAGCAATGAAGCTTGTGGCGACCTTCGGCGCGCCCATCGTCTGGTTCCTCGATATCTCGGGTCGTTTCGTGCTGGCCATTCTTGGCCAGAAGGGCGAGTCGGAAGAAAAGGTGACGGACGAGGAAATCCGCACGGTTCTTGCCGAAGCCCAGAGCGCCGGCGTTATCGAAAGCGGTGAGTCGGAAATGATTTCCGGCGTCATGCGTCTTGCCGACCGGACGGCTCGCGGCCTGATGACGCCGCGCCGTGATGTCGAAGTGATCGATACCGAGGACGAGCCGGAAGAAATCCGCGCCCAGCTTCGGGCGACGACCCGCTCGCGTCTGCCGGTTCGCAAGGGTAGCTCGGATGAGATTCTCGGCGTGCTGTTCGTCAAGGACGCCTATGACTTCATGGCGGGTGGCAAGCAGTTCGACATTCAGGCGGCGATGCGCGACGCTCCTGTCGTATCCGATCTGACCGGAGCACTCGACGTGATCCAGGCGCTCAGGAAGGCGCCGGCGCATATGGTTCTCGTCTATGACGAATACGGCCATTTCGAAGGCATCATCAGCTCGGGCGACGTGCTTGAGGCGATTACCGGTGTGTTCCAGGAGGATGCGACCGAGGAGCCTGCCATCGTGGTGCGGGATGACGGATCGTATCTGATCGCGGGCTGGATGCCGGTTGACGAATTCGGTGCGCAGATGGGCATTTCGATCGAAGAAGACCCGGGTTACGAGACCGTTGCCGGTTTCGTGCTGGACGAATTGAAGCACCTGCCGGAACTGGGCGAAAGCTTCACGACGCATGGCTGGACCTTCGAGGTCGTCGATCTCGACGGTCGGCGTATCGACAAGCTGCTCGTCTCGCGCGCAGGCGACAAGGCCTGATGGCCGGCCAATCGATCAAGGCGGCGCTGCGGGCTGAAAGGCTCGCGGCGCGCGATGCGATAAGTGCTGCGGAGCGCGTGGAAAAAAGCCTGTCGCTGGCATCGCATGGCATGGCGGCGATCGATCTCGGCGACGGAACGATCGTGTCCGGTTTTCTGCCGATCCGTTCCGAGGCGGATGTGCGGCCGCTGCTGGATCTTTTGAGGCAACGGGGCGCGCGGATCTGCGTGCCCGTCGTGCTCGACAAGGAAACCATCGTTTTCAGGGAACTGGTTGACGGGAGCGAGCTTGTCGCAGGTGTTTTCGGTACTGTCGGGCCAGGCCCGGAAGCGGCCGAACTCGACCCCGAGATCATGCTGGTGCCGCTTGCGGCGTTCGACCGCAGAGGCCACCGGATCGGTTATGGCGGCGGCTATTATGATCGCGCAATTTACCGTTTGCAGCAAAAAGGCCGCAATCCACGGCTGATCGGCATTGCATTCGACTGCCAGGAAGTGGCATCAGTTCCCAACGAACCTCATGATATAAGGCTTCACGGGATCCTGACGGAAAGCGGCTTTCGCGATCTGTCCGATGAGGCCATTGTAAAGATTGGATAGGAATGCGCCTTCTCTTTCTAGGTGACATGGTCGGCAAGACCGGCCGCACGACCGTATGGGAAAAACTGCCGGGCCTGATTTCCGACCTGAAGCTCGATTTCGTCATCGTCAACGGCGAGAACGCGGCCGGCGGTTTCGGCATCACCGAAGACATCTTTCTTGAGACGATCAATGCCGGCGCCGATGTCGTCACCACCGGCAATCACGTGTGGGACCAGAAGGAAGCCGTGAGCTTTGCCGGCCGCCACGACCAGTTCCTGCGGCCTGCGAACTATCCTGCCGGCACGCCCGGCAAGGGATCGGGTCTCTACTATGCCCGCAACGGCGCGCGCATACTGGTCGCCAACATCATGGGCCGGGTGTTCATGCATCCGGAACTCGACGACCCCTTCAAGAGCGCCGAGACCATTCTCGATGCCGCTCCGTTGAAGGAGCAGGCGGATGCGATCATCTTCGACTTCCACGCCGAAGCGACCAGCGAGAAGCAGTGCTTCGGGCACTTCGTTGATGGGCGCGCCTCGCTTGTTGTCGGCACGCATACCCATGTGCCGACGGCCGATTGCCAGATCCTGAACGGCGGTACGGGCTACATGTCGGATGCCGGAATGTGCGGCGATTACGACTCTTCGCTGGGCATGGAGAAGGAAGAGCCGCTCAACCGCTTCATCTCGAAAATGCCGAAGGGGCGTTTCGAGGCGGCGCATGGGCCGGCCACGCTCTGCGGTCTCGGCATCGAGATCTCGGATTCGACGGGCCTTGCCGAAAAGATCGAGCCGCTGCGGATCGGGCCGCGGCTCGCGGAAGCTATTCCCAGCTTCTGGCGCTGATTGGGGAACTGCGGTTCCCATGTTATCCTTCCCGCAGTGATGCCTTGCTCCGGCGCTTTTTCCGGGCAGGGCGGCATCTGCTGGAGGATATAGAATGGTAGACCCGGTTAGCCGAGTTTCTTCAACTTCCGCATCCGCTGCGACCCAGGTCGACAGCAGCGTCGTCAGCCGTGCCGAGCCCGACAACGTCTGGGCAGACCATCGGCAGACGCAGATCAACGCCGACCTTGCGGCCATGAAGCGTTTTCGCAAGCCGCAGGACGAAGGCGGGGAAGAAGAGGAAACTTCGGGGTCTCTCGATGACCGCCATCCGCATCGGCGGCAGGACGCTGCTGCGTCCGAAGCCGGCGACGAGGCGCCGCAGGATGCCAGGCTTTCGGGTGAAAGCGAGCGTATCGGCACGCGCAACTATGATGACAAGACGCCGTTCGGGCGTCGTACGCTGATCATCTGATCCGATTTCACAGGAGAAGCCTTCTTCGCGGGCTGATGTTTCGATTCAGCCGGAATGACGGAATGACGGAATTGTGAGGCGGCTCGCGTCAAAGCAAGCTGGACGCTTGCACATGCTTCCCGCATCTTTCACCCGGAATGAGCATGAACGCGTTTCCTGGAGTGTGGCATGAAGCTGCGAACTCTCGCATTCGGTCTTTCGGCTTTTCTTCTATCGGCCTTTTCTTCGGCTCAGGCGCAGGATGCCGGGCTTCCGATCAGTCAATGCCAGGCAATCGCGCAAAAGCTGCCGAATGTGCGGTTTGCGAGCTTTACGCTGCCGGATGTGCAGCTTGCGCAGGCTGACAGGGCGCTGACGCTTTCCGAGCGGGAGGAGGTGAAGATCACCTTCGTCGGCCATTCCACCTATTTCATCGAGACACCGGGCGGTATCGGCATCGCAACGGACTATAGCGGTGTCTATCAGCCGTCGCGCCTGCCCGACGTAGTGACGATGAACCGGGCGCATTCGACCCACTACTCCTTAACACCCGATCCCGGGATCAAGACGGTGCTGCGCGGATGGAGCGATGTGCCGGGCGAAAAGGCCGTACATCAGGAGATGGTCGGGGATGTCTATATCCGCAACGTCGTCTCCGACATTCGAAACTGGGGTGGCGGGATCGAGGAAAACGGCAATTCGATCTTCATCTTCGAGGTCGCCGGTCTTTGCATCGGTCATCTCGGCCATCTGCATTTCGAGCTGAACGAGGCGCAATATACCGAGATCGGCCGTCTCGATATTCTGATGGTGCCGGTCGATGGCGGTTTGACGATGGGAGCGGACAGTATGAGCCGTGTCGTGCAGCGGTTGCGATCCTCGCTGATCCTGCCGATGCACCGCTTCGGGCCGCCGCTCGATACGTTTCTAGCCATGTTCGACGGGAAATTCGACATCGCCTACGCCAAGCAGAAGACTATCACGGTTTCGATGCGATCCTTGCCGAAGAAGCCGACGATCATGCTGCCGCAGGGGCTTTGACAGCCCCTGCGATATTTTCGTTTAGTGGAACGACGAGAAGGTGAGGTGCTGCTTGACGCCGACCTCCGGCATCTTCTCGTCCGTCATGTTCGCCTTGGCGATTTCCCAGCCGAATTTGAGCGTGCTGTTGGTCGAGGCCCATATTTCGGCATCGTCGACCTTGAAGGCGAGCATGGTCAGCAGCGGGTCATCCTTGCCATTTTCATACCAGGCTGCCGTCACGGCGCTCCAGTATTCGTCGCGCTTTGCTGCGTCATGCCGGACGTCGATCGGTCCGGAAAGGCAGGCGTGGTAATCATGGTTCTTGCCGGTGACGCAGAAATGCGCCCGGCCGCCCGCGCCGATCGCGCGCACCAGATCCGTATCCGTCTTGGTGAAGAACCAGATCGTGTTGGTCTTGGTGTCGACATTCGGCGCCATTGGCTGGAAATGCATATGCGCGCCTTCCAGGCCAAGCATGCCGGCATGGACGCTGTTGATCTCGTCCCACAGCTGGCGTTCGGGGGCTTCGCGGGCTTCGGTGAGGCTTGCCATCTTCTGCGTCTCCTTCTGTTGTCGTCGAATGGTCAAACGGAGCGGCGAAGGCTTTGTTCCTGCTGAATTTACCGAAGGGTAGAGGCGGGTCCGACCGAAATACCTTGAACGGAGGGCGCTTCGAAATTATAACGCGCCCATTCCAGAACAGGTTAAAGTATCAGGGGTGCCATGGCTGGCCATTCACAGTTCAAAAACATCATGCACCGCAAGGGCAAACAGGACGGTATCCGTTCCAAGATGTTCTCCAAGCTCGCGCGCGAAATCACCGTTGCTGCAAAGTCGGGTCTGCCCGACCCGACGATGAACGCGGCTCTACGCCTCGCCGTGCAGAACGCCAAGGCGCAGTCGATGCCCAAGGACAATATCGACCGTGCCATCAAGAAGGCATCCGGCGCCGACGCGGAAACCTATGATTCCGTTCGTTACGAAGGTTACGGCCCGGGCGGCACCGCCGTTATCGTCGAGGCGCTGACCGACAACCGCAACCGCACCGCGTCGAACGTCCGTTCGATCTTCACCAAGGCAGGCGGTGCGCTGGGTGAAACCGGTTCGGTTTCCTTCTCCTTCGATCACGTCGGCGAAATTACCTACAAGCTTTCCGTTGGCGATGCCGACAAGGTCATGGAAGCTGCGATCGAAGCCGGTGCCGACGATGTCGAGACCGACGAAGAGGGGCACACGATCTATTGCGGCTTCGAGGACATGAACGAAGTGTCCAAGGCGCTGGAGGCGGTGCTTGGCGAAGCTGAGACCGTCAAGGCGATCTGGAAGGCGCAGAACACGATCGAAGTCGATGAGGAAAAGGCGCAGTCGCTGATGAAGCTTATCGGCAACCTGGAAGACGATGACGACGTGCAGAACGTCTATTCGAACTTCGAGGTATCCGACGAGGTTCTGGCCAAGCTTTCGGCCTGATTGTTCATGAGGGGCGATTGTTAAAGAGGCCCCTCATCCGCCTGCCGGCA
>DLSX01000178.1:44808-76173 GCA_002500765.1 Neorhizobium sp. UBA7851
GGGGCAACCCTCGTGCAGACCTCAAACCTCGTAATTTTCCCTTTTCATCATCGGCAGCGACGCAAACAGGTCGACCGAATGCAGGCGGGCGTCGATGTCGTGGATCGGCATGGAGACGATCAGTTCGTCGGCGCCGGTTTCTTCGAGGAATTGCTTCAGCTTTGCCTCGATTGTCGGCACCGAGCCGACGGCAGCGTAACGCAGCGTGTGCTCGACGCTCATCTTTTCCATCGGCGTCCAGAACCCGTCCATGCTGTCCAGCGGCTTGGGGAACCGTGTGCGGACATTCTTGCGCAGGTTGACGAACTGCTGCTGCGACGAGGTGAACAGGCGTTCGGCCTCTTCATCGGTGTCTGCCGCGACGCCCATGACGCCAACCATGACGTAAGGCTTGTCGAGTTCTGCTGAAGGCTGGAAGCGTTCGCGATAGATCGCAATCGCATCGATCAGCATGTCAGGTGCGAAATGGGAGGCGAAGGCATAGGGGAGACCCAGTGCCGCCGCGAGATGGGCGCTGTAGAGGCTGGAGCCGAGCAGCCAGAGCGGCACGTTGGCCTCGGTGCCGGGCACCGCGATGATCGCCTGGTTCTCGATCGGCGTGCCGAGCAGGTGCTTCAGTTCGACGATATCCTGCGGGAAGTTCTCGGCGCCCGCATCCATGTTGCGGCGAAGGGCGCTGGCGGTGCGCATATCGGTGCCGGGAGCGCGGCCAAGGCCGAGGTCGACACGCCCCGGCAGAAGTGCTTCCAGCGTGCCGAACTGTTCGGCGATCACCAGCGGGGAATGATTGGGAAGCATGACGCCTCCGGAGCCGACGCGGATCTTTTTTGTCGCCGCACCGACATGGGCAATGACGATGGATGTCGCGGCGCTGGCGATGCCGGGCATGCCGTGGTGTTCGGCCAGCCAGACGCGTCTGTATCCCTGCTCTTCGGCCTTGATCGCCATTCGGCGGGATTGGTCCAGCGCATCGCGCACCGAGTAGCCTTCGCCGACCGGCGAAAGGTCAAGTATCGAGAACGGAATCATGGGTCTACCTTGGAAAGGAACAAATTGATTGCTCCTATCTAGGGATCCAAAATCGATGATGCGACCCTTGCCCCGATAAAAGCACGAGCAAGCTGTTCCGCTTTCAGGTCTTCACCAGCCGCAGATGGCTGCGATGATGGGGCGGGCGCGCATCCGGCGGGGTGTGGTCGTCATGCAGCACGGTGATGTGGATAAAGCGTCCGCAATGCCGGTTGATCACCGCAAGCTCCTGCGCCATGCGTTCGAATGCTGTTTCCAGCGCATGGTCGAGCGAGCGACGCTGGCTGGAATGTTTGAGTGCTCCGTCGAGAATGATACCGCTGCGGGCAACCATGTCGGAGGAGATGGCGGATGCTTCGGAGATGGCATTAAGCTTGTTGTCGATTGTTTCGAAGCTGTCGCGGAGATGCTGCTCCTGCCGCGAAATGTGATCTGCCTGCGAGCGTGTGTGCTTGAGGCAAAGAGCGACATCGCGCTCGAGAAGCGAAGCCTGTTTTGCCGCTGCGGCACTCGTTTCGGCCATATTGCGAAGCTCTGCTGCGAACACCGGCAGCGTTTCCTGCGGGCCGGCCGTATTCGCGGCGGCGACGCTGGCGCTGACGGAAAGCATGTTGGTGCGGAAGGCGACATCGCGCATCAGAGCGACGATTTCTCCAATCTGCTTTTCCGAGCCGCGCAGTCTTTCGGAGACTTTTTCCGCCTCCGTCGCGGTTTCGCTGCTCTGGCGCCAATATGCCTTGGCATTCGCCGCGATTGCTGCGATCTCCCGAAGAGCTGCATCCTGTTCACGCAGCAAATCCGCGATATCCCGCAGTCCATTGCCGGCAACGGAGAGGGCAGGGACTTCGTCGGGTATCAGCGAACGTTCCTGCGCCAGCCGGATACGTGCCTCCGCGCATTCGCCATGCAGGTTTCCCGCCGAGGTGATGATGGCCGTCAGGCTTTCGTTGAGTGAGTTGACGGCCCTGTTGAAGTCGCCACGCAATCCTTCGAAGCCATCAGAAAACGGCGTGTCGATAGTTACGGAAAGGTCGCCCGTCGCCAAACGCCGCAAACCCGCATCCAACGCGCCGAGAGCTTCTTCCGAGGCTTTTTGGCGATTGGTGCCTCCCGTCGCATTCTGCACGTCCGCATTTTTCAACCCGATCAGGCGCGGGCCGGCCGGATTGACGCTTTCCGATGATAGTGCTGGCTTCTGGCAAAGCGGCAATAACGCTACGCGGGATGAGGCGCCGTTTTCAGTTATGGCGCCGAGAGATATTCTTGTCGATCCCGACGGTATCGTATGCCCGCCGGCAATACGGGTGGCCATCATAGCCGTCGCTATCGAAAAAACGATAACGCCCGCTGCCAAGCTTGCCATCATGGCTGGGGACAGGCCCGTTGAAAGAGTGAATGCGATCACAGCCAGCAGGCCATTCTGCAATAGAAGCAGAATCGTGATCTTCATGAACAAACGCTGGCGTTCAGACATCGCCCTCTCTCCCTCTCGTATCATTCGAGAACACCCAGAACGCGGAAAAGACGCCGCCGTTGCACAGGTCATGTTAGTAGAACGACATATGGTTAGCGGCGTGTTAACCAGCGAAAAATCGATGTTTCCGTTTTGTTCATATATCAATGGCTATCAAGTGCAGGTGAAGGTAGGGTGAGACATGGCAGACATCATTCGAATCATCGGCATCGACCCCGGGCTTCGGCGCACGGGCTGGGGTGTCATCGACACGATCGGAAACAGCCTGAAGTTCGTGGCGTCCGGCACCGTGACATCGGATGGGGATCTCGATCTCGCCTCGCGCCTATGCCAGCTGCATGACGGGCTTGCCGAAGTCGTTCACGCCTACAAGCCGGATGAGGCGGCGGTCGAGCAGACCTTCGTCAACAAGGATGCGGTCGCGACGCTGAAACTCGGTCAGGCGCGGGGTGTTGTCATGCTTGTGCCGGCGCGGGCGGGGCTTCCGGTGTCGGAATACGCACCGAATGCGGTGAAGAAGTCGGTGATCGGTGTCGGCCATGGCGACAAGAAACAGATCCATATGATGCTGAAGATCCTGATGCCCAAGGTCGAGTTCAGAGGTGACGACGCCGCAGACGCGCTCGCCATCGCCATATGCCATGCCCATAACCGTGGCGGAAACCGGATGCGGCAGGCACTGGCCGGGTAACGACAAATGGGTTTGTTCTTGACTTGTTCTCAAGGTAAGATATTTTCTTACTCAAAGGAGACAAGGTCATGCGTGTGACGTCGAAAGGCCAGGTGACCATACCTCGGGATCTTCGCGAGCTGGTGGGCATAGAGCCGAACAGCGAGGTAATCTTCGGGGTGGAAGGTGGCGTGATTACCCTGATGCCCAAGCATGGAGCCACCGCAGAAGCAGACCGTGCGCGACTTGATCGTTTCATCACCACGCTCGATCAACTGAGTGGGACTGGGGATCAAGCTGTGGATGCCGACGAGCTGATGCGTATCACGCGCGATCGATAGCTGCATGGCAACCCTCATCGATACCAATGTTCTCGTCGATCTTGCCGTGCGAGACCCGCATTGGCTCGAGTGGTCGCGCCGGCAGCTGCTGGCGGCGATGGCGCGTGGCAGCGTGGTGATCAATCAGATCATCTTTTCGGAATTCTCATACCGATACGATGCGCTGGAAACCGTTGATGCGCTTTTGCCGCGCAATCAGTTTATTCGTGAGAACCTGCCCTGGTCAGCGGCATTCGCAGCCTCCTATGCCTTTCGCAGGTATCGATCTGTCGGTGGACAGCGGGATCGCGTATTGCCGGATTTCCTCATCGGCGCACATGCGACGATCCGTGGATATACATTGCTGACGCGCGACCCGTCCGGCTATCGCAATTATTTTCCGGGGATCGATCTGATCGCCCCCGACACTCACCCTCTTTCAGGAAATCAGACATGATCGGCAAGCTCAAAGGCACTATCGACGAGATCGGCGACGACCATGTGCTCGTTGACGTGCATGGTGTGTGTTACGAGGCCTTCTGCTCGTCGCGTACCCTGTCGCGGCTGAATGTCGGCGAGGCGGCAATCCTGTTCATCGAGACCTATGTGCGCGAGGACCAGCTGAAGCTGTTCGGCTTCGTCTCGGCGCTGGAACGCGAGTGGTTCGGGCTTTTGCAGAGCGTGCAGGGCGTTGGGTCGAAGGTGGCGCTTGCCGTTCTTTCGACGCTGACGCCGGGCGAACTCGCCAATGCGATCGCGCTGCAGGACAAAACTGTTGTGTCGCGGGCTCCCGGGGTGGGTCCCAAGGTGGCGGTGCGCATCGTCACGGAACTTAAAAACAAGGCGCCGGCCTTTGCCGGTGAAGCATCCGCCAATATCGGCCTCAAGCAGGAGATCGGCGAGGGCGTTGCCTCCGCCCCCGTTTCCGATGCCGTGTCGGCGCTGACCAATCTCGGTTATTCGCGCGACCAGGCGGCGAATGCCGTGGCGGCAGCGTTGAAGACAGCGGGCGAGGGGGCGGATAGCGCCAAGCTGATCCGGCTGGGGTTGAAGGAACTGGCGCGATAATTGGCGTGGGAGACGTTTGCAACTACAATCGGCCCACGCGACCGGTAGGAGCTTTCAAATGAGTGCTTTGGCGAAATTGACTTCAGATGGACAGCTGACGATCCCGAAGGAAATCCTGGATGATCTGAAGCTTGTGCCCGGTACCGAGTTCACGATCAGCATTCAGGATCGCAGCGTGCTGGCCACACCCGCAACCGTGCGAGAAGAGAAGACTCGGCGGCTGATGGATTTCGCTGGCATTCTCGGCAAGCCTCCGACAGGAGAAAGCCTGACGATTGAAGGCATGAACGATGCCATCGGACAGGCAGTTGCCGATGACGATGCGCGCATCATGGCCGAGTGGGCGGAGCGACATAAGTGATCGGAATCGATACCAATGTCCTGGTTCGCTTTCTTGTTGACGATGAGCCGCAACAGAATCGCGCAGCACGTCGGTTTTTCAACGAGCGCACGGCGGAAGATCCTGCATATGTCAGCGCCATTGTGATTGCAGAGACCATTTGGGTACTGAACAAGCGCCTGAAATATCCCATGCCTGTCATCATGGACGTCCTGCACAATCTTCTAGCTGCCGATGGCGTGGTGATCGAATACGCTGACGAACTCAGTGCTCTTTTCGGTCAGGCTGGTCCTCATGGGGGCCTGCCCGACTATTTCGTTGCTTGGTCAGCCCGAGCCGCCGGCTGCGGGCGCACGGTTACTTTTGACAAGACCGCAGCCAGGAAAATACCCGGAATGGAACTGCTCGCATGACTGACGAAAACCGCCTTATCTCGCCGGAAAAGCGGGGCGAAGATCTCGATACGGCGTTGCGCCCTCAATCTCTGGACGAGTTTACCGGTCAGGCTGAGGCCCGCGCCAACCTGAAGATCTTCATCGAGGCAGCGAAGAACCGTGGCGAGGCGCTGGATCACGTCCTGTTCGTCGGCCCGCCGGGGCTCGGCAAGACGACGCTGGCGCAGATCATGGCGAAGGAACTCGGCGTCAACTTCCGCTCGACCTCGGGGCCGGTCATCGCCAAGGCAGGAGATCTTGCAGCGCTTCTGACCAATCTCGAAGAACGCGACGTGTTGTTCATCGACGAAATCCATCGGCTCAACCCGGCGGTCGAGGAAATCCTCTATCCGGCCATGGAAGACTTTCAGCTCGACCTGATCATCGGCGAGGGGCCGGCGGCGCGGTCGGTGAAGATCGATCTGTCCAAGTTCACGCTGGTTGCCGCAACCACCCGTATCGGCCTCCTGACCACGCCGCTGCGCGATCGTTTCGGCATTCCGGTGCGGTTGTCCTTCTATACCGTAGAGGAACTGGAAGGCATCGTGCGGCGCGGGGCGCGGTTGATGGGGCTCAAGATGACGGATGACGGCGCGCGCGAAATTGCCCGCCGCGCCCGAGGAACGCCGCGTATCGCCGGTCGCCTTCTGCGCCGCGTGCGCGATTTCGCCGAAGTGGCGCGTGCGGAAGCGGTGACCAAGGAAATCGCCGATGAGGCGCTTGTCCGCCTCAATGTCGATCACGCCGGTTTCGACCAGCTCGACAAGCGTTACCTCAACATGATCGCGGTGAATTTTGCCGGTGGCCCGGTTGGCATCGAGACGATCGCTGCAGGCTTGTCGGAGCCGCGGGATGCGATCGAGGATATTATCGAACCCTATATGATCCAGCAGGGTTTTATCCAGCGGACACCGCGGGGGCGCGTGCTGACGGCGACGGCCTGGAAACATCTCGGCCTGCAGCCGCCCAAGGATATGGAAGCAGCCCAGTTCCGCATGAGTCTCGAAGATGAGTAAGAAGGACAAGCCGCAGGATCTTCGCATCCGCATGAAGTTCAAGCCAAAGCGCATTTTCCAGATGCGGATTGCCGGCCTTGCCTTCCGTGATGGGCATGTGCTCGTCCATCGTGCGGTGCACGAGAGTTTCTGGACATTTCCGGGTGGTCGTGCCGAGATTGGCGAGACGTCCGAAGAGACACTGAAGCGCGAAATGGTCGAGGAGCTCGGCGTTATCGTGGAGATCGGGCCGCTGCTCTGGGTGGCCGAGAATTTTTTCCACTATGAGGACAAGGACTGGCACGAGCTCGGTTTTTATTACCGTATGGAACTGCCGGACAGCTTTCCGTTTCATCCGTCCGATATCGTCCATCGCGTCGTCGATACGCATGAACTCGAGTTCAAATGGGTACCGGCGACGACGGACGCCCTGCGGGCGCTCGACATTCCTCCCTATTTCATCGCCGAGGAGATCGAAGCCTTGCCTGCATCGCCGCGGCATGTCGTCCAGCGGGATGGCGATCTCGATCTGAAGAACTGATTTCGGAACATCATCCGGCTCCTTGAGTTCCCCAAGGAAGAAAGGAGCCATGCATGCAGAAAATCCAAGTCGGAAATGAAGTCGAATGGAGATGGGGGCGCTCCAAGGCAGAGGGTAAGGTCACCCAGAAATTCACCGAGGACGTAAAGCGTCGGATCAAGGGCAAGACGATCAAGCGCAAGGCGGACGACAAGGAGCCGGCATTCCTGATCAAGCTGGAAGACGGTGACCGCGTTCTGAAAAGCCAGTCGGAGGTGAAGAAGACCCATGGCTGATAAGGATCTCGACAATCGTCCGCCGGCGGATGTCGCGTCTGCTGCTGAAAAGGGACTGAAACTCAGGGCGAAATTCCGCCGTGGCGGCACTACTGTCGGCATTGCCCGCGCCCGCGATCTCCAGCATCGCAAATCGCTCTCCGATCTTACCGTCAAAAGAATGGTCAGCTATTTCGCCCGCCACAAGGTCGACAAGCGCGCCGAGAATTTCGGCGATGATGAGGAGCCTTCAACCGGATACATCGCCTGGCTCCTATGGGGCGGTGATGCCGGGCAGAAATGGGCGGAGGAACAGGCAAAGATCATCGAGGCGAAGAAAAAAGAGAAGCAGCACCCAAGCCGCCATGGGCGGGACGGCAATGTCCAACGGCACGCCTCCCATCATCAGTGACTATCTTCGATCTGGCGTGCCAGTATCGCCATGGTCTCGTCGAAGCGCCGCATTCCTCCGGGCAACCAGCCGATGCGGCGGATTTTTTCGGTAGTCATCTCGTTCGCGGAAAGTACCGCGAGTGCCACCAGCTGGGCCGAGAGGCCCAGTTTCTCCAGGATCGTTCGTGTGTCGACCGTGACGTCCGAGATGTTGAAGCTCTGTCCGTTTACGGAGAAGGCATCCGTTGTCAGCAGGAGCCGGATCGCCTGGGCAACATCTGCTCCGTGGACTTCGGTGCCTGCGCGCGGCGCAACGGGTTTGCCGGAAAGCGCATCGGCGATGAGATCATCCCATTTGTTCGGGCGAAATTCTCCATAGACGCCAGTGGCACGCAGCGATGCGGTGACGAAATCGGGGCAGGATAGGGCGCTCAGCGCCTGTTCTACTGCGAGTTTGATCTCGCCGTAGAGGGAGGTCGGCGAGAGCGTCAGGTCTTCCGTGAGGACAGTGCCTGATACAAGGCCATCATAAACTGCGCGGCTGGAGAGAAAGACGGCTCGCTGCACGCCTTTCTCCTTTGCAGTCTCGAAAAGCTTGATCGAGCCGTCGAGGTTCATGCGCCGGAAACGCTTCGGGTCCTTACCTTCACCGCCTCGGTATTTTCCCGGCAAGTGATCGAAAGCTGCATGGATGAAGGCGTCGATGCCTTCGAATGCGCCGGACTGATCGATCTTTGGGTCGAGGTGGAATGGACGGAAATCAACCGGCTGCGAGAAGAAGCCTGCCTGAGGCGGTTTGCGGGTGCCAACCGTGACGGCATAACCGGCCGACAGAAGATCTTCGACGACATAACGGCCGACAAGTCCCGTGCCGCCGGAAACCAGTACCTTCACGCCGCATCTCCAGGCTTGGAAAGTTGCGGGCCGGGGAGGGTGGAAATGTCGGGGATGTGCCGACCCTCATGAAAGGCATGCCAGAGGTCGATCAGCGGGCGCAGCATGTTTGCCTTGGGATGGTCGGCCTCCCATGGCTTTTCATACTGGTAATGCAGGATGGCGACGTTTTTCCAATCCCACAAGGACGGCATGTTGAACCAGACATATTGCAGCATGTTCATGGTGACAGGCAGGCCATGCCAGTCGGGGAAGAAGCTCTCGAGAAAGGTCTGATCGGTCCGCCGCCAGAAGGCGTCCTGCTGGTCGAGCGCTGCAAGCATGCGCTCGAAGGTTTCGACGGACGGTTTTGCGACGAAGACGCCGGAATTGAGCCGGTGGAAATCGGCAAGGTTCTCATAAACATTCGGGGCTGCGGAAAATTCCGGATAATCGAACAACTTGTCGATATTCTTCAGCACGATCACGTCCGCATCGAGGAAAACGACAGTGCGGTATTCCTTGAGTTCCCAGAGCCGAAGCTTGCAGAAATTGTCGAGCGGGGTGTGAAATTCCGGCTTCCGCCCCTTGGTGAAGGGGGCCGCACCATGCAGGTTCTGGCGGGCATGACGCTCGTTGAAACCGTCGGACAGGGGAAGGTGCGCGACTTCGATGGTTCGGCAGCCGAGCATCTTGAGATTGCCCAGAGCCTGCTGGGAAATCGCGCCCGTATGCAGAATGACGATGTCTGCGGTGGTGCCGGTTCGCTGCAGCGAATGGACCAGAGCGGTCGCGCCCATGATGTAATCGGCATTGGTCACGAGGGTGACGAAGGCGTTCTGCATGGCTTGTGGTCCTGTTCGCGGCGGCGGATGCTCGGCCATCGGATAAGCCGGAGCAAGTTCCGAGCATCGATCGCCGTTGCCGAATGTTACGTGGACAGATCCTCGGGTCGTCCTCGGGTGTAACTCGAGGACGACGATGACGAAATACGGTGTCTCAGGAAACCGACTTCAACCGTAGGCCCTCCGGATCGCGTTCGACCGTTGCGGCAATGTCCCTGGTCCAGGCGGACACGGCGGGAACGCGGCTGCGATCAACGCGATAGGCGTATTTCTTCGCAACGTCGACAATCTCCGACAGCAGGCCTTCGCCGAGCGTGGTCGGCTTGAGGCCCAGTTCGAGGAATTTCTCGTTCTTCACGACGAGATCGTTTTCCGGTGCTTCCTTGCGCGGGTTCGGCAGCCAGGCGATCTTGGCGCCGGTCATCTTCGAGATCATCTCGGCGAGATCACGCACGCGGTGCGTCTCGGTCATCTGGTTGAAGATCTCGACACGGCCGCCGCGGGCAGGGGGATTGTTGAGCGCGATCTCGATGCAGCGAACCGAATCCTGCACGTGGATGAAGGCGCGGGTCTGGCCGCCGGTGCCGTGGACGGTAAGCGGATACCCGATCGCGGCCTGGATGAGAAAACGATTCAAGACCGTCCCGTAATCCCCATCATAATCAAAGCGATTTATCAGCTGCTCATGGATGCGCGTCTCAGCCGTATGGGTGCCCCAGACGATGCCCTGATGCAGGTCGGTGATGCGCAAGCGATCGTTTTTCGCGTAGAACTGGAAGAGCAGCTGATCCAGGCACTTGGTCATGTGGTAGATCGAGCCGGGATTGGACGGATAGAGGATTTCCTGGGAAACCGTCTGGCCGCCCATCGTCTCGATGCCGACCGGCAGATAACCTTCCGGGATGGCGGCACCGACCGTTGAATAGCCGTAGACGCCCATCGTGCCGAGATGGACGAGGTGAGTGTCAAGATCGAGTTCGACCAGCGCGTTGAGGAGATTATGCGTGGCGTTAACGTTGTTGTTGACGGTGTAGTTCTTGTGACGGTCGCTTTTCATCGAATAGGGCGCAGCGCGCTGTTCGGCGAAATGCACGATCGTATCCGGGCGGTGCTCCGCCAGCCAGTTCTTCAGAAGCTCGTAATCCTTGGCGAGATCGATCAAATTGAAATGGATGCGGCGGCCGGTCTCGGCGTGCCAGATGCGGGTGCGCTCCTGGATACTGTCCATCGGGGTCAGCGACTGCACGCCGAGTTCGGTATCGATCCAGCGACGGGAAAGATTGTCGAGAATATGGACCTCATGGCCCGCATGGGACAGGTGAAGGGATGTAGGCCATCCGATGAAACCGTCGCCGCCCATGACTGCAATCTTCATAAAAAATCTCCAGTGGTGTTCTGATTTTTTCCTGTTAGGGAGGAAATATGACGCCCGTTGGATAGTGGGGCGGCGTGCTGCCAATATCCAGAGGACGATAAGGTTTTTCCAAGGCAAGCCCTATGCATAGTGATAATTTTCTCCTCTCCGGCGAGTTGACCGATCACGGTCATCGCCTCGTGCAGCGCGTCTATTACGAGGACACGGACTTTTCCGGCGTCGTCTATCACGCCCGTTATCTTCACTTTCTGGAGAGAGGCCGAACCGATTATCTGCGCTGCCTGGGTTGCGAACAAAGTGCGCTTCTGGCCGCGGACGAGGAAGGGCTTGTTTTCGTCGTCCATCGGATGGAGATCGACTTCAAGCAGCCGGCGCGGATGGACGATATCCTGACGATCACGACGGCGACGGAAAAGGCCGGCGGCGCCAAGATGGTGCTCAATCAGGAAATCCGCCGTGGCGACATCTTGTTGATCGCCGCGAAGGTCGTCATTGCCGTGATCAACAAACACGGCCGGCCCCGGCGGTTGCCGGAGACGATTGCCGAGAAGTTTCTCGGGCATGGCGTTTAAACGCCCCAATCCCAGAGCATGATGCGGAGTTGAGAATCATGGGCGGATAATCAGGCCACTCCTGGCCATCTTCTTCATGCCCGGTTCGAGTTCAGCCGGGCATTCGCCGGCATAGGTTACCCTGGCGCCGACATGCAGCTTTTCCGTCTTGCCGGCGGCGTCGACGAACTCGGTGACCGATTCGAAACTGTAGTCAGACCTGAAATCTCCCGAAAACGTGACCTGAAGTTCAGCGTTCGATCTTTCCGTCAGTTTGCAGGTCGCTTCGACTTTCCCGGATGCTCCCTGGATGCTGGAGGCTGTAACCTCGCATTCATTGGCGAAATTGTCCCAGACGTCGGTATCGATAAAATCGTTCCTGGTCTCGTCGATGCAGATGGACCAGTCCGCAAACGGATTGTCTTGCGACTTGAGGATCCAGAGGCCTGTCGTTCTTGCCGGGATATCTTCGGCGGAAGCGGATGAAATCAGCATGGCGGATGCGCAAGCTGCGCCGACAAGGGCGCGTGTAAAAACAAGCATTTATTCCTCTTTGAAAATAAACGGCCTCAGGCGGCGTGGGATCGCCTTGAGGTGAAACGAGAATGTCCCGACCGATAGACAAGGCATTGGCGATGCTCAACCTGCCAATAGTTGCAGGTCGTCGTTCCGGCATTCGTCAAGGGCGGGCGGCTGGCGAGCTGACGCTTGATGCCGTCAATCCATCTGTTTTTTCGAGTCGTTTCAGAGGGATGAGGTGCGGTGTTGTAACGCATTATTAACGATAATGTTGTCTTACTCGACCCTGAGGAATTTGTGCAACGCACGCCTTCCTTTGACCAAATTTGAAGGCGAGAAGCCAAGCAGAAACTCAGGACATCTTGGGGTTAGGGCTGCGCTCTCGGTGGTCAGACAGATATTCGCGAGCATGCGCTTTGGAACCCGCCCGGTCACCATGCCGGGCGTTTGGATTCGGGGATAGTTGATGGAACAGGTAGCTTTGGAAGCCACGACGCACGACGTCAGTCTGTGGGCGCTTTTCATGCAGGCGGGACTTATCGTCAAGCTGGTCATGATCGGTCTGCTCGGGGCTTCGATCTGGACATGGGCGATCGTGCTCGACAAATATGTGAGCTTCAACAAGGCACGCAAGCAGTTCGACCAGTTCGAACAGGTCTTTTGGTCCGGCCAGTCGCTGGAAGAGCTTTACCGCACGCTCGGCGAGCGCCAGAACAACGGCCTTGCCGCCATCTTCGTTGCCGCCATGCGGGAGTGGAAAAAAAGCTTCGAGCGCGGCGCGCGCTCGCCGATCGGCCTGCAGATGCGTATCGACCGGGCAATGGACGTGACGATGGCGCGCGAAGGCGAAGCCTATGAGGCGCGTCTCGGTTCGCTTGCAACGATCGGTTCGGCCGGTCCGTTCATCGGCCTCTTCGGTACGGTCGTCGGTATCATGACCTCGTTCCAGGCGATCGCCGGTTCGAAGTCGACCAACCTCGCTGTTGTTGCGCCCGGTATTGCCGAAGCGCTACTTGCAACCGCGATCGGCCTCGTTGCCGCTATCCCGGCCGTTATCGCCTACAACAAGTTCATGGCCGAAGCCGGCAAACTGAATTCCCGCATGGAAGGCTTTGCCGACGAATTCTCGGCCATCCTCTCTCGTCAGATCGACGAGAAGCTGCAGCCCCGCCAGGCCGCGCAATAAGCCGCGCGACGAAGGAGAGCTAGATCATGGGCATGTCTGCCGGAGGAGCGAATGCATCGGGTGGCGGTCGTCGCGGACGTCGCGGTCGCCGTCGTGCTGGTGCAATCAGCGAAATCAACGTCACGCCGCTGGTCGACGTCATGCTCGTGCTGCTGATCATCTTCATGGTGGCGGCACCGATGATGACCGTCGGCGTGCCGATCGACCTGCCGGAAACGCAGGCGAAGGCGATGAATTCCGATACGCAGCCGATCACCATTTCCGTCAATCCGACAGGTGAGATCTATCTGCAAGAAACACCGATCGTCATCGATGAAGTCGTTCCGAAGCTCGAGGCGATTGCCACGACGGGTTACAACGAGCGTATCTATGTGCGTGGCGACACGGCTGCCGCCTATGGTATCGTGATGAAGGTCATGGCCCGCATTTCTGCCGCCGGTTACAAGAATATCGGCCTCGTTACCCTTCAGGAACAGGACAGGTAAAAGGCCGCCATGAAGGGAAGTCTCGGCACATCGCTGGTTCTTCACACGCTGGTTCTGACCTGGGCGATGGTTTCGCTCAGTGCGCCGGCGCCGATGACCGTTGCCGACGTCGAGGCGTTGCCCGTCGACATCGTGCCGATCGAAGATATGACGATGATGATGCAGGGCGACAAGACGGCGCCGATGCTGGAAAAGCCGGCAGCCAAGCCGACCAATAACCAGAAGGTTGTCGAAGGAGCCGAAAATGCGGGCGAGAACGACGTCGATCTGAAGACACCTCCGACACCAGCCAAGAGGCCGGTGCAGGTGGAAGCCGCGGCTGCACCGAAGCCGGCTGAACGCCCGACACCGACGCCGACGCCCGAGCAGAACGAAGTCAAGGACATCGCGCCGGAAGAGACTGCGCCAAAGCCGACGGAAATGGCGGCTCTGCCGCAGCAGAAGCCCGAGCCGACGCCGCCGAAACCAGAGCCCACTCCAGCCCCGGAGCCAACGCCTGCGCCAGCGCAGACCCAGGCGGAGGAAATGCCGCTTCCGTCCTCCATTCCTCTTCCGGCTGCCAAACCGAAACCGGAGCCGCCGAAGGAACAGGCAAAACCGGTTGAAAAACCCGTCGAAAAGCCTGTCGAGAAAAAGCCCGAGACGAAGCCTGCCGAGACTGCAAAGCCGACCGACAAGAAGGAAGGCAAGAAGCAGGAAACTGCCAAGTCTTCCTCTTCGCAGAAGAGCGATTTCAACGCAGACGAGATTGCTTCGCTGCTCAACAAGCAGGAATCATCCGGCGGCGGCGCGAAGCGCTCTACCTCACCGGCATCCACCGGCAGCACCAAGCCTTCCACCGCCGCGAAGCTGAGCCTCAGCGAGATGGATGCGCTGCGCGGCCAGATCCAGAACAACTGGTCGACCATCGCCGGCATCGAAGGATTGCAGGGCATGGTGATCCGGGTGACGTTCAGGCTCGACAAGTCGGGCATGATTATCGGTGAGCCGGAGGTCACGTCTAACGGCGGCTCCTCGATGGCGCGCCGGACGATGGAAGGCGGTGCGTTGCGCGCAGTGCTCAAGTCGCAGCCCTTCAAGGGGCTGCCGGCCGAAAAATACGACGCCTGGAGCGAAGTCGCCGTCAATTTCGACCCCAGTGAACTGGGGCTCTAAGGAATCAATAGCTGAGAGGCTTTAGCGATATGATCAAACGTTCCCTCATCGGTATCATGATGGCGATTGCCGGAATGGCGATGACGGTTTCCGCTCCGGCCCATGCGGCGGTGGAAATCAACATCAACAAGGGCAATGTCCAGCCGTTGCCGATCGCGATCACGGACTTCCAGTCCAACAATGATCTCGGTGCGCAGATCGCCCAGGTGGTTGCTGCCGACCTGCAGCGTTCCGGCCTGTTTGCCCCGGTGAACAAGGCTGCCTTTATCGAGAAGATTTCGGATCCGAACAAGGCGCCGCGTTTCCAGGACTGGACGGCGATCAATGCGCAGGCGCTGGTTGTCGGCCGCGTCACCCGCGAGGCCGATGGCCGTCTTCGTGCCGAGTTCCGCCTGTGGGATACCTATGCCGGCCAGCAGATGACCGGCCAGCAGTTCTTCACCCAGCCGGACAACTGGCGGCGTCTCGCCCATATTATCGCCGATGCGATCTACGAGCGCATTACCGGTGAAAAGGGCTATTTCGATACCCGTGTCGTGTTCGTTTCGGAAAACGGTCCCAAGACCGCCCGCCAGCGCCAGCTTGCGATCATGGACCAGGACGGTTTCAACGTCCGCATGCTGACCAATGCCAAGGACATCGTTCTGACGCCGCGCTTCTCGCCGAGCCGTCAGGAAGTCACCTACATGTCGTTCGAAGGCAACCAGCCGCGCGTCTATCTGTTGCAGTTGGAAACCGGACAGCGTGAAGTGGTCGGCAATTTCCCCGGCATGACCTTCTCGCCCCGCTTCTCGCCTGACGGCCAGAAGGTCATCATGAGCCTGCAGCAGGAAGGCAATTCCAACATCTATACGATGGACTTGAGGTCGCGCACGACCACGCGTCTGACCTCCACGGCTGCGATCGACACCAGCCCTTCCTATGCACCGGATGGTGGGCGGATTGCATTCGAAAGCGATCGCGGCGGACGGCCTCAGATCTATGTGATGAATGCAGACGGTTCCGGCCAGAACCGCATTTCCTTCGGTGATGGCTCCTATTCGACACCGGTCTGGTCTCCGCGCGGCGATCTCATCGCCTTTACCAAGCAGTCGGGCGGCAAGTTCTCGATCGGCGTGATGAAGCCGGACGGTTCGGGCGAACGCATCCTGACATCGGGCTTCCATAATGAAGGCCCGACCTGGGCGCCGAACGGCCGTGTGCTGATGTTCTTCCGTCAGGGTGCAGGCGCCGGCGGCCCGCAGCTCTATTCGATCGACCTGACCGGTTACAACGAGCAGATGGTCAAGACGCCGTCCTACGGCTCAGACCCGGCCTGGTCGCCGCTGCTGGAATAGGTTGTGTAAACGGGTGCAATCAAGAGTGAGGCGATCTCGCCTCTTTCCTGCCCGAATCTCACTAGAATTGGGCAGATACGGGACACCGAAAGTTTTGGTTAACCATAGGCATTTGAAGATGGTTAACTCAATTAGGTTAGAGTCTGGCAACTCTGAATTTCATGATCCAAGGAGAGACCGGCCATGAGCCGCACTGATACCCAGGCGATGAGCCGCATGCAGACCCTCGCTCGCAATCCAGCCGTTATCGCGCTCACGCTGGCGCTGGCGCTTGCCGGCTGCGCCAACAAGAAGAACCTGCCTAACAGCGCAGGTGAGCTTGGCCTCGGCGGCGCAGGTTCGGCAACTCCGGGCTCGACCCAGGACTTCACCGTCAATGTCGGCGACCGCATCTTCTTCGACACCGATTCGACTTCGATCCGTGCAGACGCCCAGCAGACGCTCGACCGTCAGGCTCAGTGGCTTGCCCGTTACCCGAACTACGCGATCACCGTCGAAGGCCATGCCGACGAACGCGGTACCCGCGAATACAACCTGGCTCTCGGCGCACGTCGTGCAGCTTCCACCAAGGAATATCTTGCTTCGCGCGGCGTACCTGCCAACCGCATCAAGACGATCTCCTACGGCAAGGAACGTCCGGTCGCCGTTTGCGACGACATTTCCTGCTGGTCGCAGAATCGCCGCGCCGTTACCGTTCTCGGCGGCGCCGGCATGTAATCTCGCTGCGGGCTCCGGCTCATGCGAAGATGACAATTTGTTTAGAAAAGGTGGTCTTTCGGCCACCTTTTTTGTTTTTCCTTAGTTTGGCCCCGATTCCCTAGATTTTGAATGACGGCTTGGTTGCTTTTTGGCGGCAGGTAAGAAAAATCCGTCTCGCGTCATCCCGACGCAAATCAGAGAAGAGCAGGACGAACACCATGAAGAAAATTGTCTTGGCAGCAATGCTGGGGCTGGCGGCAATGGCGGGGCCAGCTGGCGCCTTCCAACTTTCATTGCCGAAACTCTTCCAGGGCGAGCAAAGTGCTCCGCAGCAGAAGCAGGCCGAAGAACGGCCGGTCATTCTGGCGCAGAACAATGACGCCGTTCGTAACCAGCAACTCCAGGAGGAGATCCGGCAGCTCAACGGCCGTATCGAGGAAATGAGCTATCAGTTGCTGCAGATGCAGGAACAGCTGCGCAAGACGCAGGAAGATAACGAATTCCGCTTCCAGGAGCTGGAAAAAAAGAAGAGAAGCGATTTGGGCGACACGGGCGGGCAACCGGCCGTGGCGTCCAACCGCCCTTCTTCCTCCTCTCAGCCTCCGTCATCTGGCGGTGACGATATTTCCCGCATCATCGAGACGCCGTCCGACAATGGCGCAGGCGATGGTCAGCAGGGTAATTCCGCGCCAGCTCCGACCACGCTCGGTTCGATGGAATTCGACCAGAACGGCAACCCGATCGGCGCTAGCCGCAATGATAATGCCCGCAATTCGTCGGCGCTTCCCGGTGTCGATACCGGATCGCCGCGCGCGGGCCGGGATCCGCAGCAGACGGCTTCGCTTGGCAGTGAAGGCGATGCCTACAAGATCGCTTATGACCACGTGCTGACGGGCGACTATCAGCTCGCCGAAACCGAGTTTTCCACCTATATCGCCTCCTATCCCAAGAGCAGCCGCCTGCCGGACGCGAATTTCTGGCTCGGCGAGGCCCAGTATTCGCAGGCCAAGTATAACGAGGCTGCGAAGACCTTTCTGAATGCGCATCAGACTTACGGAAAGTCACCTAAGGCTCCGGAAATGCTGCTGAAACTCGGTATGTCGCTTGCTGCGCTCGACAATAACGAGACGGCCTGCGCAACGCTGAAGGAAGTGCCTCGCCGCTATCCGAGTGCCGCCAAGGCTGTGCTTTCCAAGGTCAGTAGCGAACAGAAACGCCTCGGCTGCTAAAGCGAGCCTGCCGTGACCGTGCTCCCCGACTGGTCGCTGCCTCCACGGGAGGCGGTGACATCGTTTCTCGAAAGGCTGACCGGGCCGTGCCGTATCCTCGTCGCTGTTTCGGGCGGCAGCGATTCGATCGGTCTGCTTCTCAGCCTTCACACAGTGCTCGCTGCAGCCGGGGGAAAGCAGCATTCGCTTGTTGCCGCAACCATCGATCACGATCTGAGGGCGGAGGCTGCCAGCGAGGCCGAAGCGGTCGCGCGGCAGTGCCATGAGCTGTCGATTCCCCACACAATTCTCTGCTGGTCGGATGAAAAGCCAAGCTCCGGGATCTCTGCCGCCGCAAGAGAGGCGCGTTACCGGCTGCTGATGGACGCCGCCGATCAACTCGCTGCGGATGTCATCGTTACCGGCCACACACTGGATGACCAGTTGGAAACGGTTGCGATGCGGGCCAGCCGCAGCGAAGCCGGCGCCAATCTCGGTCTTGCCGGCATGGCGGAAGCGGTGCTGCTCGATCGCCGTCGCTGGTTGCTGCGTCCATTTCTTGCGACGCGGCGCGAGGCGATTCGGGACTTCCTGCGTCAATCGGGCAGAGGATGGATCGATGATCCGAGCAATGCCGATCGGCACTATGAACGCGTGCGGGTAAGGGAAAGCCTCGATAAAGCCGATACCGCGCTTGAAGCTGTTCAATCCGCCGCGCGCCGGCGGTTCCAACTCGCGGAAGATGCAGCCGGGCTGGCGCGCCGTCATCTGCATATCACGCATGGCGTTCTGGCCAGGCTTGCTCCCGAAGCCCTGAATGAGGAGGCCGAGGTGCTGCGCCATCTGCTGGCGAGCCTGGCTGCCATTCTTGGCGGACGCCAGCACCTTCCCGCCGCCGCCACGATGGATCGTGTCATGGCAATGCTCGACCGGCGCAGCATGGGGCGGATGACGGCGGGACGCGTGATTTTCGATCTGCGACGCGAGGGGCTTTACCTGCATCGCGAAAATCGCGACCTGACCGCGCTCACGGTTGCGAAAGGCACGACCGGGATCTGGGACGGGCGATATCGGATTTGCAACCATACGGATAGAGACATCGAGGTCGGTCCGGCCGCTTTGCAGCGCAGCGTGGCGATCGCCATGTTTCCCGACGCGCCGCCAGCTATTGCCATGCGAGCCGCGGGTGTAATGCCTGATATCGAAAACGAATTCACGCCGTCGGTTGCGGTCGATAAAGCGACTGTGATCGTTGAGCCGGTGCTCTCTCCGTATGACCGTTTTTTGCCGCAGTTCGAACTTATTCTAGCGTGCACGCTGAGGCATTTGTTCGGATACGAGGCGTTTCCCGCCGCTCCAATTAAGGTTTTCGAGCGGAAAAGCTAAACGTGGGGCCTGCGTCGCCTTGGCAAGGGCGTGACGCAACCTTATGTTATGGGCCAGAAAGGTGGCCGCCTGAGCGGCCGCAATGGCATTCCGGGGAGTTCGATGAACCCAAACTTTCGTAATTTTGCCCTCTGGGCGATTATCGCCCTCTTGCTGATCGCGTTGTTCAGCATGTTCCAGACGGCACCGTCGCAGACCAGTTCCCGCGAAGTTCCTTATTCGCAGTTCCTGAAGGATGTGGATTCGGGGCGTGTTCGTGATGTCGTGGTGACGGGTAACCGCGTCATGGGCACCTATACCGAGAATGGCCAAAACTTTCAGACCTATTCGCCTGTGATCGACGACAGTCTGATGTCGCGCCTGCAGGAAAAGAATGTCACCATCGTTGCTCGTCCGGAAACGGATGGATCGTCCGGTTTCCTCAGCTATCTCGGCACGCTCCTGCCGATGCTGCTGATCCTCGGTGTCTGGCTATTCTTCATGCGCCAGATGCAGGGTGGATCGCGTGGCGCGATGGGTTTCGGCAAGTCCAAGGCCAAGCTGCTCACCGAAGCGCATGGCCGCGTCACGTTTGACGACGTCGCCGGCGTCGATGAAGCCAAGCAGGACCTCGAGGAAATCGTCGAATTCCTGCGCGATCCGCAGAAATTCCAGCGCCTTGGCGGCCGTATCCCGCGCGGTGTTCTGCTCGTTGGCCCTCCGGGCACGGGTAAGACGCTGCTCGCCCGCTCGGTCGCCGGTGAGGCAAACGTGCCGTTCTTCACGATTTCCGGTTCGGACTTCGTTGAAATGTTCGTCGGTGTCGGTGCATCCCGTGTGCGCGACATGTTCGAACAGGCCAAGAAGAATGCGCCCTGCATCATCTTCATCGACGAAATCGACGCCGTCGGCCGCCATCGTGGTGCAGGCCTTGGCGGCGGTAACGACGAACGCGAACAGACGCTCAACCAGCTGCTGGTCGAGATGGACGGTTTCGAAGCGAACGAAGGCATCATCCTGATCGCTGCGACCAACCGTCCCGACGTTCTCGACCCCGCGCTGCTGCGTCCGGGCCGTTTNNGGTCGTCGTTCCGAACCCGGATATCGTCGGCCGCGAGCGCATTCTGAAAGTGCATGCCCGCAACGTGCCGCTGGCGCCGAATGTGGATCTGAAGGTTCTCGCTCGTGGTACGCCCGGTTTTTCCGGTGCCGACCTGATGAACCTCGTCAACGAAGCTGCCCTGATGGCTGCGCGCCGCAACAAGCGCCTCGTCACCATGCAGGAATTCGAAGACGCCAAGGACAAGATNNATGATGGGCGCGGAACGCCGCTCGTCCGCCATGACCGAAGCCGAAAAGAAGCTCACCGCCTATCACGAAGCCGGCCACGCCATCACGGCGCTCAAGGTCGCGGTTGCCGATCCGCTGCACAAGGCGACGATCATTCCGCGCGGCCGTGCGCTCGGCATGGTCATGCAGCTGCCGGAAGGCGACCGCTATTCCATGAGCTACAAGTGGATGGTGTCGCGTCTGGTCATCATGATGGGCGGCCGTGTTGCCGAAGAACTGACTTTTGGCAAGGAAAACATCACCTCGGGTGCATCCTCGGATATCGAGCAGGCGACAAAGCTTGCCCGCGCCATGGTCACCCAATGGGGCTTTTCCGACGTGCTCGGTCAGGTCGCCTATGGTGAAAACCAGCAGGAAGTCTTCCTCGGTCACTCGGTTTCCCAGTCGAAGAATGTTTCCGAGGCGACCGCCCAGAAGATCGACGTGGAAGTCCGTCGCCTGATCGACGAAGCCTATCAGGAAGCCCGCCAGATCCTGACCGACCACCACGATGGTTTCGTGGCGATCGCTGAAGGGCTTCTCGAATACGAGACGCTGACGGGTGAGGAAATCAAGGCACTGCTGCGCGGCGAAAAGCCTGCTCGTGATCTCGGCGACGATTCGACCCCAAGCCGTGGTTCGGCGGTTCCGTCTACCGGCACCAAGAAGGATGAGCCGAAGGGCGGAGAGCCCGAGGCCGGCCTCGAACCGCAGCCGCACTAAGGCAATTCGGACGAATTACCAGGACCGCCGTGGACCCGTCCGCGGCGGTCTTTTATGTTAACGATGACTTATCGCTCACGGGATATGATCGGCTTTGACGCTAATTGACGTGCTTGCACCACGCGACTGTGGCAAGAGCCGGATGAGTGCCGAGCCGAAATGACGCGGCAACGGGCGACAGGTCGATACCTGCCCGTAGCGCGCGGATCGCGCGATGACGAAGGAGATTACATGGCACGCCGCTATTTCGGTACCGATGGTATCCGCGGACATTCTAATGTCTTCCCAATGACGCCGGACCTCGCAATGCGGGTCGGTATCGCAGTCGGAACGATCTTCCGCAACGGCAGCCATCGCCACCGCGTCGTGATCGGCAAGGATACCCGTCTTTCGGGCTACATGCTGGAAAATGCCATGGTCGCGGGCTTTACCGCTGCGGGCCTCGACGTGTTCCTGCTCGGCCCGATCCCGACGCCGGCCGTTGCGATGCTGACCCGCTCGCTACGCGCGGATGTCGGCGTGATGATTTCGGCCTCTCACAACCCGTTCGAGGATAACGGCATCAAGCTGTTCGGGCCCGACGGTTACAAGCTTTCCGACGAACTCGAGATGCGGATCGAGGACCTGCTCGACAGCGATCTCCATTCGCAGCTTGCCAAGTCTGCCGATATCGGCCGGGCGAAGCGCGTCGAAGGCGACATTTATCGTTATATCGAGCAGGCCAAACGGACGCTGCCGCGCGATGTGACATTGCATGGCCTGCGGATCGCGATCGATTGCGCTAACGGCGCTGCCTACAAGGTCGCCCCCTTGGCGCTGTGGGAACTGGGTGCTGATGTGGTGACGATCGGTAACGAGCCGAACGGTACCAACATCAATCTCGGCTGTGGTTCGACCAGCCCCGAAGCGCTGCAGAAGAAGGTGCACGAGGTTCGTGCTGATATCGGCATCGCGCTGGATGGCGATGCAGACCGCGTGATCATCGTCGACGAGAACGGCGAGATCATCGACGGCGACCAGCTGATGGCGGTTATCGGCGAAAGCTGGGCGCAGGACCAGCGTCTGACCGGCGGCGGCATCGTCGCGACCGTCATGTCAAATCTCGGCCTCGAGCGTTTCCTCGGCGACAAGGGCCTGACGCTCGCGCGCACGAAGGTCGGTGACCGCTATGTTGTCGAGCATATGCGCAACCATGATTTCAACGTCGGCGGCGAGCAGTCGGGCCATATCGTGCTTTCCGATTTCGGCACGACCGGTGACGGGCTTGTCGCGGCGCTGCAAATCCTCGCCTGCGTGAAGAAGCTCGACCGGCCGGTGAGCGAGGTCTGCCGCCGGTTCGAGCCTGTGCCGCAGCTTCTGAAGAATGTGCGCTTTGCCGGTGGAAAGCCGCTTGAAGACACTGTCGTGCGCCAGGCGATTGCCGATGCGGAGGCCGAACTCGGCTCCAAGGGCCGTCTTGTCATCCGCCCATCCGGCACCGAGCCGCTGATCCGCGTCATGGCGGAGGGTGACGATCGTGCGCAGGTCGAGAAGATCGTCAACGGTCTCATCGACGTGATCGGCAACGTGCGGTCGGAAGCGGCCTAGTGAAACAGTGACGTAGGGGCTGCCCCTCACCCTAACCCTCNNGGGGAGAGGGGACGTGCCCTGCTTACGTCTTGAGAGTTGTCCCGGCAATGTTGCGGCACACGCCCTTCTCCCCGTATACGGGGAGAAGGTGCCGGCAGGCGGATGAGGGGCATCGCTGGCGCCCACTCAAGGTCGCCATTCCCTGAACTTTCCGTCCAGCGCGCCGTCGAGATAGAAGGCGGCGCTGATCAGGGCGAGGTGGGTGAGGGCCTGGGGGAAGCTTCCGAGGAACTCGCCGCGTGGATCGAATTCTTCGGCATAGAGCTGCAGGTGGTTGCCGAAGAGCAGCAGCTTTTCCATGTTGATCTCGGCTTCCTGCAATCGACCCGCACGGGCGAGGCATTCCACATACCAGAATGAGCAGGCGCCGAAAAAGCCTTCCCGACCATCCAGGCCGTCCTGCCATTTGTAGCGCATGACGAGGCTGTCATCGGCGAGTTCGCGCGAAATCGCATCGAGTGTCGCCAGCCATTTTGGATCGGTTGCACTGGTGAAGCGCACCAGCGGCATCATCAGCATCGAGGCGTCCAGTTGCGTGCCGCCCTTGGCATGGACGAAATGGCCGTGTTTCTCGTTCCAGAAATTTTTCCAGATATCCTCGGTGATGGCATTGCGCACCTCGACCCAGCGGCCGAAGGGGGCGGCGAGGGAGCGTTTCTGGGCAAGACGTAAGGCGCGGTCGACTGCGACCCAGCACATGAGGCGGGAATGCAGATGCTCCTGCGGTTCGCTACGGGCCTCCCATATGCCAGCATCCGGCTCCTGCCAGACGTCACAGACGTGATCGACGACATTGCGGACGCTCAGCCAGTTCTCATGCGAGATCGAGCCGCCATACTTGTTGCTGATATAGATGGAATCGAGCAATTCGCCATAAATGTCGAGCTGGGTCTGGCCGGCCGCATCATTGCCGATCCTCACCGGTCGTGCGTCGCCATAACCGCAGAGATGATCGAGCGATTGCTCTCGTGCCACCCTCGAGCCGTCGAGATTGTACATGATCTGGACATTGCCATCTGAGCGGTCGGTCCGCTCGCTGATCCAGCGGCCGAAGGCATTGGCTTCATCGAGATAGCCGAGCCGCATCAACGCGTAGATCGAGAAGGAAGCGTCACGGATCCATGTGGCGCGGTAATCCCAGTTGCGCTCGCCGCCGGGAGCCTCAGGCAAACCGAAGGTTCCTGCCGCGGCGATGGAGCCGAATTCGGCGGAGGTCAGCATTTTCAGGGCGAGAGCAGAGCGGGTGACGGATGAACGCCAACGGCCGCGATAGGTCGATTTCTTTGCCCAGCCCTGCCAGTATGCGTTGGTTTCGCGAAGCATGGCATCGATCGTCTGTGTATCCGGCGCATGCCGCGTCTCGTCGCCGTCCAGGGTAAAGTCGACGGATTCGCCGCCCTCCAGTGTAAATTCAGCAAAGGCAGCGCCATGCTGTGTGTGGAACTCGACGGCACCCGACAGGCGAAGCGTGAAGTCTCCGCAATGAAAAAGGACGTGGTTCTTGCCCGTTCTCACGGTCGGCGTCTTGCGTGCATAATCGAAGCGGGGCCAGCATTTGAGCCTGAATGTTACTCTGCCGCGCGAAACGGAGACACGCCGTACCAGCGAAGAGGGTTCGTCCTGCTGCCGTGGCAACGGCATGAAGTCGATGACTTCGGCGCTGTCGCTGCTGCCGAGCCAACGGGTCAGCAGGACATTGCTTTCAGGTATGTACATCTGCAGATGGCGGGCGCCGTCGATCTGTGGCGTCAATTCGAAAGCGCCGCCGTTGTCCGGGTCGAGGAGGGCAGCGAAAACGCTCGGGCTGTCGAGGTTCGGCCAGCAAAGATAATCGAGTGTGAAATCCTTGGCGACCAGCGCGACCGTGCGCATGTTTCCGATGGCGCCGTGTTCGGCGATGGGGCGGGGGACATCGACGGTTTTTACGATCGATTTGCCCGCATCGTCTTTCAAGTGCTTCAAGGCCGGTCCTTTCGCGTTGTGCATGTCAACGCCGGAAAAGGATATCGGCTCCAATGGTGTGATGCTGAACTTTACGTGAGCGGCCAAGTAACGGACATGTCCCGCAATGAAGCGGAACGGTAAACGGCTATGGTTAAGTGGGGCTTAACCTTTATCATTCATTCTCCATGCCAAATAGGGTGGTCGTGCAGGTGGCACGCCATGCATGATGAAGCTTGGAGAAGCGAACATGAAGATGCGCCTTGCAGCGACGGTTGCTGCCGCAATGCTGTCGGCTGGCGTTGCCCAGTCGGCAGATCTCTATCAGCCCCAGCCCGCACCGCTCATGGACGCACCGGAGGTCACGGTGCAGGAGGCGAGCGGCTGGTACCTGCGCGGTGACGTGGGATATTCGTTCAACCGGCTGCGCGGCGCGAACTTCTACCAGGGCGGCTCCTCGGCAAACGAGGTGGATTTCGATTCCACCGATATCGATGACAGCTTCCTCGTCGGCGGCGGTGTCGGTTACCAGATCAACAACTACCTTCGCACCGACCTGACGCTCGACTACCTGTCGAAGACCGACTTCCGCGGTTCGACCTCCGGTGGCTGCGGTACGATCCCAGGCAATTGCGTCTCGGACGATCGCTCATCCTTCTCGGCCTATAGCCTGATGGCCAATGTCTATGTCGATCTGGGCACTTACGCGTATTTCACGCCATATGTCGGCGCAGGCTTCGGCGCCTCCTACGTGAAGTGGGACAAGCTGCGGAACACTTCCTGCTCGGTCACCGACCCGACGGATTGCGATCCGTCGTCGGATCATGGCGGCAAGGGCAAATGGCGTGCGACCGCTGCCCTGATGGCCGGTGCGACGATCGATGTCACCTGCAACCTCAAGGCGGATGTCGGCTATCGCTTCCGTTACATCGACGGCGGCAACATGTTCGGTTACGCCAATTCCGGCGGCCCCGGCCGCGACAAGGGCATCTACAGCCACGAAGCCCGCGTCGGTGCCCGTTACATGTTCAACAACAATTGCGAACCGGCCGCCTACGAGCCGGAACCTCAGCCAATCGTCTACAAGTAAGCTCAATACATTCCGTCAAAGCCGCCTTCGGGCGGCTTTTTTACGTTTGGCCATATTGCGACCTCTACTGATGTAGCGATGACGCTTCCGAAACAAATTTCTTTCGGCGGCGACGTGACCCGCTTGACTGTGAAGCGAGAGAAATATATCCCCGACGGCGGGACACCTCTCCCCAACGAGAGGCTAATTACCTGGAAGGGTATACATATGGCCAATGGCACCGCGAAGCCGGACGTACGTCCGAATAATGCTCATTTTTCTTCTGGCCCCTGCTCGAAGCGCCCCGGTTGGTCGCTCGACGCTCTCTCCGATGCCCCGCTCGGTCGTTCGCACCGGGCCAAGGTTGGCAAGGACAAGCTGGCACAGGCCATCAATCTCACCCGTGAAATTCTGAACGTACCGGCGGATTATCGCATCGGCATCGTTCCCGCTTCCGATACCGGTGCTGTCGAAATGGCGCTCTGGTCGCTGCTCGGCGAGCGCGGCGTCGACATGCTTGCCTGGGAAAGCTTTGGTGCCGGCTGGGTCACCGATGTCGTCAAGCAGCTGAAGCTCAAGGATGTTCGCAAGTTCGAGGCCGATTACGGTCTTCTTCCGAACCTCGCCGAAGTCGATTTCGATCGTGACGTCGTCTTCACCTGGAACGGCACGACATCCGGCGTTCGCGTTCCCAATGCCGATTTCATCCCGGCAGATCGCAAGGGCCTGACTATCTGCGACGCCACCTCGGCTGCCTTTGCGCAGGATATGGACTTCGCTAAACTCGACGTCGTCACCTTCTCCTGGCAGAAGGTTCTGGGCGGCGAGGGCGGTCACGGCATGATCATCCTGTCGCCGCGCGCTGTCGAGCGTCTGACGACCTATGTCCCGGCTTGGCCGCTGCCGAAGATCTTCCGCATGACCTCGGGCGGCAAGCTGTCGGAAGGCATATTCAAGGGCGAAACGATCAACACGCCTTCTATGCTCTGCGTCGAGGACTATATCGACGCGCTGGAATGGGCAAAGACGGTCGGCGGTCTAAAGGGCCTGATCGCCCGTGCCGATGCTAACGCAAAGGTCATCTTCGATTTCGTAGAAGCCAATGACTGGATCGCCAACCTCGCGCAGGTCGACGAGACCCGTTCCAACACGTCCGTCTGCCTGAAGATTGTCGATCCGCAGGTTGCTGCTCTCGATTCAGACGCGCAGGCTGCTTTCGCCAAAGGCGTCACGTCCATCCTCGAAAAGGAAGGCGTTG
This sequence comes from Neorhizobium sp. UBA7851, assembly GCA_002500765.1. GTDB lineage: Bacteria > Pseudomonadota > Alphaproteobacteria > Rhizobiales > Rhizobiaceae > Neorhizobium. Next base: position 71,874 of record DLSX01000178.1, read on the forward strand.
CCCTCGACGTCGGCGCTTATCGCGATGCGCCGTCCGGTCTTCGTATCTGGGCCGGCGCCACGATCGAAACGGCCGATATGGCCGCCCTGATGCCGTGGCTGGCTTATGCGTTCGAAACGCAGAAGGCCGCACTTTCCAAGGCTGCTGCTTGATTTGATTTCCGGTCCCACGAATGTGGGACCGTTTTATCCCCGCATTCAGAGACTGAACCCTTTATCAGGAGCCCATTCCATGGCACCTCGCGTACTCGTATCCGACGAACTGTCTGAAACCGCCGTCCAGATCTTCCGCGATCGCGGCGTAGACGTCGATTTCCAGCCGAAGCTCGGCAAGGACAAGGACAAGCTTGCCGAAATCATCGGCAATTACGATGGTCTCGCCATCCGCTCGGCCACCAAGGCGACGGAAAAGCTGATCGCCGCTGCGACCAACCTCAAGGTCATCGGCCGCGCCGGTATCGGCGTCGATAACGTCGATATTCCGGCGGCTTCCAAGCGCGGTATCATTGTCATGAACACCCCGTTCGGCAACTCAATCACCACGGCCGAACACGCCATTGCTTTGATGTTCGCCGTTGCCCGCCAGTTGCCGGCGGCCGATGCTTCCACGCAGGCCGGCAAGTGGGAAAAGTCGAAATTCATGGGTGTCGAAATCACCGGCAAGGTTCTCGGCGTCATCGGTGCCGGCAATATCGGCGGCATCGTCTGCAAGAAGGCGATCGGCCTCGGCATGCATGTCATCGCTTACGATCCCTTCCTCTCGGTTGAACGCGCGCAGGAAATGGGCGTCGAAAAGGTCGAGCTGGAAGAACTTCTGCCGCGTGCCGATTTCATCACCCTGCACGTGCCGATGACCGACAAGACCCGCGGCATCTTGGGTGCCGAAAACCTCGCCAAGACCAAGAAGGGCGTGCGCATCGTCAACTGCGCCCGTGGTGGTCTGGTCGATGAGGCGGCCCTTGCCGAAGCGATCAAGTCGGGCCATGTCGCCGGCGCCGGTTTCGACGTCTTTGAAATCGAGCCTGCAACGGAAAGCCCGCTGTTCGGCCTCGAAAACGTCGTCTGCACGCCGCACCTGGGCGCCTCCACCACGGAAGCTCAGGAAAACGTCGCCCTGCAGGTCGCCGAGCAGATGTCGGACTACCTCGTCAAGGGTGCCGTCTCCAACGCCATCAACATGCCGTCGATCACCGCCGAAGAAGCGCCGATCCTGAAGCCGTTCATTCGTCTCGCAGACGTTCTCGGCGCATTCGTCGGCCAGGTTTCGGACGATCCGATCAAGGAAATCGAGATCCTGTTCGACGGCCAGACGGCCAGCATGAACACCCGTGCGCTGACGTCTGCGCTGCTCGCCGGCCTGATCCGCAACCAGGTTGCCGACGTCAACATGGTTTCGGCCCCGATCATGATCAAGGAAAAGGGCATCGTCCTTTCCGAAGTGAAGCGTGACAAGACGGGCGTTTATGACGGTTACATCAAGCTGACGGTGAAGACCGACAAGCAGACCCGTTCGGTTGCCGGCACGGTCTTCTCGGATGGCAAGCCGCGCTTCATCCAGATCAAGGGCATCAACATGGATGCCGATGTCGGTGCCAACATGGTCTATATCTCCAACACCGACGTTCCCGGCATGATCGGCTTCATGGGCACGACGCTCGGTAACGCGGGCGTCAACATCGCCAACTTCCAGCTCGGCCGCGAGAAGGAAGCCGGTGACGCCATCGCGCTTCTTTATGTCGATGCACCGGTTTCGGAAGAGGTGCTGGCGCAGCTGACGGCCAACCCGGCAATCCGCCAAGCCCGCCCGCTGGTTTTCAACGTCGAGTAATTCGGCGCAAACGAATAAAAGCAAGAACCTCTGAGGGGTGAAAGGAAGGTCCGGTGCATCGCGCCGGGCCTTTCTGCGTTATCGCAGCACGGGATGGGCCGCCGAAAACGCTTCCGCCTCCTGCTGCAGCCAGGAGCAGAACAGGCTGGCTTTGCGGTTGCGCCTTTCCCGGCGCAGCGCCACGTAATGATGGCCGCTATCGGTAAAACCAAATGGAGGCGTCAGGCGCCCGGCATTGATGTCGTCGATCACATAGGGCCATGGCGCTACGCAGACGCCGAGCCCGGCGCGAGCCGCTTCCAGCATGAAATAGAAGTGCTCGTAATCCAGTCGAGGTCCCGTGCCCACCGTCCGGCCCGAACGCGCGCGCCAGTTTTCCCAGGCACGTGGTCGGGTGCGCGTATGCAGTTGTGCCAGGCCGCTGAAGTCACCTGCCGCGGTTTGCAAAAGCGGCGGCGCCAGCACCAGTCCGGTCTGTTCGGGAAACAACGGCACAACCTCCCCGCCTTTCGGCCAAGGTGGATCGCCGACGCGGATCGCCACGTCAAAGCCATCCCGGTCGAAATCGACCGGGCGAGAGGAGGCGGTCAGGCGCACCTCGATCTGCGGATGTTCCGCCTGAAAACGATAAAGCCGCGGGATCAGCCAGCGCATCGAAAATGTGCCGGGGCAGGAGATATCCAGCGCACCTTCCTCCGTATCGGCGACCAGCCGCACAGAGGCGTCGATCTGGTCGAAGGCGCTGCCCAGGCCGGAGAGTAAGGTCGTGCCTGCTTCGGTAAGTCTCAGGTTGTTTTTCGGCCCTTCGAACAGTGGTACGCCGAGCATTGCTTCCAGATGTTTGATCTGCCGGCTGATCGCGCTGTGCGTCACATTGAGTTCATCCGCGGCCAGGGTCATGCGGCCTTGTCGGCCGGCGGCTTCGAATGCCCGCAATGCGTTGAGTGAGGGGATGTGTCTTGCCATGTGCGGTTTCCGAACAATGATTGTGCGAACATATCGATTTTGCTGCAGTAAAAAACAGGTTTTCTTCGTCGCATCGAAACCGGATGCGCGTCCAAGGAACATGGCGATGCGTTCTTCAAATGTGTGAAGGGAATGGATCGTGAGGGGACGACATCAGGATGGCAGCGCGGGTGACGCCAATTACGGCGTGATCGGCAAGGGATATATCCGTTACCGGCGGCCCGATCCACATATTGCAGATTTCATCGCCAAGGCTCTGGGGGAAGCCCGCACAGTGCTGAATGTCGGGGCGGGGGCCGGTTCCTACGAGCCAGTCGGTCGCCAGGTCACGGCGGTCGAGCCATCGGCCTCGATGCGCGCCCAGCGTCCGGCGCATTTGCCGGTCGCCATCGATGCTGTTGCCGAACGCCTGCCTTTCTCCGACGAGAGTTTCGATGCGGGCATGACGACATTCTCCGTCCATCAATGGTCGGACCTTGCGGCGGGGCTTACTGAGATGCGCCGGGTCACGCGGGGACCGGTTCTCGTTCTTTCCTGCGATCCAGAGGCGCTCGATCGCTCGTGGCTGAACGACTACGCGCCGGAGATGATTGCGGTCGAGGCCCGGCGGTACCCGACGATGGATGTGATTGCCGAGACGCTGGGACAGGTCGATATCCTGCCGGTGCCTATTCCCCTCAATTGCACCGATGGCTTCAGCGAGGCTTATTACGGACGGCCAGAGAAACTGATGGACCCTGGCGCGCGGCTGGCGAACTCCGCCTGGAGCTTCGTCGACCCCGCCATAGAGCAGCGTTTTGCTGAAGCGCTGGGCCGGGATCTGGCGGACGGTGTGTGGGATGCCCGTCACAGGGCCTTGCGGACGCAGCCGTTTTTCGAAGGGTCGCTGCGGCTGATTGTCAGCAAGGGCGGGTGAGGCGTGACCTTCGGCCGAAAGGGCCGTATCATCATCCGCGTTAGACCGGATTTCCTCCCAGGAAAGATGCAGCAATGGGCCGGGAGCGATAGCAACCGGTCCCTTCTGCCCCTGCTGACGATTAAGTGATCGACTGAGCGTCGAAAACTCCTCCCGGTTGTATTTGTGTCAATTGGCTCCCGTCCTTAATTTCTATAGCTACTAAAGCGGGAAAAATGTCGGAGAGTCCTAAAATTTCCGTCATGGCTCCCCATATCAGGGTCACGGACCGCATAGGGCGGCCAGAGGAGAAATTGATGTTGTTCAAGCTTCGGCGTTTCCAGAAACTCTTCGCGATCGCAGCGATCGGAATGGCAGTTTCGCTAACAGCCGTCGATTTTGCGGAAGCGCGTCGTGCCGGCGGTGGTTCCAGCTTCGGCAGCCGCGGTACCCGTACATTCGCAGCCCCGCCTGCCACGAACACGGCACCGGGTGCAGCCGGCGGCATCAATCGTTCGATGACCCCGAATACGCAGCAGAACGCTGCAAGCCCGGCAAACGGCATGGGTGCGCAGGCTGCTCAGCAGCAGCGTCGTCCCGGCATGTTCGGCG
>DLSX01000229.1 GCA_002500765.1 Neorhizobium sp. UBA7851
AGGTGGATCGCGGTGGGCGGCACGCCGCAGTCGGTGGTCCGGGCGGGGTCGCTCGGCCTGCCTCTGGCGATTGCCATCATCGGCGGGGAATATCCGCGCTTCAGACCGTTTGCCGATCTTTATCGGGAGGCGGGAGAGAATGCGGGGCATGATCCGGCGAAACTGAAGACCAGCATCAATGTCCACGGCTTCATCGCCGATACGACGGAAGTTGCGGCAGACCAGTTCTATGGTCCGCAGTCGGAGGTGATGAACCGGCTGGGACGCGAGCGCGGCTGGGGGCCGACGAGCCGGGCGCATTTCGATCAGGCGCGCTCTGCGCTTGGGAATCTCTTTGTCGGTGAACCGGAACTGGTTGCGGAAAAGATCATTGCCGCCCACAGAGTGTTCAAGATGGACCGGTTCCTGTTGCAGATGGCGATCGGCCTTATGCCGCACGATCAGATCATGCGCGGTATCGAGCTTTACGGTACCAAGGTGGCGCCGATCGTCAGAAAGGAATTGACCGGATCGGCTGAGCGGGTCACATCGCAGGCGAAATAAGAAGACAGAACGAGGAAACGGCCCGGAATGGTAATCTCCACTGAAGACGAACTCGAGAAGCTGAAGGTCATCGGACGGCTCTGCGCGCAGGCGATGGAGACGATGGCGAAGTCGCTGGAGCCGGGGATTACCACCAAGGAACTGGACGATATCGGCCGCAGGATTCTCGAGGATAACGGCGCGCAATCGGCGCCCGAGACCTGCTATCAGTTTCCCGGCGCGACCTGCATCAGTGTCAATGAAGAGGTTGCGCACGGCATTCCGGGCGGCCGGGTGATCAAGGCGGGCGATCTCGTCAATATCGACGTTTCGGCCGTCAAGGACGGTTTCTTCGGCGATTGCGGTGCATCCTATGCGGTGCCGCCGGTTCGCCGCGAAATCGAAAAGCTCTGCCGCGACGGCAGGCGTGCGCTCTGGACCGGGCTGCAGCAGGTGAAGGCCGGCAATAAGATCGCCGGCATCGGCAATGCGATCGGAGCCTTTGCCAAGAAAAACCGCTACACGCTGATCACCAATCTTTCGAGCCACGGTATCGGGCTGACGCTGCATGACGAGCCGAAGGAAATTCCGACCTGGCCGGAAAAAGGCGAGCGCCGGATCATGGAAGACGGTCTGGTCTTTACCGTCGAGCCGTTCTTGTCGCTCGGCGGCACATGGGCGGAAGATGGCGACAACGACGATCCTTGGACGCTCTACAGCGACCCGAGCGCGCCGACTGTGCAATATGAACACACGATCGTTGCGACCAGGAACGGGCCGCTGATCCTGACGCTGGCGAATTGAGTATCGTCGATTGATTGAATAGCCGGTCGCGGCAAGGGCAGCGACCGGAAGCATTCCGGCTTTTTGCCAGAACGGGCTTAGCGGAGGCAGGCTTCCGCGCGGTTGGCGGCCTCGATAGCGCAATAGAAGGCCGTTGCACGCTCTTCGCCAAGATGATCGATTTCGCGGCGCGCATGAACGCGAGCGGCGCTTTCCATCAGCTGCGCGAACGCGGCATTGCCGATCAGGTCCGCCTTGCGAAGTTGAGCGATCAGTGGGTCCACCAGGACTTCCGATACGGTCAGGTCACGATCCATTTTGCGCCTCCCGTCTGTTGATTTGGCACGAAGCAGACCATGACGGGCATTCGTGTCAACAACAAGACAAATGACTCTCCGCAGTGCACCAATTCGTTACCGTGGCCGCTTTCCCAATCGAAACATTCAAATTATTCCCGCAGCGATGAATATTGCTGATTTGTGCGGCGGATGCCGCGCTGCGATAAGCAAGGCATGAATATGACCCCTCGCGTAAATCTTCACCTTGTCGGCCTTTCCGGGGCGATCGCCATGGCCGCCGCCATGGGCTTCGGTCGTTTCTTTTATACGCCGGTCCTGCCGGGCATGATCGCCGGCATTCCGATCTCGTCGGCCGATGCAGGTTACATTGCGGCCGGCAATTTCGCCGGCTATCTGGCGGGTGCAATCCTTGCCGGGCATGGATGGGCCGCCGGTCGCGAGAGACTTATCGCGCTGTCATCGCTTGCTGCCACCGCAGTGCTTCTGGCGGCGATGGCGCTCACCGTATCGGTGCCGGCATTCGTTGCGATCCGGTTCTTCGCCGGGCTTGCCAGTGCGCTCGCCATGATCCTGACATCCTCGATCGTTCTTCCCTTCGCCCGCAATTGCGGCAGCCGGGGGCATGTCGTCAATTTCCTGCATTTCGGCGGCGTGGGCGCTGGGATTGCGCTGTCGTCGGCGCTCGCATTGATCGTCAATACATCCTCGGGCGATGCGGCGCATGGCTGGCGGATCAACTGGCTGGCGGGGGCGGCGATCACGCTCGTCGCCGTGCTTCTGGTGCAATGGATGCTGCCCAGGCCGCAGGGTGTGACGGAACGGAAGGTGGAGCCGCCGCTCAAATGGAAGCTGCCGCTTGTGCTGCTGACCACCTCCTACGGGCTGTTCGGTTTCGGTTACGTGATTACCGCGACATTCCTGGTGACGATCGCGCGGCAGGGGGAGGCGGGACCGACAATCGAATTTCTCGCCTGGTTCGTGACCGGTTGCGCGGCGGCCGTCTCGCTTGTCGCCTGGCATCCGCTGGCAGTCCGGTTGGGGCTTGGCAGATCCTATACGGTGGCGATGACGGTGCTTGCCATCGGCGTTCTCTGTTCCGTTCTCCTGCCGCCGACGGCCGGTGCGCTTTTCGGCGGCCTGTTGCTCGGCGCGACATTCATGGTGGTCACCGCCTATGGGCTGCAGCTTGGCGGCAAGCTGGCGCCGGAAAGCCCGCGCCGGGCGCTTGCCTCCCTGACGG
>DLSX01000156.1:0-208 GCA_002500765.1 Neorhizobium sp. UBA7851
CCGGCGCGGCCGAGGGCCGCTTTCCATCGCGAGGCAAAATAGCCCGCCTTCGCCATCCTCCGCTGTGCTCCGGCCCTCCGCTTCGCTGCGGATGCAGGTCCGGCCCACCAGCCGGCTTTCCTCGCCATGAAGGCCGCGAGGGTCGCGGTCGAACCGACGGAGCATCCCATGAGCGAGCACGACGATCACGAACCGCACCACGCCTCTT
>DLSX01000156.1:464-2519 GCA_002500765.1 Neorhizobium sp. UBA7851
CCTCTGGTCGACCGTCAACCTCTTCCACCGCGCCACCGACCGGATCGAGCGCGAGCTGGACGACAACGAGCAGGCGCAGCGCCGCGGCCAGCGTGAACAGGACGGCAGCGAGGTGAAGGCTGTCGAGCTGGAACGCCTGACCGCCGAGGGCCAGACCCTGATCGAACGCCGCAACGCTTTCGAACTGATGCGCGACCAGGCCGCCGAACACTACGAGCGCCACACCGGATCGAACTGGCGGCCGCGCAGCGGATCGATGGTCAACCATCGCAACCTCACCTCGGCGATGATCGACAGCCGGGACTTCCTCGCCGCCAAGAAGCGCGCCGACAACGAGGTGCTACTCCCCGCCGGTCCTAAGATCGCCTTCACCGGCGGACTCGACTTCAACGATCACCACCTGATCTGGGCCAAGCTCGATCAGGTCCACGCCAAGCACCCCGACATGGTGCTGCTGCACGGCAAGTCGCCGAAGGGCGCCGAGAAGATCGCCGCCAAATGGGCCGACACCCGCAAGGTGCCGCAGGTCGGCTTCGCCCCCGACTGGACGAAACACGCCAAGGCCGCACCGTTCAAGCGCAACGATCAGATGCTTGACGTCCTGCCGATCGGGGTCATCGTCTTCCCTGGCACGGGCATTCAGGACAACCTCGCCGACAAGGCGAGGAAGCTCGGCATCCCGCTGTTTGATTTCCGCCAGAAAGGAGGCGGCGCGTAAGCGCTGCCTTCAGAGCATCTCAGGTCGGAACAGCGACCTGCGACTGATGATCTTGCCGGACACCACGAACACGCCTTCGCCGGTATAATGCAACGTCTCGGGATGTTTTGGCGACGCGGCGACATGCGCCTTCACCACCTCGAAGATGAAGAAATTGTATTTCTCGACCAGCGCATCGTCGTGAAGGCGGCACTCGAAGCTGGCATGGCATTCGCCGATGAGCGGCGCACTGACCTCGCTCGCCTCTTCCACCGTGAGATCGAACTTGGCGAACTTATCGATGGTTGCGCCCGACGTGTTGCCGATGCCGACCACGGTATCGGTCAGCGCCGTCGTCGGTAGGTTGATGACGCATTCCCGGCTTTCGCGGATCATGCGGTGGCTGTGATTTCCGCCTGAGATCATCAGGCCGACAAGCGACGGCGAGAATTCCAGGATCGTGTGCCAGCCGAGCGTCATGATGTTGGTCGCACCCTGCCACTTCGATGACACCAGCACGATCGGGCCGGGCTCCAGATAGCGCCGCACTTGGCTGACGGGGAAGTCGGTCTTCTTAGGCAGCTTCGGCATGGGCGTTCTCTTCGACAGTTGCGCTAGCATGACCATACCCTCCCATGTCGGCAGTATCACGACCGGCAGCACGGCGGCGATGCTTTGGCGCGAAAGCATTGAACGGGCGTTTCCATGGTGGCCCCGGTCATGGCGGAAAACCATCTCCCGCTTCCATTGCGCAGATCCTTGGACCGGCCGTTGGCCTGACGCCATCAACCCGTAAAGGGTCGGACTACGCAAAGCGTGCCGCCGCTCCAGCTTCGCCTACGCGGTGATTGCGGCCATCGGCCGGACACATCGGGCGCCTGTCGCGCGGGAGATGGTCTCCCGCCTCCAAGACAGGAGCCGGTCACATGTCCCTCAATCAAGCTCACGCCTTCGCCTTCAGCCTGGCCACCACCATGATGGCCGCCATCATCATCTTCCAGGCCGGCGATGGCACCCTCTCGGTGACGCTCGCCAGCGAGTACGACGGCGATATTGCCGCGATCGTTCACGAGATCGATCCCTTCGCCCCTTGAGCAGGGCGAACGCAGACGCCGAGCGGAGATCGCCTGCGATTTCCGCTCCCGGCGCAGCCGATTTTGAGCTATAGTTTGGTCGCGCCGCGGCGGTGGTGGAGGCGCAACCGTTAGACCTTTTCTCACGGAAGCCACCATCATGATCATCCTCGCAATACTCGCTTCTCTTGCAGCCATCGGCCTGCTTTGCTGGCTGCTGTTCACGCTGGCCGTCTTCGCACTGCCGGCATTCGTCGGCGTGACCGTGGGCGCTTGGGCGCACGG
>DLSX01000007.1 GCA_002500765.1 Neorhizobium sp. UBA7851
CCCCCTCAAGGGGGGAGATCACAGGCGGCTTGCTCCTCGCCCAGCTATCTCCCACCAGCGTAGCAGCCTGCAATCGTCGCTTCTTTTTGCTCCGAGTTTGATTGAGGCAGATGGGTGCGCCCAGCTAATCTCCCCCCTCGAGGGGGAGATGGCCGGCAGGCCAGAGGGGGGCTGGCACGGCACTGCGCTCACTATCGGCGGGCCCAAGCCATGAAACACTTCGCAACCCTCCTCGACCGCCTCGTCCTGACGCCCTCCCGCAACGGCAAGCTCACCTTACTGGTGGACTATTTCCGCACCACGCCCGACCCCGACCGTGGTTACGGCCTTGCCGCTCTCGCCGGCGCACTGGATCTCAAGAGCGTCAAGCCCGCCATGCTGCGCGAACTCGTCATGGAGCGGATGGACGAGGTTCTCTTCCGTTATTCCTACGACTATGTCGGTGATCTTGCCGAAACCATCTCGCTGGTCTGGGACGGCGGCGCCAAGGAACACGTTACCGACGAGCCGCGGCTTTCCGAAGTCGTCAAGCGCATGAACTCGCTCGGCCGCACCGAGGTCCGAGGCGCCGTCCGGGATCTCCTCGATCACCTCGATACCTCCGGCCGTTTTGCCTTCCTCAAGCTCGCCACCGGCTCGCTGCGCATCGGCGTGTCCGCCCGCCTCGCCAAACAGGCGCTGGCGGATATGAGCGGTAAAGACATTATCGAGATCGAAACCCTCTGGCACGGTCTCACCCCGCCATACGAGCCGCTTTTCGCCTGGCTGGAGGGCAGGTCGGAAAAGCCTGTGCTTGCCACACCGGCGATCTTCCACTCCGTCATGCTTGCCAACCCGGTGGAAGAGGGCGATCTGGAAAAGCTCGATCCGGCCGACTATGCCGCCGAATGGAAATGGGATGGCATCCGCGTCCAGATGTCGAGTTATGGCGGCACGAGAAAACTCTATTCCCGCTCCGGCGACGACATTACCGGCGCTTTTCCCGATGTCGTCGAGGCGATCAATTTCGAAGGCGTCATCGATGGCGAGCTTCTGGTCGGCGGCACCAAGCGGACCAATGCCCCGACCCGCACCTTCTCGGATCTGCAGCAGCGCCTCAACCGCAAGACGGTGACGGGCAAGATGATGGACGAATATCCTGCCTTCGTCCGTGCCTACGATCTTCTGTTCCAGGGCGAGATGGATATCCGCGCCGACGGTTTCCTCACCCGCCGCGACCGTCTTTCCGAGGTGATCGACAGGGCGCCGCATGACCGGTTCGATCTCTCCGACCTCGTCGCCTTCACCGACTGGATGGAACTCGACCGCCTGCGCATCGACCCGCCAGATCCGGTCATCGAAGGCGTGATGATCAAGCGCAAGGACAGCCCATACCAGGCAGGCCGGCTGAAAGGGCCTTGGTTCAAGTGGAAGCGCGATCCCTACAATATCGATGCCGTCATGCTTTATGCCCAGCGCGGCCACGGAAAGCGCTCGAGCTATTATTCCGATTTCACCTTCGGCGTCTGGACGAGGACGGAGGAGGGCGAGCAGCTCGTGCCGGTCGGAAAAGCCTATTTCGGCTTCACCGATGCGGAACTCGAAGTGCTCGACAAGTTCGTCCGCGACAACACGATCGATCGTTTCGGCCCGGTCAGGGCGGTAAAGGCGACGCCGGATTTCGGCTTCGTGCTGGAAGTCGCCTTCGAAGGCATCGCCCGCTCGACCCGCCACAAGTCGGGCGTCGCCATGCGCTTTCCCCGCATATCCCGGCTTCGCCAGGACAAGCTGCCCCGCGATGCCGACCGGCTGGAAACGCTTGTCGCGATGATCGAAACGCGGGAAGCGAAAACCTGATATTTCCGGTCATGCTTAAATTGTGCATTGTCTGAGTTAGGAGATGCCTCTCACGCAGAGGTGATTATTTTGGCCGCAGCGGATGCGACGCTCGTGCGCTTTCCAAGTCCGCTCGTCCCGCCCGACGGCCTTCTGCGCCGCCCTGCATTTTCAAAGCCGCGTTCGCGAGATCGCAAACGCGCATATTTGAGAAAAACGATGTCCATTCCTGAAATTGCTCTGCCCCGCCGTCCGCTGTCGCTGAAGTCCGGCGCGGTTTCCCTGCCTCGCGGCTTCTTCTGGTTCTCGCCCGTCATCATCGTCCTGGCGGGTTTCATCATCTGGTGGCAGGGGCCGGGCCTCTGGCGCGACTACCAGATCAGCCGCAACCCGATCGTTATCGAGGACGGCGATATCCGCAACGGCAAATGCACGACGCGAAAGGCCGTGATGACCGAATGTGAGGCGACGCTTTCCTACACCTTTGAGGGCCGATCCTACGAGACGGAAACCCACTTCTTTTTCGTCGATATCCATTCCGGCAGCTACCTGACCGATCTCGTCATCTCCGCCGACAATCCGGAACTCGCCACGCTCACGCTCTGCCTGGAAAAGATCTGGAACCGCGCCATCTCGTTTGCCGTTCTCGGCGGCCTGATGGTGCTTCTCGGTGGAGCCATGGTGTTTCTGGCGATCCGCGTCTGGCGCGTGCGCGGTCAGATCGGCAGGCCTGCGGAATTGGCGCTGATCCCGGTCGCGATCAGCGCAACCAAAAAGAGCGGCAAGCGCCTGTTCGTTACCTATGTCGACAAGCTCGCACCCGGGATGACCAAACGTACGGCCTATACGCTGTTCGGCCGCAACGAGGAGCCTCTGTTCCTGGCCGATGCGGATGGCAACCTGATCGGTGCAGCCGTCCGCCACGGCAGGACGGCGCTACCGGTCATGATCGATGCCGGGCTTCAGCGCATCGACCTGACCCCGCAGGAGCGCGAAACGGCGCTCGCCTCCATCCATGCAGCCCAGGCCGAAGGCGGTGAAATCGAGCCGCAGACTGCGCCGAAAAAGGAGCTGCAATGGATGCGCGGCCTGAAGACGCTGCTCGTCGGCATCGTCCTCGCCGTCGTCGCTGCACTTTGCTACTGGGGCTGGTACGTCACGACCTCGCCGACGCAGTTCGACCAGATCGGCATGGAGATCAACAATATCTTGCCGGGACCGATAAACGAATGGGGCTGCGACCAGTTGCAGAAGCGTTTTGGCGATGACCGCGCGCCGCATGGCTGCACGGCAAGCGATTATACGAGCTGGAAGTGAGGCCACCGCCTTGAAAATGCCGTGAGGCGGGCTCCCATTGACGGGCAATGGATACGGTACTTCTATTTGCAGGAATGCCGTATCTCCATCCCGCCCCTGGATGTTTCGCCGATGACAGTCACCCGCCGCATGATCCTCGCCGGCATTGCCGCCGGCGCAGTCTCCCGAACCGCCTTTGCCGCCGCCTCATTTCCCGCGCCGGATGTCCTGCCACTCGAAAGGCAGGATTATGCGCAGGTCCGCCAGAGCTTCAAAACACATCTCCTGAGGAAAGGGCCGTCCCCCGAAATCTCGGCCCCGCTGGGCACGCCGCCCGGCGCGAGGCGCGTCACCTATCCGGGCGGTCCGGATGGCTCGATCCCTTTGATCGCCTGGCTTTCCCACTACCAGCCGTCGAAGAAGCTGAAACCAGCAGTCATTTTCCTTCATGGCGGCAATGCCACCGGCGATGGCCATTGGGAGCTGATGAAGGCCTATTGGGAAGCGGGTTTCGTTGTCATGCTACCGTCTTTCCGCGGCGAAAACGACCAGGCGGGAAACTATTCCGGCTTTTACGACGAGACGAGTGATGCGCTCGCCGCCGCCACCTATCTCGAAAACCTGCCGGGCATAGACCGCAACCGGTTCTTCGTCGCCGGCCATTCGAATGGCGGCACACTGACGCTCTTGGCGGCGATGACGCGAAAGTTCCGCGCCGCCGTGCCGATCTCCGCGGGTGTCAGCGCTTGGCGTTATTTCGGCCGGTATACGGACGAGATCCGGTTCGATCCGGAAAATAGCCGGGAATTCGTCATGCGTTCTTCGGTGTGTTTCGCCCCGAGCCTCAAATGCCCGACGCTTCTCCTGCGCGGCAGCGAGGAACGGCCCTTCGACAAGGATCATCAGCTTCTTGTCGAGCGGGCAAAATCGGTCGGCGTTTCCATCGACAAGCAGCTTCTGCCCGGCACCCACAATGGTGTCGTGCCGGGCGCGGTGGCTGAAAGCATCCGTTTTTTCAACCAGATCGCCTGATCCGGCGATCTGGCCTCAGATCGTGCCGAACATCAGCGAGCGGTGTAATCCAGCGCCTGCGAGATTTCCGTCGCCGACCGCGAGCGCGACCGAGGCCATGGGCCGGGCCGCATCCCCGCAGGCGAAGACACCCGGCATGCTCGTTTCCTTCATCGGATCGGTCTTGATCGTGGCGCCGACCGGGCCTTCATCTAATTCGAGGCCCAGGCCTTCGGCGATCGGGCTCGCCATCTCGAAAGGCGCAAGTGCGAAAAGGCCCGCAAAGGGCAGGGTGCGGCCATCGGCCAGCACGATATCGGCATGCCCGGTGATCCTGGCGATCGGATTGCGCTCTACCGTCACACCACGCGCAGCAAGGCTTTTCAGCTGTTCGTCATCGGGCTCGAACGCACCGTTGAGAATGAAAGTTGTCGGTCCCCAGTCGGGCAGCATCAATGCGTGATGCATGGAAAGCTCCGAGCCTGCGATGACGCCGATCGCCCCCTGGTTCAACTCGTAACCATGACAATAGGGGCAATGGAAAACCGCCTTGCCCCAGCGCTCTGCAAGCCCGGTTATGTCGGGCAGGATGTCTCTCACGCCGGTCGCCAGCAGCAGCCGGCGGGCGAGGTGGCGATGGCCACTGACCGTCACCTCGAAGGCTGCTCCCGACACATCGTCTTTCTCAATCCGTGCTGCACCGTCCGCGCGTCCTGCAAGCCATTGAACAGTCGGATATTCCATCACCTGTGCGCTAGCATCTGCGGCAATGATCGCCGGATCGACACCGTCCTGCGTCAAGAAGCCGTGTGAATGGCTGGCAAACCGGTTTCGGCGTTTGCCTTCGTCGATGATCAGCACGTCGCGGCGGGCGCGGCCAAGCTGTAAGGCGGCAGACAGGCCGGAATAACTTCCGCCGATGATGATGACGTCGTGGATATGATCCTTCATGGGGCGCTCCTCATTTTCTCGATACAACATAAGTTACGTGACTTCCTGAAGTCAAGGATCACGCAACTTTTGTTGTGACGAGTGAAGCTGCGGCGTGTTAGGAAAGGGAAAAGCAAATCGCCCGGATCGGGATGGCCTGGATGGGGATGGAATGAAAGGATCGATGAGATGAGACAGGACAGCCGGCTTTCCCGCATGCTGCATGTCCTGATTCATATGGGCCGGCACGAAGGAGCAATGACCTCCGACATGATCGCCTGCATGCTCGACGCCAATCCGGTAGTGATCCGCCGCACCATGGCCGGCCTTCGCGAGAAAGGTTACGTGCATTCCGAAAAAGGTCATGGCGGCGGCTGGACATTGGCAAGGCCGCTTGCGGAGCTGACGCTTCTCGATATCTACCGCGCGGTCGGCGAACCATCCGTCTTCGCCGTCGGTCCCGCCTATGACATGCCCGGATGTCCGATCGAGCAGGCGGTGAATATCACGCTCAAGGATGTCTTTGCCGAGGCCGAGCAATTGCTGCTGAAGCGGTTCGAAGGCGTCACGCTTGCCGATATCGCCAAGGGCTTTCCCGAAGGGATGACGGTCGGTGGCCACGCTGCAAATGAGCGCTGCGCCCCCCTGATATCCGGCTGACGATCACTCAAAGAAAAAGGCGGGGTTGAAGTCCCGCCTTTTCATTACTTGGAAGCTGATCGCCGTCGATCAGAATTCTTCCCAATTGTCCGCGGCCGGTGCGGCGGCAGCGCTGCTGCGGCCACCGCCGAAAGCCTGAGCGAGCTTGCCCACCATGCCACGGGCAGGGGAGGAGACCGGAGCGGAGCGAGACGAGGCTGCCTTGATCGGTGCAGCCATTGCCGACGCGGTGTGGCGAAGCGCTGCCGTCTGCGTGGCAGGCCTTGTGATCTCAGCCTGTCCCAGCTGGAACTGCGAAACGAGTTCGCGCAACCGGCCGGCTTCTGTCGCAAGCGTCGCACCCGCGGCATTGGCTTCTTCCACCATGGCAGCGTTCTGCTGGGTCACCTGGTC
>DLSX01000035.1:0-4461 GCA_002500765.1 Neorhizobium sp. UBA7851
CGGCGACTGGGTCGCCGTCCATGGCTGCGGCGGCGTCGGCCTCTCGGCAATCATGATAGCGACCGCCCTCGGCGCCAACGTCATCGGTATCGATCTGACCGAAGACAAGCTGGCGCTCGCCCGCCAATGCGGCGCCGTCGCCACCATCAACGGCAGTTCCGTGCCGGATGTGGTGGAAGCCGTACGTGAAATCACCAAGGGCGGCGCGCATGTCTCCATCGACGCGCTCGGCCATCCTACGACCTGCTTCAACTCGATCAAGAACCTGCGCCGCCGCGGACGTCACGTTCAGGTTGGCCTGATGCTCGGCGAACATGCAACGCCAAAGATCCCGATGGCGCAGGTCATCGGCCACGAGCTGGAAATCTACGGCAGCCACGGCATGCAGGCCTGGCGCTACGATGCGATGCTTGCGATGCTCACCGCCGGCAAGATGAAGCCGCAGCAGTTGATCTCGAAGCGCGTAAGCCTTGCCGAAGGCGTCTCGGAACTGGTCAATCTCGACAAGGCCGAGACACCCGGCATCGCCGTCATCACGAGCTTTTGACCAACACTTCTCGATATCCAGGGAGGCGAAATCAGCCTCCCAGAAATATCTCCCGGTTTTCCTGCACCACCGTCGTCATATAGTCGGCGACCGCGCGCACCCGCGGAACCCGGCTCATGTCGCGATGGCGCACAAGGTAATAATGCCGCGTCAGCTGAACCTCACGCGGCAGGACGATCTGCAGCTCCGGCCATCGGCGCGCAATGAAATGCGGAAAAATGCAAAGCCCCTGCCCCTGCAGCGTCGCGGTCAGCTGCGCCGAAATGCTGGAGCTTTGGAAGCGTGGCTTGATGCCAGGATGCACGTCGCCGAGATAATCCAGTCCCGGCGCAAAGATCATGTCCTGGATATAGCCGATGAAAGGGTGGCGCAGCAGGTCGTCCCGCCTGGTGAGTTCCGGCTTGTCCGCGAGGTAACTCCGGGCTCCATAGATGTTCAGGCGATAATCCGTGATCTTCTCGATCTCGTAAGGCCCGCCCTTGGGCGGATCGAGTGAGATCGCGATATCCGCCTCCTTGCGGGAAAGCGACATGATCTGCTGGATCGTCACCAGTTCCAAGGACAGATTCGGGTGCTGCGCGGTAAAATCACCGATCTGGTGGGCAAGAAAGAAATTGGCGATCCCTTCCGGTGCGCTCAGCCGCACGACGCCCTGATGCGGTGCGTTGCCTGAGGCGATCTCCGCCTGCAACCGGTCGGCTTCCGCCTCCATCCGCTCCGCGGCATCGATGAAACGCTGGCCGATGCCCGTCAGCACGTAGCCGCGCGGATTTCGCTCGAAAAGCTTGACCTTGAGGGTGAATTCCAGCCGGTCGATACGGCGGGACACGGTAGCATGGCTGGTCCGCAACTGTCGGGCGGCGACGGAAAGTTGACCAGTGCGGGCCACCGCCAGAAAATACTGTAGATCATCCCAGGTGAAACCCGGATGGCCGAAACTGGGATTGCTGCTCATGCTGTCACCCGGCCCCGCTCCCTGATCTGTTCAAAAATGCACAGATGCTGTCCGCAATTAATAGCGCCCTGCTTCTTGCGTCAACGGCCGTTTTCCTCAACCATGCAATCCGGAAGAGCTGCTTTGAGGAGGGCGGCCTGCCAATTTTGAACAGATTAGCGCTCTGCAATCTCTGGGAGGAGACCTTATGCGTAAGACGTTCCTGACGTCGCTGGCCGTGCTGCTGGCGAGCGGCACTGCATTCGCCCAATCGCCATCCGACGGCAAGGTAAAGATCGGCATCCTGAACGACCAGTCCGGCGTCTACGCCGATTTCGGCGGCAAGTCGTCTGTCGAGGCCGCCAGGATGGCGATCGAGGATTACGGTGGCAAGGTGCTCGGCGTTCCGGTCGAACTCGTCAATGCCGACCACCAGAACAAGCCCGACGTCGCCTCCAACATCGCCCGCCAGTGGTATGACACCGAGCAGGTCGACGCGATCATGGACCTGACCACCTCGTCGGTCGGCCTCGCCGTTCAGGCGCTTTCCAAGGACAAGAAGAAGATCACCATCAACACCGGCGCGGCCACGACCGATCTGACCGGCAAGGCCTGCACGCCCTATGGTTTCCACTGGGCCTATGACACCCACGCTCTCGCAGTCGGCACCGGCGGCGCCATGGTCAAGCAGGGCGGCGACAGCTGGTTCTTCCTGACCGCCGACTACGCCTTCGGTTATTCGCTGGAACAGCAGACCAGCGATTACGTCAAGGCCAATGGCGGCAAGGTTCTCGGTTCGGTGCGTCATCCGCTTTCCAGCCAGGATTTCTCGTCCTTCCTGCTACAGGCCCAGTCTTCCGGCGCCAAGGTGATCGGCCTTGCCAATGCCGGGCTTGATACGGCCAATTCGATCAAGCAGGCCGCGGAATTCGGCATCGTTCAGGGCGGCCAAAGCCTCGCGGCACTGCTCTTCACCCTTGCCGAAGTGCACGGCCTCGGGCTCGAAGCGGCTCAAGGCCTGACGCTGACCGAAGGATATTACTGGAACCTCGACGACAAGAGCCGCGAGTTCGGCAAGAAATTCTTCGCCAGAACCCAGAAGATGCCGAACATGGTCCATGCCGGCACCTATTCCGCCGTCACCCATTATCTGAAGGCAGTCGAAAAGGCCGGCTCAGATGATGCCGACGCGGTGGCCAAGGCCATGCGTGAAATGCCGGTGGACGACTTCTTCGGGCGCGGCGGCACGGTGGCCGCAAACGGCCGCATGATCCACGACATGTATCTCCTTCAGGTCAAGAAGCCGGCCGACAGCAAGGAGCCCTGGGATTATTACAACGTGCTCGCCACCATTCCCGGCAAGGATGCCTATCTCGATCCTGCCAAGGCCGGCTGCGAGCTGGTGAAATAATGGCAGCGCCTGTTCAGGAACTGCACGAGGAGCCGCGGGTGGTCTTGTCCGCCCGCGGTCTTTCCAAGAGCTTTGGCGCATTTGCGGCGGTAAAAAACGTCGACCTAGACATCCACCATGCCCGCGTCCATGCGTTGATCGGCCCGAACGGCGCCGGCAAGACGACGGTGTTCAACCTTCTGACAAAATTCCTGCAGCCGACAGCGGGTTCGATCACCTTGCTTGGGACAGACATTACCAGAACTGCGCCCGACAAGGTCGCGCGCATGGGCCTGGTCCGTTCGTTCCAGATTTCCGCAGTCTTCCCGCACCTGACGGTTCTGGACAATCTGCGTGTAGCTCTGCAGCGACAGAATGGCCTGTCGACCCAGTTCTGGCTGCCCACCTCCGCGCTGGACCGGCTGAACGCACGCGCCGACGAACTGATCGAAACGGTCGGATTGAAACGCGAGCGCAATGCGATCGCCGCCGACCTCTCCTACGGCCGCAAACGCGTTCTCGAAATCGCCACCACGCTGGCGCTCGATCCAAAGGTGCTCTTGCTCGACGAACCGATGGCCGGCATGGGCCAGGAAGATATCGGCACCGTCTCCGGCATCATCCGCGAGGTGGCGAAAACCCGCGCCGTGCTGATGGTGGAACACAATCTCTCGGTCGTCGCCGATATCTGTCACCACGTCACCGTGCTGCAGCGCGGCGAAATCCTCGCCGAGGGCGACTATGCGGCGGTCTCGCAGGATGAGCGGGTGCGGCTCGCCTATATGGGCACGGAGGACGCGTGATGGCAAAACCGCTTCTGGAAGTCTCCAACCTCAATGCCTGGTACGGCGAAAGCCACATCCTGCACGGCGTCGACATGACCGTTGGCGAAGGCGAGACGATCACCATTTTAGGCCGCAACGGCGTCGGCAAGACGACGACGCTCAGAACCATCATGGGCATCATCCGCGAGCGCAAGGGCGAAATCCGCTTTGCCGGCAAGGACATGCTCGGCGTACCCTTGCATCGGACCGCCCATGCGGGCCTCGGCTTCGTACCGGAAGAGCGCGGAATCTTCTCGACGCTGACGGTGGACGAAAACCTGATGCTGCCGCCGGTCGTCGCCGAAGGCGGCATGCCACTCGACGAAATCTACGCGCTTTTCCCCAACCTCCACGAGCGGCGCTCCAGCCCCGGCACGAAGCTTTCCGGCGGAGAACAACAGATGCTCGCCATCGCCCGCATCCTGCGCACCGGCGTCAAACTCCTGATCCTCGACGAACCGACGGAAGGTCTTGCCCCCGTCATCGTCCAGCGCATCGGCGAGGTGCTGAAGACATTGAAGCAACGCGGCATGACCGTGCTGATGGTCGAACAGAATTTTCGCTTCGCCAGCCGCGTCGCGGATCGTTTCTACCTGATGGACCACGGCAAGATGGTCGCAGACTTCCCGGTCGGCGAACTGCCCGGGCGGATGGAGACGCTGCACAAGGTTCTGGGGGTGTGAGGATGGGTGGGATTTTCGCGGCATTTTCCGATTGGAATTCGGCACCGTCACAGAGCTTGAACTGCCCCTCATCCGCCTGCCGG
>DLSX01000035.1:4528-6484 GCA_002500765.1 Neorhizobium sp. UBA7851
GGCACAGCTCCATGCTCGACTGCAGAAGGGAGCATCACCCCATGACCATGATCTTCGGTATCCCGCTGCAAGCCTTCATGGGCCAGCTCCTGATCGGCCTGATCAACGGTTCCTTCTACGCGCTCTTGAGCCTCGGCCTCGCCGTCATCTTCGGCCTGTTGCGCGTCATCAACTTCGCCCACGGCGCGCAATATATGCTCGGCGCCTTCGTCGCCATGCTGATGCTGCAATATTTCGGCATCAACTACTGGTTCGCGCTCATCCTGGCACCGATCGTCGTCGGCCTGTTCGGTGCGGTCATCGAGCGGCTTCTGCTGTCACGCCTCTACAAGCTCGACCATCTTTACGGCCTGCTCTTCACCTTCGGCCTGGCGCTGACGATCGAGGGCACGTTCCGTTATCTCTACGGCTCCTCCGGCCAGCCCTATGCGCCGCCGCCGGCACTCACCGGCGCCACCAATCTCGGCTTCATGTTCCTGCCCAACTATCGCGGCTGGGTCGTCGTCGTGTCGCTGATCGCCTGTATCGGCACCTGGCTCCTGATCGAAAAGACCAAGCTCGGCGCTTACTTGCGTGCCGCCACAGAAAACCCGACGCTGGTCCAGGCCTTCGGCGTCAACGTGCCGATGCTGCTGACGCTGACCTATGCGCTCGGGGCAGGCCTTGCCGCCTTTGCCGGCGTGCTGGCGGCTCCCGTCTATCAGGTCTCGCCGCTGATGGGATCCAACATCATCATCGTCGTTTTCGCCGTGGTCGTGGTCGGCGGCATGGGCTCGATCATGGGCGCCATCGTCACCGGCTACATGCTCGGCATCGCCGAGGGCCTGACCAAGGTCTTTTATCCGGAAGCATCGAATATCGTGATCTTCGTGATCATGGCGATCGTGCTTCTCATACGCCCCGCCGGCCTGTTCGGCCGAGATGCTTGAGGGAGGCAAAGTCATGAGCCATGTCGCCCATTCGACCACAACGTCCACGGCCCGAACGGAACGCTCGGCGAACGCCTCGAAAGCCTATGCGGTCTTTCTCGGCATCGGCCTCGTCCTTTTGGTCGTCGCGCCGATGTTCTTCTACCCGATCTTCCTGATGAAGNNCTGTTCGCCTGCGCCTTCAATCTTCTGCTCGGCTATACCGGTCTTCTCTCCTTCGGCCACGCGACCTTCTTCGGCGGTGCGGCCTATTTCACCGCCCATGTGGTGAAGGAATGGGGCGTGACACCGGAGATCGGCATCCTCATCGGCGTCGCGGGCGCAGCCATGCTCGGCCTGATCATGGGCTTTTTCGCCATCCGCCGACAGGGCATCTATTTCGCCATGATCACCCTCGCCCTGTCGCAAATGTTCTTCTTCTTCTGCCTGCAGGCCGAATTCACGCATGGCGAGGACGGCATCCAGTCCGTGCCGCGCGGCCATCTGTTCGGCTTCATCGACCTCAACGACACGACCAGCATGTATTATTTCGTGCTCGCCGTCTTCCTGATCGGCATGATCGTCATCTGGCGCTTCATCAACTCGCCCTTTGGAATGATCCTGAAATCGATCCGCGAAAACGAACAACGCGCCATTTCGCTCGGTTATTCCGTCGCTCGTTACAAGCTCGGCGCCTTCGTCATGTCGGCGGCGCTGGCGGGTCTTGCCGGCGGCACCAAGGCGCTGGTCTTCCAGTTCGCGACGCTGACCGATGTCGGCTGGCAGATGTCCGGCGAGGTCATCCTCATGACGTTGCTCGGCGGCATCGGCACGCTGATCGGCCCGATCTTCGGCGCAGGGCTGGTGGTGACGCTGCAGAACTATCTCGCGACCTCGCAATTCCCGGTCACCATCATCACCGGCGTCGTCTTCATGGTCTGCGTCCTCCTCTTCCGCCGTGGCATCATCGGCGAATTCTACGCCTCGCGACTAGGCCGCAAGCTGGGCTTCGAGCACAGGCGTTAGCCACGAGTCTCCTTCTCCCCGC
>DLSX01000035.1:6509-31154 GCA_002500765.1 Neorhizobium sp. UBA7851
CTCTCCCCGCATGCGGGGAGAGGGGACAAGTGGAGTGAAATGGAAACCTACGATTACATCATCATCGGTGCAGGCAGCGCCGGCTGCGTGCTGGCCAACCGTCTATCCGCAGACAGCCGCAATCGCGTCCTGCTTCTGGAGGCCGGCGGCAATGATAATTACCACTGGGTGCATATCCCGGTCGGTTACCTCTATTGCATCAACAACCCCCGCACCGACTGGTGCTTCATCACCGAAAAGGAAGAGGGCCTGAACGGCCGCTCGCTTTCATACCCGCGTGGAAAACTGCTCGGCGGCTGTTCGTCGATCAACGGCATGATCTACATGCGCGGCCAAGCCCATGACTACGATCTCTGGCGGCGGATGGGCTGCATCGGCTGGGGTTGGGATGACGTCCTGCCGCTCTTCAAAAAGAGCCAGGATTTCTACAAGGGCGCCGATCAAATGCATGGCGCCGGGGGCGAATGGCGGGTGGAAAAGGCGCGTGTCCGCTGGGCCGTTCTCGACGCCTTTCAGAAGGCGGCCGAAGAGGCAGGCATCCCCGCAATCGACGATTTCAACCGCGGCGACAACGAAGGCTCAAGCTATTTCGACGTCAACCAGCGCTCCGGCATCCGCTGGAACACATCGAAAGCTTTTTTGCGCCCGGCGATGAAGCGTCCCAACCTCAACGTCCTCACCAAAGCCCACGTGCGCCGCCTGATTGTCGAAAACGGAGAGGTGAAAGGCGTCGAATTCCAGCATGACGGCATCACCAGGACGGCTCATGCCCGCCGCGAAACCATCCTCTCGGCAGGCGCGATCGGCACCCCGCATGTGCTGGAACTTTCCGGCATCGGCCGCGGCGACGTGCTCTCCGATGCTGGTGTAGAGGTCGTCAAAGAGGTCAGGGGCGTCGGCGAAAACCTGCAGGATCACCTGCAGCTTCGCCTCGTCTACAAGGTCACCGGCGTGCCGACGCTGAACGAAAAGGCATCACGCCTTCTCGGCAAGGCGGCGATCGGGCTGGAATATGCCCTGAAACGCTCCGGCCCGATGTCCATGGCCCCAAGCCAGCTCGGCATCTTCACCAGATCAGGCCCGGACAAGGAAACCGCCGATCTCGAATATCACGTCCAGCCGGTCTCGCTCGACAGGTTCGGAGAACCCGTCCACGCCTTCCCGGCAATAACTGCGAGCGTCTGTAACCTAAGGCCCGAAAGCCGCGGCTCGGTGCATTTGAAAGGCCCGGATTTCGCCGCCGCGCCGGCGATCCGCCCCAATTACCTCTCCACGGCCGCCGACCGCGATATTGCCGTCCGTTCCATCCGCCTGACCCGCGAGATCGTCAAGAAGCCAGCCTTTGCCCGCTATAACCCTGAGGAATACAAGCCCGGCCCGGCATACGAAACGGATGCGGATCTGGAACGTGCTGCCGGCGAGATCGGCACGACGATCTTTCACCCGGTCGGCACTGCCCGCATGGGCGCTGATCCCGATAGCGTCGTCGATCCACGCCTGAAGCTGCGGGCGCTTGGGCGGCTGCGCATCGCCGACGCCTCGATCATGCCCAACATAACCTCAGGCAACACCAATTCACCGACGATCATGATCGCCGAGAAGGCAGCAGAGATGATCCTCGCGGACAATCGCTGAGCAAAGCATGTCTCCCGAAAGTGGCCACCGGTTTCGGGAGACATGCGTAAAAACAGAAATCTAAAGCGCGGCAAGCGCATCTGAAAGATCGCGGCGCGCTTTAGGCGACGCAAGACGAAAGGGAGAGACGACATGACCCGGATCGCATTCATCGGCCTTGGAAACATGGGTGGCCCCATGGCCGCAAACCTGGTGAAATCGGGACACGCGGTCTCCGGCTTCGATCTCTCCGAGACCTCGGTGAAATCGGCAGCCGAAGCAGGCATCCACCCGGCGACATCGTTGGTTGAGGCGGTGCGGGATGCCGAATGCGTCATCACCATGCTGCCCAAGGGCCAGCATGTCGTCTCCGTCTGGACCGATCTCGCCACGCTTGTCACCGAAGGCACGCTTCTCATCGACTGCTCGACCGTGGATGTGGACAGTGCCAGAAAAGCCCATGGACTTGCCGGTGTGATGAACTGCCCTTCGCTTGACGCTCCCGTTTCGGGCGGCACGACGGGAGCGGCAGCCGGCACGCTCACCTTCATGGTTGGCGGTTCGGAAGACGCTTTTGCCGCCGGCAAAGCGATCCTCGAGGCCATGGGCAAAAAGATCGTCCATTGCGGCGGCAATGGCGCAGGCCAGTCGGCAAAAATCTGCAACAACATGATCCTCGGCATTTCGATGATCGGCGTCGCCGAAGCCTTCGTACTGGCGGAAAAACTCGGCCTCTCGCATCAGGCCCTGTTCGACGTGGCCTCGACATCGTCCGGCCAATGCTGGTCGCTGACCACCTATTGCCCGGTTCCCGGCCCGGTGCCGACTTCGCCGGCAAACAACGATTACAAGCCGGGATTTGCCGCAGCCTTGATGCTGAAGGATCTGATGCTGTCGCAGGAAGCCGCCAGTCATTCAGGCGCCAGAACCCCGCTCGGCGCACATGCCGCCGAGATCTACGCGGAATTCGACCGCTACGGCCACGGCATGGAGGATTTCTCCGCCGTCATCCGCATGCTGCGCCAGACCCAGGCCTCGTGACGTCAAACGAAAGGGAGGGCGACCAAGCCGCCCTCCCCTGATTTCTCATCGGCTGGAATGCTGTTCACCCCAGCTCGACGCCGCAGAAATTGACTTCAAGCCCGAGTTCGGCCGCAAGTGCGGCCTTGGCAAGCGCCGCCCGATCCGCCTCGGCAGCCGAGTTCGCATAGGCGACCTGAATATGATTGGCCTTGTGGCGCGCCATCATCTGGTCGCGGGAAACACCGGTCAGTACCGCATGCATCATCGGCCACTGTTCGTTGGTCGATTTCCACCGGCGCTCGGTCTCTTCCTTCGGCAGCGACACCGCCTGCCCGCGGCCGATATCCATCTTCAACCGGTTGTCCTCGACAAAGATGCGCGACCAGACGATCTCGCCGGGCTTGGCGATGCCGCGCAACGTGCCGCCACCTGCAGGGAAGAACATCGGCGGCTGGCGCAAACTATCCGATCCGGCCCAGCCACCTTCGTGATGCGCCGGCGGAGCCGCGCCGGAAATCTCGAATACCCAGACGAAACCGTCGACGGTCCCTGTCGGATCGACACCACCCCAGCGCAGGTCATGCAGGGTGTTTTCCACCGGCTGTCCGAGTGCGCGATGCAACCGGTTGGTCATCAGCCCGTCGAGACCGGCGCATTCATCCACTTCGTTGAAATGCACGATCGCCTTGCCCTGTCGGATGACCTTGCCATCCCGGCCCTTGACGTCCGGACGACCGTCATCGTTGAGGATGCCTTCCACCAGATCGGAGGCAGGCAGAAGATCCTTGAGGCCTTGCTGGTACTGGATCCCGATCGCCTCGCAGCCGAAATCCTCGGCGATGCGCACGGCCGCGATATACATGCGGCACTGATCGATCACCTGGTCTTCGGTCAGTTCCTGTTTCGGATTGGTTCCGAGATGGAACGTCATACCCTTGGCGAGCAGATCCTGATAGACGGCCCGGCCTTCTTCGACCGGCACCTGATTGGTGGCGTAGTAAAGCGCCGACTGCGACAGCCGCTCCTTGAAGATGCCGAGCGGCATCAAGAGCTCATCCGGCACTATGGCATTATACATGCCCATGCAGCCCTCGTCGAAAATGCCGAGGATGACCTTGTTGGTGCGGAAATCGTCAGCGATCTCCTTCGCCAGATCCTTGAGATCCTGCGGCACATTTCCAGCCTTGAACGGCGTCACATGGCTCGTGTCATGGTCGACCGTGCCTTCCGACAGCCATTGGGAGAGGCCGCCGCGGAAGAAATCGTCGTCGAATGTCTCGCTCCACAGCGAGGAATAGGTAACTCCTGCCTTGGTCAGCGAACCATTGAGATTGAGCAGCCCGACCAGTCCCGGCCACTGGCCGGACCAGTTGGCGACGGTCAGGATCGGCCCCTTGTGGCTGGTCAGACCGGCGAGAACATGGTGCGAATATTGCCAGACGGATTCCGCCACGATCACCGGCACGTTCGGATCGATCTTCGCAAACGCATCCATGCCCTCACGCTGCGAGGACAGAAAACCGTGGCCCTCCTTCGGTTTGTATGCGTGGGCGCGCTTCACCGTGTAGCCGAGGCTGGCGAGCACGTCTCCGAGCTTCTTTTCCATCGCATCCTGCGTCGCCCAGCATTGCTGGTTGGCGGAAAGGCGAAGGTCGCCGCTGGCGAAAAGCGCAATTTCCTTGGTCATGTTCCTCATCCCTCAAATCAATGATCAGCGCCGGCCATCAGCTCGGCATAGGCAACAAAGTCCTCCTGCATGCGGCGGAAGACGTGGTATTTGCGGTCGTGATAACTGGCGATCTCAGCTCCGCGCGGAGAAATCCGGCTGCCGGGACCGCTCATCGCCCGCATGGCGGCAGGCAGGTCGACATAATGGCCGCTTGCAACAGCCCCCAGCATGGCGCTGCCGACAAGAACCGGCTCGCGCTGGTCCGGGACGACGATGGCGCAGCCCGTCGCATCCGCATGTTCGCGCAGGAAAAGCCTGTTCTGCGCCAGACCTCCGCTGACGACCAGCGTATCGACCGTCACGCCATGGCTACGCATTTCCGCGATGATATGGCGGGTACCGTAGGCGAGCGCCTGCAAGGTCGCGAGATAGGCGAGCGCCAGATCGTCCAGCCCGCGATCGAGCGACAGGCCCGTAATCCCGCCCTTGCGCAACGGATCGGCAAGCGGCGAGCGATTGCCATGGAAATCCGGCTGCACATGGCGCGACTTGGTGAGCGTGGCCGTTTCGCCATCATGCGCCATCGCCTCAAGCCGTCGATCGAACAGGGTGAACACGGAAATGCCTTCCGCCTTCGCCATCTCGCGGGCCTGGGTTATGGCCGCATGGCCTTCGACCACCCGGTCGATCAGCGCACCCGCAGCAGACTGGCCGGCTTCGTTTGCCCAGAGACCCGGTAGCAGAACGGAGAAATATGGCCCCCACACACCCGGCACGAAGGCCGGTTTTTCGCTGACGGTGATATGGCAGGAGGACGTGCCGGCAATCAGCGCCAGACGATCATCGAGCGCGCCTTCACCCAGATCCACACCCATCGTGCCGAGAGCGCCGGAATAGGCATCGATCAGGCTTGCGGCAACAGCAGTGCCGGGAGCAAGCCCAAGATCGGCAGCCGCTGCATCCGTGAGCATACCGACCCTGTCGCCGGGCGCTGCGAACCGGTTTCCGATCGCACGGAAATTCTCGGCACCAAGCTCGGTAATCCCGGCACTTTCGAAATAGGCCTTGTCCCAGCCCTCGCCATTCACGCCGTTCTGGCCGAGATAGGTCCATTTGCACACGGTGCTGCACAGCGAACGGATATCGTCACCCGTTGCCTTGTGGACCAGCCAGTCGGGCAGGTCGAAAAAGGCGTGCGCGCGGGCAAAGCTCTGCGGCATCTCACGTTTCAGCCAGCGCAGCTTTGGCGTTTCCATCTCCGGCGAGATGACGCCGCCGACATAATCGAGAACAGGGCTTTTCAGCGCGTTGATCGCGTCCGCATCGCCGATCGCGCGGTGGTCCATCCACACGATGATGTTCCAGTCGTCATCACCGCCGGGGCTGACAGTCACCGGCCCACCCTTCTCGTCAACCACGACCAGCGAGCAGGTGGCGTCGAACCCGATGCCGGCAACATCAGAAGGTGCCAATCCGGCATCCGCCATCGCCTTCCTCACGCAAACGCAGATCGCCGCCCAGATGTCGCGCGAGGATTGATTGACGAAGTCCTCTTTCGGCTTCTCTGTGGCGATCACCTGTGAATGGGCCGCAAGCAACGTGCCGCGCTCGTCGAAAATCCCGGCCCGGGCGCTGCCGGTGCCAACGTCTATGCCGATGAATGAGGTCATTTTAATCGTTCCGGTATGAGGTTAAGGCCGATTCGCTATGAGGCAATTTGGATTGAAAACACCCCCTCTGACCTGCCGGCCATCTCCTCCACAAGGGGGAGAAGACTTGTGGCAACGCTCAGCCCAATTTACGCGCCGCGGATCGGCTGGGTTAAGCCCTCCCCCTTGTGGGGAGGGCTGGGAGGGGCCTTGCCCCTGAAGGTTCAGAGCCGCTGGCCGCTGGCCTTGTCGAACAGATGCGCCTTGCTCGGATCGATAGCCAACCCGATCTCGTCGCCGAAATGGATGCTCAGACGTTCGCGGAACAGGCAGGATATCTGCTCGCCATGGCTGGTGACCCGGGCGAAGATTTCCGAACCGGTTCCCTCGACGATCTCGACACGTCCCTGGACACTCCCTGCATTCTCCGCGCGAATATGTTCCGGGCGAATGCCATAGATGAGCGACTTGCCGCCAAGCTTCGCCGGGTCGGCAGCCGCCGGAAGCGGCAGAACGAGACCCTTGTCGCTGCGGAACACGCCCTCTTCGATCTTACCCTCGACGAAATTCATCGCCGGCGAGCCGATAAAACCGGCGACGAACAGGTTGGCGGGACGATCATAGAGATCGAGCGGCGCACCGACCTGCTCGATATTGCCTTCCTGCAGCACGACGATCTTGTCGGCCATGGTCATGGCTTCGATCTGGTCGTGGGTGACGTAGATGATCGTCGTGCCGATCCGCTGATGCAGCGCCTTGATCTCGGCACGCATCTGCACACGCAGTTTGGCATCGAGGTTGGAAAGCGGCTCGTCGAACAGGAACACCTGCGGATCGCGCACCAGCGCACGGCCCATGGCGACACGCTGTCGCTGGCCACCGGAAAGCTGGCGCGGATACCGGTCCAGCAGCTTTTCCAGCCCGAGAATCCCGGCGGCATTTTCGACCTTCCTGCGCGTCTCATTGACATCGGCCTTCTTCAGCTTCAACGCGAAGGCCATGTTTTCCGCCACGGTCATATGCGGATAGAGCGCGTAATTCTGGAACACCATGGCGATATCGCGGTCGCGCGCAGGAAGATGCGAAACCTCGCGCGGGCCGATATGGATCGCGCCGCCGGTAACCTCCTCAAGCCCCGCCACCATGCGCAGAAGCGTGGACTTGCCGCAGCCTGATGGGCCGACCAGCACGACGAACTCGCCGTCGGCAATATCGACGCTCAGGTCGCGAATGATTTCGACGGCCCCGTAGCGCTTCTGGATGTTCTGGATATTGACTGTTGCCATTTGAAAATCCTCCCGATTTTCGGGTTCTTGTCTGTTGCTCTCAGCCGCCCTTGACGGCGCCGGCGGTAAGGCCCGCGACGATCTGTTTCTGGGCAAACATGGTCAGCACCAGAACCGGCAGGGTGACGATCAGCGCTGCAGCGGCCAGCGGCCCCCAGCTGACCTGCTCGAAGGAGAGCATGTTGTAGACGGCCACCGGCAGGGTTCGCGTTTCGCGGCTGGCGAGCACGATGCCGAAGACAAAGTTGTTCCAGGAAAAAATCACCGCCAGGATGAAGGCAACGACGATGCCGGGCTTGGCGATCGGCAGCGCCACGAGGCGAAAGACCTGCCAGGACGTTGCACCATCGATGCTCGCAGCCTCCTCCAGCTCCTTCGGGGTCGTCTCGAAATAACCGATCATGATCCACACGACGATCGGCACGGTGACGACCAGATGGATGATGATCTGCGGCCAAAGCGTGCCGAGCAGGTTCATCCATTGGAACAGCAGGAAGAGTGGGATCAGGAACGACAGGCCGGGCGTCATGCGGGCGATCATGATCACCATCGCCGCCTTTTCGGCCTTCAGCCGCGCGATGCCGTAACCGGCCGGAACGCCGATCACGAGGGCAAGAAGGGTGGCAGCGCCGGTGACAAGGATCGAGTTCCAGAAATAGAGGAGGAAATTGTTCTCCTCGAACACTTTCGCATAGTTGGACCAGGCGATGTTTTCCGGGATCAGGATCGGAGGATAGGCGCCGTTGTCGATCTCGTATTTGAGCGACAGCGAGATCATCCAGACGAAGAACAGGATGACCGGCGAGATCATCACCAGGGCGACGAAGAAAAGGCCCAGACGGTTCCACATTCTATGGGTGATTTTGGGCATCACCTGTCCTCCATATCCGACCAGTTGGTGCGCGCGCGAACCATCATCAGAACGAAGGAGAGCGCGATGATGACGAAGAAGAAGACAACCGCCATGGCCGAGCCGTAACCGATGTCGTAATAGGAGAAGGCGGTGTTGTAGAGATAGATGTTGATCGTCTCCGACGCCGTACCCGGCCCGCCCTGCGTCATCGCATAGATGATGTCGAAGCTCTTCACCGCATCGATCGAGCGGATGATGACACCGATCATCAGGAAGGGCGCGATCATCGGCAGCGTCAGGTAACGGAACTTCTGCCAGGCATTTGCGCCGTCGATTTCCGCACTCTCATAGGGTTCGCGCGGAACGGCGGCCAGACCGCCGAGCACGATCAGCATGATCAGCGGCGTCCATTGCCAGGTCTCGACCAGAACCAGCGCCGGAATGACGGTCGACTGGTTATAGATCCATTCCTGCGCGCCGATGCCGATCAGCGACAGCAGATAGTTGAGCACGCCGAGCTGCGGGTGGAACATCATCGTCCAGACGAGCGCGATCGCAACCGGCGTCGCCATCATCGGCATGACGAAGACACCGCGCAGGAAACCGCGCAACGGGAATTCACCGTCGAAGATGAGAGCTGCAAGCGTCCCGAGGATCAGCGGCGCGATAACCGACAGAGCCGTATAGACCAGCGTATGCCACATGGATTCCCAGAACCGCATGTCGCCGGCAAGCCGGATGTAATTGTCGAGACCGGCAAATGTCTGTTCCTGTCCGAGCGTCCACGAATTGACGCTCATCCAGAGGGTAAACACCCAGGGGAATACGATGACCGCGCCGATAACCACCAAGGCAGGCACGACGAAGGGCCAATAATTGGGAGCAAGCCTTTGCGGCTTGCCCCCCTTTGCGGCCAGTTCCCTGGCCGCGGTGGGTTCTATGGTCACGGAAGCCATTATCCCTCGCTTCGGGCAAGCACCGGCTCGAACTGAGCGGTTGCCGATTCCAGTTCCTTCGCGGGATCGGCACCGCCGATCATGTTGGTGAGGCCGACCCCGTAAATGTCGCGGAATTCCGTGACCGGGATGATGACCGGGAGCGCGAGCTGCGAGATCTTGGCCGAAGCGGCGACCGCATCCACCCAGGCTGCCGGCATCTTGACGCCCTCGCGCACTTTGGCGTCCTCGAGGATCGACTGGCGGAAGGGCACGCCGGCACCGGCCTGCAGCAGACGGGCACCCATTTCATGGGAGATCGCCCATTGGCAGAACAGATAGGCGGCTTCCTTGTTCTTGCTGGCGGCGGTAACACCGATACCGTCACCGGTCGTTGCGGCTGCCTGCGCCTTCGGGCCCGCCGGCATGACGCCGTAACCGACCTTGCCGACGACACGCGACTTCTGCGGATCTTCGATCGGCGGTGCGAAACCGACGCCGTCGAACCACATGCCGATCTTGCCCTGCAGGAATGCGGACTGTGCCTCGGCCCAGTTGAAGCCCGAAACGCCGACCGGTGCAGACTTGGACATCAGCCGCTGATAGAGCTTGGCCGCCTCGACAGCCCCTTCGGATGTCGTATTGAGCTTGCCGCTGGCATCGAGCGGGGTCGCGCCATAACCCAGCATGAACGAGGTCCAGACCGGCGTATTGGCGTTTTTCAGACCGCGGGCAACGAAGCCGTAAGTGCCGGCATCTTTGTCGGTCAGCGCTTCGGCAGCCGTCACCATCTCATCAAAGGTCGTCGGATATTTCAGGCCCTTCTTTTCGAAGAGTTCCTTGTTCCAGTAGACGATCCAGTAATCCACCGAGAAGGGCAGCGTGCGCAGCTTGCCGTCGGCATCCTTGGCGAATGACAGTCCGGCCTCGGCGAAATCGCCTTCGGTGAGCGACGGATCGGTCAGCGACGGGTCCTTGAAATAATCGGAAAGATCGGCCAGCCAACCGCCCTTTTCGAACTGACGTTTCTGAACGTGATAGCTCAGATGCACGACGTCGAAGCTCGGGCGACCGGACGACAGTTCGATCGTCGTCTTCTGGCGCTGCTGCTGTTCCGGCGTTGCCTCGGCATTGACCTTAATCCCGGTCAGCGCCTCGAATTCGCTGATATATTTCAGGATTGTTTCGCCGCGCGGGCTCTTGACGAGGTTCACTTCCAGCGTCGTGCCGGCAAAGCGCTTCCAGTCGACCGCGGCAGACGCCGGGCGTGCTCCGATCAGCCCGGCAGCACCGAGTGCTGCCGATCCCGCCAGAAAGCTCCGGCGCGTCGGGGTAAAGAACGAAGATGTCATATTTCCCTCCTCTTGGTTTCGCCGGGATCTCCTCATCCCGGCTTCGCATGTATTTAAAGTCTCAAGGCACGATCCCTTGCATGGCCGATATGCTTGACGAGCGCCTCGACGGCATCGTTTGCGGATCGGCTCTGGATCGCTTTCAGCACTGCCATATGCTCGCCCATGACGGGGCCGACGCGGCCGTTGATGCGAAAGCGTTCCTGATTGATAAGGCGCATCTTGATCGAATTGACCCGATAGACGTTCCAGATGATCGAATTGTCGAGAGCAGCGACAAAGGCATCATGCATGCCCCAATCCACCGCCTGCGCCCGGGCATCCAGCTCGGGCGTCTCATTTCCGGATGAAATCGCCTCCTCGACCTCGCGATGCTGGCGAACAAGCATTTCGATCGTTTCGTCGGAAGCCGTCTGGGCAAACAGCGCGACAGCCTCCCTTTCGAGAAACACGCGAAGCTGAAACGCCTCGCGGATCAGGTTCAGGTCGATATGGGCGATCTGCAGGCCACGCTGCGGCACGGTCTTGATCAGCCCTTCGGCCTCCAGCCGCGGAATGAGTTCGCGGATGGCGCCGAGCGTAAGGCCGGTCAACTCGACCAGATGACGTTGTGAGACGAACTGTCCCGGGCGCACGTCGCGCGCCAGGAGATGCCGGGTAAAGCTCTCGTAAGCCTTTTCCCTGAGCGTCGGCTCTTCCGTCAATTGGTCGTTGCGCTGATCGATCATCGTCCTGTTCCTGGCATTGGGCCTCTCGGCCTCAGGCCGCTTTCGTCCGGAACAGGCCGTCGAAGACAAGCCCGAGCTGCTTCTGTCCGTCCTTCGATATAGAAAGCAGCGGAGCGCGAACTGCAAGCCAGTTATCGTCGCCAATCTGACGTGCAAGCACTGCTTTCACAGCCGGCGTGACCGGATATTTCAGCAGCTCGACGACGAAGTTCACCACGCGGGCATCGTCGCGACCTTCATTCGCCATCGCGCCGATCTCATGCGGGGCGAAATTGGCCATGCCGGAGATCGCCCCCTGGCCGCCCATGCGCACACCTTCGGCCAGATGACGTTCGTCACCGATCAGAATGATCAGGTCCGAATGCGCCTTGAGAAGCTCCTGCGTATAAGGCCAGTCGCCGGAGGAATCCTTCACGCCGGTCACAATGCCGGGGAAAGCCTGCTTCAGCCGGCCGACCAGCGAAACGCTGAGCGGCACCATCGTGACGGAGGGGATGTTGTAGACAATGACATCACGCGCCAGCTTGCCGAGATCCTTGAAGACCTTCGAATACCAGCCGAAAAGCCCGTCATCGCTGACATTCTTGAAATAGGATGGCGGCGCCAACAGAATGTTGCGCACACCCCTTGAAAGCGCCTGGGACGATTGAAGTGCTGCATCTTCCGCAGCATCCACCAGAACGCCGACGACGATCTTCTCAGGCGCGATGCCTGCCTCGATGAAAGCAGCCAGCACGCTCTCGCGTTCCTGGGTGCCGATGGACGACCCTTCGCCGGTCGTGCCGAACAGGGTGCAGCTCGCACAACCTGCGTCCAGACTACGCTTGGCCTGGGCGATCATCATGTCGATAAGTATTTCGCCATTCTGATCGAAAGGCGTGGTCAGAGCGACGGAAAGTCCGAAGCGTGTCATTAGTCATCCTCCACTGATTACATCAATCAAACACACTAACATGTCAGTCGTCAATGGATGATTTTTGATACTTGACCGTGGTCAAATCGAAGTGTGCGGCCAAATGCCGCTTATGGAAAAACGATCTCTGGAGACGCCGAAATATCCGCGTTAATCGGTCGAGCCTGCAATCCTCTGCTCAATGAGAGCAAAGGCGCAGGAAAGATGCCCTTCGAACACCAGCGAGGGCTCATCCGCCACGACCGTAAGTTCGGGCATACCCCCAAGCCGCACGACATGGCTTTCTGCAAGCCCATCGCCCAGCCCCGTTTCCAGCAGGTCGTAATAGCGGCTACCAACTCCGGTAATGAAGACCGGCATCGGACCATGGAGGCTGATCAGCCGTGAAAGACCGTTGCCAAGAGCCAGGCCCGCCTGCCGGAAAGCCCGGATCGCCTGCCGGCTGCCCTGCCTTGCCCTCACCGCAATCTTGTCGACCTCCGCGATCGGAACGAACTTGGCCGGCACCGTATCGGCCGGCACTTCGAAGGCGCTGCGCAGGATGGCATAAAAGCCCGCATAGGCTTCCACACACCCCCGCGCGCCACAGCGACAAAGACCGCCGTCTGCCGCATGCAGCATATGCCCGAAATTCGGCGCCTGTGTTTCGATCGAGCCTGAAGCTGAGATTTGCGCTATACCCAGCCCGATACTATGGCCCAGCGACAGCGCCGCCAGGCGTTTCCCGCCAGGGCGCAATGGCGTCACATCAGCCACCATCCGCTTCTGTTCGCGATCCATCAATGCTCCGGCAACCAGCAAGGTCTCGTTATTGAGCAAGACGCGCCAGCCCGGCTCCATGGCACGCGAAAAATCGACCGACTGCACACCGAAGACCGGCGACCAAACCAGCACCGGCCGCTGCGGATCGACCAGCCCTTTGCTGCTGACGGAAGCAAGTAGCAACTGCTCGTGACCGATACGCGAACGGTCAAGCAGCCGCAGCAATGCTGTCGAAATCCGCGAGAGAAACAGTTCCGGACCACCCTCGCCCCGCGGCTCGACAAACCGGTCGAGCAGTGTCCCCGCATAATCGATCAGCGAATATTCGATACTGTCGGAGGAGATGACGAGCAGCGCCAGATAGCCATAATCCCGGCGCTGTGAAAGCAGCATCCGCGGCCGCCCTCGCCCGGCAATCGACTGGCTTTCGCTGCGCTCGATAACGCCTGCCCGTTCCAGATCGGCGGTGATGGCAGAGACCGTTGCTGACGCCAGACCTGTCATATCGGAAATTTGCGTATGCGCCATCGCACCGTGACGCCGCAAGGCCGAAAGCACCAGCGCACTGTTCTGCTGGCGCACCAGTTCCGGGCTCGATTTGGCCGATATCGGCACCCGTTCCATTCCTTCCGCGCCCTGTCCGCGTGAGAGACGGAAGCGACGCAACCATAGTCTGCAAAGACCGAATTGACACCTATCAAATTCTCTGCCATCAATTTTCTCGACTGTCGAGAAAAAAGCAATTGCGCTGTTTCCGACGGGCCATCTGGTGGGGGAGAAAGGCAATGGAGGTTGCCTCGCCCATCGTCACTCGGGAGGAGGATAAGATGAAAGCTATCACCAAGCTGATGGTCGGGACGGCTATGCTTGTTGCCATGCACGGTGCGGCGATCGCCGCTGATGTCGTGGTCGGCGTGTCCTGGTCGAACTTTCAGGAAGAACGCTGGAAGACCGACGAAGCCGCGATCAAGAAGGCGCTTGCCGCCGCAGGCGCCAAGTATATTTCCGCCGACGCCCAGTCGTCCGCATCCAAGCAGCTGACCGACGTGGAATCGCTGATCTCACAGGGTGCCACCGCCCTGATCGTGCTGGCACAGGACAGCGACGCCATCGGACCGGCAGTCGAGAAGGCCACGGCCGAAGGCATCCCGGTCGTCGGTTACGACCGCCTGATCGAAAATCCGGACGCCTTCTACATCACCTTCGACAACAAGGAAGTCGGCCGCATGCAGGCCGAGGGCGTCTTCAAGGTGAAGCCGGAAGGCAATTACGTCTTCATCAAAGGCTCGTCCTCCGATCCGAATGCGGACTTCCTTTTCGCCGGCCAGATGGAAGTGCTGAAATCAGCCATCGATAGCGGCAAGATCAAGAATGTCGGCGAAGCCTATACCGATGGCTGGAAGCCTGAAAACGCCCAGAAGAACATGGAACAGTTCCTCACCAAGGCGAACAACAAGATCGATGCGGTCGTGGCATCCAACGACGGCACCGCCGGCGGCGCGATTGCAGCGCTCGATGCGCAGGGCCTTGCAGGCTCGGTTCCGGTGTCAGGCCAGGATGCCGACAAGGCGGCGCTGAACCGCGTGGCGCTGGGCACCCAGACGGTATCCGTCTGGAAAGACAGCCGCGAACTCGGCAAGAATGCCGCCGAAATCGCGCTTGAACTCGCTTCCGGCAAGAAGCTTACCGAGATCAAGGGCGTGCAGGTCTTCGAAGGCGGCCCGAAAAAACAGAAGATGCAATCCGTCTTCCTCAAACCCCAGCCGATCACCCAGGACAACCTCAACCTGGTCATCGATGCCGGCTGGATCACCAAGGCGGAAGCCTGCCAAGGCGTCAAGGCAGGTTCGGTCGCGGCCTGCAAGTGAGGCTTTTCCGCTGACGAGACCGGCGCTGCAGGGATTATGCAGCGTCGGCTTTGGAATGAGGCCGGCGCCACACACTCCCGCTAATCTCCCCCCTTGAGGGGGAGATGTCAGCGAAGCTGACAGAGAGGGGTGAGCAACGGTGCAGCAACTCTGAAGGCAAGCATATGAGGACGCGTTACCCCCCTCTGCACTGCCGGGCATCTCCCCCTCAAGGGGGGAGATTAGCCGGATGTTGTCGCCGCATTCCCTAACGACACCCCTCATTTGAGGAGCCAGACATTCGATGAGGAACGGCAGGATATGGCCGAGATGACGCATTCGACGACACCCCGCGCATCAGAAACAACGACTACGGCACGGCCGGAGGGCAACCCGGTCGCGCGTTTCTTCCGCGCCACCGAGATCGACACCCGCATGCTGGGCATGATCGGTGCGCTGCTGATCATCTGGATCGGCTTTCACATCCTGACCGGCGGCCTGTTCCTGACAGCGCGCAATCTGTGGAACCTGTCGGTCCAGACCGCCTCCGTCGCGGTCATGGCGACCGGCATGGTTCTCGTTATCGTCACCCGCAATATCGACCTCTCGGTCGGCTCCATTCTCGGTTTCACCGGCATGATCATGGGCGTGCTGCAGGCGCAATATCTGCCGCAGCTACTCGGCTTCGATCACCCTGCCATATGGGCCGTGGCGCTGATCGGCGGCATCGTCGTCGGCGGGCTGATCGGTACATTGCATGGATTCATCATCGCCTTCCTGTCGGTCCCTTCATTCATCGTCACGCTCGGCGGCCTGCTCGTCTGGCGCGGCGCCACATGGTTCGTCACCAGCGGGCAAACTGTCGCGCCGATGAACCCGAGCTTTCGCCTGATGGGCGGCGGCGCCGAAGGATCGATCGGCGAGACCTGGAGTTGGGTCGTCGGCATCATCGCCTGCCTTGCCATCGTCGCAGCGATCATCAACGCCCGCCATCAGCGCAAGCGTTTCCATTTCCCCCGCCGCCCGCTCTGGGCCGAATACGTGCTGGCCGGCCTCGGCTTTGTCACCGTCATCGGTGCGGTCATGGTCGCCAATGCCTACTACTGGCCGATCAACATCGCCCGCCGTTATGCCGAGGCGAACGGCATCACTTGGCCGGAAGGCGGGTTGCAGATCCCGCACGGCATCGCCATCCCGGTGCTGATGGCGATCGCGGTCGGTATCGTCATGACCTTTATCGCCACCCGCCTGCGCTTCGGCCGTTATGTCTTTGCCATCGGCGGCAACCCGGAGGCGGCAGAACTCGCCGGCATCAAGACCCGCTGGGTAACCGTCAAGATCTTCGCGCTGATGGGCGTGCTCTGCGCCATTGCAGCCGCGATCTCCACCGCCCGCCTCAATGCCGCAACCAATGCACAGGGTGAACTCGACGAACTCTACACCATTGCCGCAGCCGTCATCGGCGGCACCTCGCTCGGCGGTGGGCTGGGCACCATTGCGGGCGCCATGCTCGGCGCTCTCGTCATGCAGTCGCTGCAGTCCGGCATGGTCCTGCTCGGCATCGATACGCCCTTCCAGCGCATCGTCGTCGGCATCGTCCTCGTCACCGCCGTGTGGCTCGACACCGTTTACCGCGCCAGAGCCAAGTAAGAGGAGACTTCCATCGTGACGGACCAGAACATTCCGCTCGTGGAAATGAAGGACATTTCCATCTCCTTCGGCGGCATCCATGCAGTCGAGAAGGCAACGATCGATCTTTTTCCCGGCGAAGTTGTTGCCGTGCTCGGCCACAATGGTGCTGGAAAATCGACCCTGATCAAGATCCTGTCGGGCGCCTATCGCCGCGACGGCGGCGACATCCTCATCAACGGCGAAGCCGCCGAGATCAGAAACCCGCGCGATGCCAAGAAATACGGCATCGAGACGATCTACCAGACGCTCGCCGTCGCCGACAATGTCGATGCAGCCGCCAATCTCTATCTCGGCCGCGAGCTTCGCACCAAATGGGGTACGCTCGACGATGTGGCGATGGAGGCGAATACGAGAGAAGTCATGGGCCGGCTAAACCCGAACTTCCGGCGCTTCAAGGAACCGGTCAAGGCGCTCTCCGGCGGCCAGCGGCAGTCGGTCGCCATCGCCCGCGCCATCCTGTTTGACGCCCGCATCCTGATCATGGACGAACCGACGGCCGCACTCGGGCCGCAGGAGACCGCCCAGGTCGGCGATCTCATCAAGCAGCTGAAACGCGAAGGCATCGGCATCTTCCTGATCAGCCACGACATCCACGACGTATTCGACCTCGCAGACCGCGTCTTTGTCATGAAGAACGGCAAGGTCGTGGGCCATGCACGCACACAGGATGTCACCAAGGATGAGGTGCTCGGCATGATCATCCTCGGCAAGGTGCCGCCGGGCGCAGTGCCCGGACCGGGCGCGATGAAAGTCGCATAGGACAATGCCGAACGGGCAGCGGGATGCCGGACAAACAACGGCATCCCCGCCCCTTCNNCCTCCCCCGCCCCTTCGGCCGATCTCAAAAACCTTCGAGCACGACCTTGCCCCTGGTCTTTCCGCTTTCGAGCGCCGCATGTGCCTTCGTGAGGTTGGCTGCATTGATCGGCGAAAGCGTCTCGGTCACGGTCGTGCGAATCTTGCCCTCATCGACCAGGCGCGCAACCTCGTCGAGCAGCTTGCCCTGTTCGGCCATGTCGGCGGTCTCGAAGATCGAGCGGGTGAACATCAGCTCCCAATGAATGGACACGGCCTTGCGTTTGAAACCGAGAACATCGAGGCTCTCCGGATCGTCGATCAAGCCGAAACGCCCCTGCGGCGCGATCAGCTCGATGATCTCCTTCAGATGGCGATGGGTTTCGGTCGTCGAGAAGACGAAGGCCGGCGCGCCGATGCCGAGAGCCGCAACCTGCTCCGCGATCGGCTTCGAGTGATCGATCACATGATGGGCGCCGAGCGTCTTGACCCAGTCCTGCGTCTCCG
Source organism: Neorhizobium sp. UBA7851 (assembly GCA_002500765.1). Lineage (GTDB taxonomy): Bacteria > Pseudomonadota > Alphaproteobacteria > Rhizobiales > Rhizobiaceae > Neorhizobium. Next base: position 24,135 of record DLSX01000035.1, read on the forward strand.
GCCGCGATGCCGTGGCAATGACCGTCAGATCGGTAAGCGCCCGTACGAGCTGGATGGCGATCGAGCCGACGCCGCCGGCACCGCCGATGATGACGATCGCGTTTGCCGCCCCCGGCACCGGCTTGCCGATATCCAGCCGGTCGAACAGCATTTCCCAGGCGGTGATCGCCGTCAGCGGCAGCGCTGCGGCCTCCGCATTTGATAACGTCTTCGGCTTGTTCCCGACGATACGCTCATCGACCAGATGAAACCGGCTGTTGGCACCGGGACGGATCAGCGAACCGGCATAAAACACCTCGTCGCCCACCTTGAAGCCTTTCACCTCAGATCCGGTCTCGACCACCTTGCCGACGGCATCCCAACCGAGAACCTTCCACTGGCCGGCTTCCGGATTGACGCCTTTCCGGATCTTCGTGTCGACCGGGTTGACGGAAATGGCCTCGACCTCGACGAGAATATCGCGGCCCGCCGGCACCGGCCGGGGCAGCTCGACATCCTCAAGCGCGTCGTGGCGCTCGATTGCGCCGGCTTCTCTGTAACCGATGGCTTTCATGATGTGCTCCTTGGCTGGACGACTGGGTGTCGATTGATATGGAGCTAAAATGGTCTATATTCGATTATGAACAATACGCACAAAAACTGCACGTAGTATCAAAAAGGATACTGTCATGGCCAAGGCCCGCCATTCCCGTTTCGATTGCTCTCCAGGCTGCTCGGTCGAAGCCGCCATCGGCCTCATCGACGGCAAGTGGAAGTCGGTCGTGCTTTACCACCTTCTCTCCGGCACGCTGCGCTTCAACGAGATCCGCAGGCATATCGTCAATGTCACGCCGCGCATGCTGACCAACCAGCTGCGCGAGCTGGAAGACGACGGCCTGATCGAGCGCAAGGTCTATGCCCAGGTGCCGCCGAAGGTGGAATACAGCCTCTCCCCACTCGGCCGCAGCATGGAACCGATCCTGCTTGCGCTGAAACTCTGGGGCGACGCCAATATAGGCCTCTACGGCAAACCGCGGGGCATCGATCCACGCGAGCAAAAGACGGACGATATCGCTGCGTAACCGGGGCTGCGCCTCAGGCTGGATCGAGGCTCATCAGTCTGATCTGCTCGGCCTCGTCGAAGCGGAGCAACCCACCGTTTCGGTTGCGTTTCAAGCGTTCGACATGAGCTCGCGGGCTGAGCCCGAAGACACGCTTGAACATGCGTGAGAAATAATAGGGATCACCGTAACCCACTTCTGCCGCGGCATTGGCAACAGGCATGCCTGCCTCCAAAAGATGCATGGCGCGCTCCATCCGCTTCTGTTCCTGGTATTTGCGCGGCGTGTGTCCCACCCGCTTCTTGAACTCGCGCAGAAAATAGTCCGCATTGAATGGCGAGGCATCAACGGCCTGTTCCGCAATATCCGGATCTAGAGGATTGGCCGAAATCATCGCCACGGCCTTCATCACCGCCAGATCAAGAGCGTCTGTGCCTTCGGTCTGATATGTCGCACTGTCATGCCAGCCGATAAAGGCATCCTCGATATAGGCGATCAGCAGATACATGAAGAGATGATGCTGGCTGAGCGTCAGCGAAGAAGGCGGCGCCGTCTGGCGATATTGTCGCACCAGCGGCTCGAGTAGCGGCCACTTCTTCAGCCGGACATGAGGTCGCAGTTGCATCTGCGCGATCAGATCGTGCTTGCCGTAAATGTCCAGGGAAAAATGCTGGGCAATTCCCCTATAGATTGTCGTTCCGCGGTTCCAGCCGCGAAAGCGCTGCCCGCGCCGGATAAGCATTGCATCGCCGGGCTCCATCACCCGCCGCTCGCCCTCGATGACATAGTGACCGCAGCCTTCCAGACAGATGACGAAATCTTCGACGGGGTTTGTCTTGTCAATGCGCCACGTCTTCGAATGCTCCATCTTGATCGTCGCTCGAGTGAGTTTCAGCGACAGCGCCGAGGGCGCAATGCTGGAGAGAATGCCACCTTCGATTTCGTCCATCTTTTTTTCCGTGTTTGTTCATTCATTCTCGACTGAAAATGAAATTATGTCACGCTAAATACTGGAGGAGGAACAGAATTGATGAATGTTCAGTCTTTCAGCTAAGCCACTGACGCATAACAGCCTTGCACCTATTGGCTGGAGGAGGAATTTGATTTGCACAAAAATGTATTTCTCATAACCGGGTGTGACTTGCCCGTTGGAGGCGCCTCATGAGGTCTCAGCGCTTCCTGGGATATGCCTATCTGACCCCATATTTGATTGGCCTCGTCATATTCACGGCCATCCCTTTTTTGACTTCACTTTATCTCAGCTTCACCAGCTACGACCTTATGAGCAGCCCGCAATGGACCGGGCTGTCCAATTATGAGCGCCTGTTCACCCGTGACAGGACTTTCGACAAATCGCTGACTGTCACGCTCATTTACGTATTTTCGACCGTGCCGCTGAAACTTGCTTTCGCGCTCTTCATCGCCGCCATACTCAACTACAAGCTTAAATTCATCAATTTCTTCCGGACGGCTTTTTATGTCCCGTCCATCCTCGGCGGATCGATCGCCATCGCCGTTCTGTGGCGTTACCTGTTCTCGGCCGAAGGCCTCGTCAACATGGCGATCGGCGCTGTCGGCTTTGCGCCGGTAGACTGGTTCGGCGATCCGACCAATGCACTTTTCACCATCACGCTTCTGCGCTGCTGGCAGTTCGGTTCGGCCATGGTGATCTTCCTGGCGGCTCTGCAGTCTATCGATAAATCGCTTTACGAAGCCGCCTCCATCGATGGTGCAGGCAAGGTCATGACCTTCTTCTTCGTGACGCTGCCGCTGCTGACGCCGGTCATCTTCTTCAACCTCGTCATGCAGATGGTCCAGGCATTCCAGGAGTTCAACGGTCCCTACATCATCACTCAAGGCGGCCCACTGAAATCCACCTATCTCCTGCCCCTCTACATCTACGAGGAGGCCTTCAAGAAGTTCAACATGGGCTACGCCTCGGCGATCGCCTGGGTGCTCTTCGCCATCATCATGGTGCTCACGCTCGTGGCGTTCTGGTCCTCGAAGAAGTGGGTCTACTACGCCGGCGACAAGAGGAGCTGAGCCATGACCGATATCACTTTGCCCAAAACTGCCGCCCGCGCCTCGGATGAAGCCGCAGCGGCAAAACGCGCCCGCATGGACCTGATCTCCGCGGTCGTCCGCTACTCGCTGCTCTTCGGCGTCGGTTTCCTGATGCTCTATCCGCTGATCTGGCTGGTCGGCGCGAGCTTCAAGACCAATTCGGAGATCTTTGCCGGCGCCGGCTTCCTGCCGGAAAGCCCAACGGTCGAAGGTTATGTCCAGGGCTGGCAAACGTCCACGCCCTATACATTCGGCCGGTTCTTCTGGAATTCGTTCCTGATCATCCTGCCCAAGGTCATCGGCACGGCAATCTCCTGCACGATGGTGGCCTACGCCTTCGCCCGCTTCGAATTCCCGCTGAAGAAGGTCCTGTTCGGATCGGTCATCGCTGTCCTGCTTCTGCCGAACGTCGTTACCCGCATCCCGCAATACATCCTCTTCCGGGATCTCGGCTGGCTGGACAGTTTTCTGCCGCTCTGGGTGCCGTCTGCGCTCGCCGGTGATGCCTTCTTCGTCTTCATGCTGGTGCAGTTCCTGCGCTCGCTGCCAACGGACATGGAGGAGGCAGCCCGTGTCGATGGCGCAAACAGCCTGCAGACGCTGATCTTCATCGTCGTCCCCATGCTCGGGCCTGCGCTGGTCTCGGTCTGCCTGTTCCAGTTCATGTGGACGATGAACGACTTCCTCGGACCGCTGATCTACATCTCGTCCGTCGACAAGTATCCGGTGAGCCTCGCGCTCAAACTCTCAATCGATACCACCGAAGCCTTCGAATGGAACCGCATCCTGGCGATGTCGGTGCTCACCATCACCCCTGCGCTTGTCGTGTTCTTCGCGGCGCAACGGTACTTCATCGAAGGAATCTCTGCGGGAGGCAGAAAGGGCTGACATGGCACAGGTACAACTGAAAAACCTCGAGAAAGTCTACAACAAGACCAACAAGGTCGTTCACGGCATCGATCTCGATATCAAGGACGGCGAGTTCATGGTCTTGGTCGGCCCGTCGGGCTGCGCCAAGTCGACAACACTGCGCATGGTCGCCGGCCTCGAAGACATCACCGGCGGTGACGTCATCATCGGCGGAGAGCGCGTCAATGATCTCTCGCCAAGCAAGCGGCAGATCGCCATGGTGTTCCAGAACTATGCGCTCTATCCGCATATGAAGGTCCGCGGCAATCTCTCCTTCGGCCTGCGCATCGCCGGCCGCCCGAAGGCGGAAATTGCAGCCGCTGTCGACAAGGTGGCGGAAATCCTCGAAATCGAACCGCTGCTCGATCGCCTGCCGAAACAGCTTTCGGGCGGCCAGGCCCAGCGCGTCGCGCTCGGCCGCGCATTGATCAAGAACCCCGGCGTTTTCCTATTCGACGAACCGCTGTCGAACCTCGACGCCAAGCTGCGCGCCTCGATGCGCGTCCGTATTACCGACCTGCACCGCCAGCTGAAGGCAGAAGGCAGCTCCCCGACTGTCATCTACGTCACCCACGACCAGANNACCATGGGCGACCGCATCTGCGTCATGCAGGCCGGTCACATCATGCAGGTCGCGACGCCGAAGGAACTCTACAACGCCCCGGCCAATCTCTTCGTCGCAGGCTTCATCGGTACGCCGGAAATGAACCTCGTCGAAGGTGCGATGGAAGGCGGAGAGTTCATCATGGGCAGCCAACGCTTGGCGCTCGGCAGCGATCTCGCCAGCCGGCTTTCCAGCCAGCCCGGCAACGCCGTTCTCGGCATCCGCCCGCAGCAGTTCTCACTGGTCAGCGAAGGACCGGCGCTGCAGGCCAGGCTCGTCAATGCCGAGTTCATGGGCCACGAGGTCTACATGCATGCGGACTGCGAAGGCCGCAGGCTGGTGAGCGTCGTCGGCGCGGCAGAATTCGAGGCGCGGGGGCAATCCGACGTGATCCGCCTGCGCCCCGACCCGAAGACATTGCACGTTTTCGACAAGTCAGACGGCCGCAACGTTTCGCTGCATGGAGGCAGCATTGCGGCATAGCAAACTACAGCCAAATTTGAGGAGGCAAACATGAAAAGCATACTGAAATCATCCGTCTTTCTTGCAGGAGCAGCCCTCGCGGTCATCGCGATGGCACCGTCGGCAAGCGCCGCCGAACTGCGCATGTCCTGGTGGGGTGGTGAAAGCCGCCACGTCGCAACGCAGAAGGCCATTGCCGCCTGCGGCGCGAAATATGGACACACCGTGAAGGGCGAGTTCACCGGTTTCGACGGTTATCTCGAAAAGCTGACGACCCAGATGGCCGGCAAGACGGAAGCCGACATCATCCAGGTCAATTGGCCTTGGCTGCCGCTGTTTTCCAAGGACGGCAAGGGCTTTGCCGACCTGCGCAGCCTGAAGGGTCTCGACCTTTCGAACTGGAGCGACGGCGATCTGGAATCGGGCTCCACCAACGGCGTGCTGCAGGGCCTGTCGGTCTCCACCTCGGGCCGCGTCTTCTTCTTCAACACGACGACGCTCGAGAAAGCCGGCGTAGCTGTTCCGACCACCTGGGACGAGTTCTTCGCCATGACCAAGACGGTCAAGGAAAAGCTCGGTCCGGATTACTACACCTTCAACGCAGTCAAGGAGACGGCGCATCTTCTGATGACGCTTGCCGTAACCCAGGCCACCGGCAAGGGCATGGTTGACCCCAAGACCAACCGTGTTGCCTGGACGCCGGAAGAACTGGCAGCCGGCATCGACTTCCTCGGCAAGCTGGTGGAAACCGGCGCGATCCGCTCGCAGAAGCAGGAAGCAGCCGACGGCAACGTCAACCTCTTCGAAAAGCCGGCCTGGTCGGAAGGCAAGATCGCAGGCTCCTATGAGTGGGATTCGACCTTCTCGAAATACGCCGACCCGTTGAAGGAAGGTCAGGTCCTGAAGCCGGTGCCGATGCTGACCATGGCCAATGGCAAAACCGAAGGCGTCTTCCGCAAGCCGTCGATGGTCTTCTCCATCTCCAAGAACTCGAAGAACCCGGAAGCGGCAGCGCAGATCACCAACTGCCTGCTGAACGAACCGGAAGGCATCGACATTCTCGGCACGTCGCGCGGTATCCCGGCCTCCAAGGCCGCCATGGCACGGCTGACGAATGCTGGCGAGCCGGAAGTCCGCGCCGCCAATGCGATCGTCATGGCCTCCGAGGGTCCGACGATTTCGCCCTTCGACGAAAACCCGGTCATCCGCGGCATCATCATCGATACGCTCGAAGAATATGCCTACGAGCAGATCGACTCCAAGGAAGCCGCCGAACAGATCATCGACGGCGTGAACGACGCTCTGAAGAAGTTCGACTAAGCGCGGAAAAAGCTCTCCACCCGGCCTCAAACGGGCCGGGTGGTTGATAAATCAAGAGAGAAACGATGAACAAAGCCATTTCAGTTGCGATCTCCGCACGGATCGCGGCCATAAGGCTGGCTGTGCCCGGCGCACGCCATGCCCTGCCGCGACCCTTAGCTTGGCGCCTGTTGCGCAATGGGGAAGGCAAACCGGTACTTGAGGGAACGGCAACCACCGTGGTGACCCTGCTGGATGCCCTTTATCCCGCCACCGATTACCGTTTCGAGGCGGAGGGTTTCGAATCTCTTTCATTCCGGACCCGCGATTGCGCCGGCCTTGTGCGGGCAGCCGATTATGGGCTCGTTCAGAATACCGATCTGTCAGACCTTGCCGCAGCGCGCGGAAATGCTGACGCTCTTGCCAGGGCTTTGGCGGATACGCCCTCGGGCGGCACGCTCTATATCGCTCCCGGCACATGGACCTCCTTCCCCCTGAAGCTGCGAAGCGACCTCACCCTGCATCTGGCGGAAGGTGCCGTGCTTCGCGCGCCGAGCGTCCGCGAAGGCTGGCCGATCCTGCCGGCCCGCGCCGACGACGGCCGCATGCTGGGTAGTTGGGAAGGGCTTCCCGATGCCTGCT
>DLSX01000114.1:0-36871 GCA_002500765.1 Neorhizobium sp. UBA7851
GCCCGCGCGCCGGCTGCGCGTCCGGCAGAACCGGCACAGGCACCGCGGACCGCCAATGGCGACAACCGCAATCCGCGCCACATGGTGGAATCGCTGAACTCGCTTTCGGTCGATATTGCCCGCGCCATCGACCATGACGCCTCGGTCGATCTGTGGCGTCGTTACCAGCGCGGCGAGCGTGATGTCTTCACCCGCCGGCTCTACACGCTGAAGGGCCAGCAGACGTTCGACGACATCAAGCGGAAATACGATCGCGAGCCGGAATTCCGCACCGCCGTCGACCGCTATATCTCGGACTTCGAGAAGCTGTTGGCGGACGTGGCCCGCACCGACCGCGACCGCACCGTCACCCAGAGCTATCTGACCTCCGATACCGGCAAGGTCTATACGATGCTCGCCCACGCGGCCGGCCGTTTCGGCTGATCCGCAGCACAACACATGATGCAAACGAAAAGGCCGCCTTTCGAGGCGGCCTTTTCGTTTGAGAACGATTAAGAGCAATTCCATCACGAGCAGAAAGCGGTTTGCGTCCGCAATTGCGTGACGCAAACGGTGGTGCGGTTTCGCATTTCAAGGAACGACCGAAAGGGCCTGATCCGGCTACTGGTCTTCTGGCGAGGTGACGTAATCCTGCTCCAGCTGAAGCGCGGAGATCAGATCGACGACGATCTCCTCCGGAGAGCGACCGGCCGTATCGATGATCAGGGGCTGGGTCTCCCAATCCTCGAAGATACGGGCTTCGGTGGAAGCCCAGCCAGGCTTCACCAGTCCGGGGACATCGGTCACGCGCGTCTCCACACGGCGACGATGTTCTGCCTTGTCCACACACCTTACCCAGATCTCAGCGGCCGGCACGCCCTGCCGTTCAGCAACCGCGCGCCACGCCCTGCGGGTAATCGTCAGACTGTTGACGGAGTCGGCGACGACGATATGGCCGAGCGCGAGATTATCCTCGGCCACTCCGTAGGCGACCATATATCCCGCCGGTCCGGGTTCCAGACCCGTGTTACGGATATTCTGTTCGATTGTATCGACACGCACATGGACCGCGCCCAGCCGGCGCGACAGTGCTTTTGCAAGGGTCGTCTTTCCGGAACCGGGCAAGCCAGCAAGAATGATCAGCATCGGCACTTCCCTCAACGGTCGCGAGCGATTCGGACGAGGAAAGCTTAGCCTGCCTTTGGCGAAATCACATAGACTTCAAAGCCCAATCGACAATCTCGCCGCCGACCTTGGCATAGGCGCGGTCGAGCGCTTCGATAAAGTCGCTGTTCTCCGTACCGCGGACAGGTGAGCTTCCCTTGAAGACCGACTGGGCGCGAACACTGCCGTTGCGATCATTGAGAATCTTTGCCGAGATCTCGACATTGGCGACACGGCTGCCACCCGTGGTGACTTCGAAGGCGCGGATATCGGTGACGACCTGATAATCGATCGCAAGGCCCTGCCCCGGCTTGCCGACGCCGCCGACGCGGCCGGAATTCTCGAAGGCTTCGACGAGCTTCGACTGGACCAGGCGTGGCAGGCGGTCGCCCCAGCGGGAATTTGCAAGATACTGCACTTCCGACGGAGACACACGGACAACGACCTGTTCACTGTCCAGCATTTTTACCGCCGTCGGTTCCGGCACGAGGATCTGGCGGTTCTTCACCGACGGTCCTTCTGTTGCCGGGGTTAGCGACAGATCGAACGTGTCATTGTTCGCCTTGGTGCCGCAGCCGCTCAAAAGCGCCGCAACCAGAGGCAAGGTCAAAGCCAAGGAACGGCGACCGGCCGGCAGCTGCGGAAACCTGGATACACTCATGAACGTCCTACCCCTGCCTTAAAACTTTAACGTCTCGTCCTGCCGTCATATTCCTTGACGGTCTCGCCGCCGAAGATAAGCCGCTGCGGATTCTGGTCGAAATTGGTGATGGTCTGGTTCAGCGAATTCACCGTGCGCCGCGTGTCGTCCACGAGTGCCTTCACGTCGCCAAGGCCGCTGGACGAGAAGCGCTGCAGGTTGTCGGCAATCGGTCCGACGCGCGCATTGATATTGTCGGCCACGGTGCGGAAGGATTCGAGCGTCTTGCGCGCTTCGGCGAACAGCCCTTGCGAGTCATCGCTCGAAACCAGGCCGTCGACCTTTGCGAGGATGCCATCGACCCTGCTCGAGGCATTGTTGAGCTTCGTCGCCAGTTCGGTGAAATCGGTAATTGCCTTGTTGATGTCTTCGGAGCGATGGGAAACGTCATCGACAACGCTGCGTGCCGAAGCCAGCGTCTGTCGTGCATCCTCGGACGCTGCCGAAATATTCTGGATCGCCGTTCCGACCTGGTTCGGATCAACGGCCGCAAGCAGGCTGTCAGCCCGCCGCAAAACGCCCTGCGCGTCGGTACCAACCTGCGCAAAGCTCGTTGCAGCGGTCCGGACGGTCTCGACCAGCGGGGCGAAATTGTCGGACGCATTGGCGACGTTGCGGGTGACGCGTTCGGTATTGCCGACGATCTGGTTGATGCGTTCAGCATCGATCGCACGAACCAGCTGGTCGGCCGCTTCGAGCGTCGAATTGAGCGTGCCGGAAACCCGGTCGACGGTTGTCGACAAGGTGGAGAGGCTGTTCAGGAACTCGTCGATGTTGTTGGAATTGTTGCTGAGCGCGGCCGTAAACGTCTCGACGTTGCGGATCGTCTGCGTCAGCGGCCCGCGCGCGTCCCCGACAAAGCCCTGGATGTCACCGATCGCCTGATCGGCTCGCTCAAGGATCTTGTCGGCCGTCGCCAGAAGGTTGGTGACGCTTGACTGGTCGGCGATCAGCACGGCCGGGCGTCCTGCCTCCATCGACTTCTGGAGAATATTCTCTTCACCTTTGGCGCCGCCGGAAAGCTCGATATAGGCAGCCCCCGTCAGGCCCTGGACTTCAAGGACAGCCTTGGTCGACTGGTAGACGGGCGCATCGGCGCGCACTTCGGTAAACGCGATCGAATAACGTGGATCATCCGGATCGATGGTCAGGCCGCGCACCGAACCGACGGCAATACCGTTGAAACGGACGGGAGAACCGACGGAAAGGCCGTTTGCGGAGCCGGGAATGCGAATCGCAAGCTCGGCCATCGGGCCGCCACGACCGGACTGCGCCATCCAGTAAACGAAACCGAATGCGGCCGCGATCACGAGGAGCGTGAAGAAACCCACCAGGGCGTAATTTGCTTTGGTTTCCATGGGTTAGATCACTTCCCTGCGTCTGTCGGGCCTGCGTCTGCCGGCGGCTGGTTTTCATTGGTCACGACGGTGCGCGCACGCTTCCCGCGGAAATAGGACTGGACCCACGGATCATCAAACTCGAACATATCCTGCAGCGTACCTTCCACCAATACCCGTTTCTCTCCGAGCACGGCAATACGGTCACAAACCGAAAACAGGCTGTCGAGATCGTGGGTCACCATGTAGACGGTGAGGCCGAGCGTATCGCGCAGTTTGGCGATCAGCGCGTCGAAATCCGCAGCGCCGATCGGATCGAGGCCCGATGTCGGCTCGTCGAGGAAGACGAGATCGGGGTCGAGCGCCAGAGCACGGGCAAGTGCCGCGCGCTTGATCATGCCGCCCGAAAGTTCCGACGGGTATTTGTCGGCAGCGTCCGGCGGCAGGCCGACCATTTCGAGCTTCACGTAAGCGAGCTCATCCATCAGCGACTGCGGAAGATCGAGATATTCCCGCATCGGCAACTGGATGTTTTCCTTCACGGTCAGGGCCGAAAACAGCGCTCCGTGCTGGAAGAGCACGCCAAGCCTCGTGTCGAGCGCAATGCGCTCCTCATCCGAGGCTTCTTCATAGTTGGCGCCAAGAATCTCGATCTTGCCGCTACGATGCGGCAACAGACGCAGAACTGTGCGCATCAGCACCGACTTGCCGGTACCGGATGCGCCGACGAAGCCAAGGATCTCTCCCCGATAGATATCGAGATTGAGGTTGTCGAGGACGATCTTTTCACCGAATCCAACCGTCAGGTCACGCACGGAAAGCACGACCTGGCGGTCGTTCTTTGATGTTCGTTCCATGGTCTGCTGCTCGTCTGCCAAATCCATGCCTCCTAGAAGTCGATCGCGGAGTAGAAGATGGCAAACAGCGCATCGATGAGAATGACGGCGAAGATGGCTTTGACCACCGAAGCCGTCACGTGCTGGCCGAGAGATTCGGCACTGCCGCCGACCTTCATTCCCTCGACGGCGGCGACGATGCCGATCGCAAGCGCCATGAATGGCGCCTTGATCATGCCTGAAGCGATCGAGGTATGGTCGATCGCCTCATGCAGTCGCGACAGATAGGTGTCGAAAGTGATGCCCGAATAGAGCAGCGCAACGATGGCTGCCCCATAAAGAGCGGCAAAATTCGCGATAATGGTCAGGAGAGGCAGGGCGATCGTCAGCGCCACGAGACGCGGAAAAATCAGCACGCCGATCGGATTGAGGCCGATCACCGTCAGCGCGTCGATCTCTTCGCGCATCTTCATCGAGCCGATCTCGGCGGTGATCGCGCTGCCCGAACGGCCTGCGATCATGATGGCGGTCAAAAGCACGCCGATCTCACGAAGCTGCAGGATGCCGACAAGGTCGACGACAAAAATTTCGGCGCCGAAATAGCGCAACTGGAAGGCGCCCTGCTGGGCGATGATCGCGCCGATCAGAAACGACATGAGCACGATGATCGGCACCGCCCGGACACCCATGCGGTCGATATGGGTGACGACGGATGCCGGGGAAACCCCCGCACCACGGCCGAATTTGAGCTGGGCGCCACGCACGGCTGAGCCGAGAATGTTCATCGCCGCGTAGAAATCGCGACCGACCTCGACGACGAGTTTTCCAGGCGGCGTGAAAACTCGCTCGAAAATGCTGCGTTTGTCGGGACCGGCAGCCGGTGGCGCCGGTGTCGTCTTCGGCAGGGCTCCAATCAACTCTTCGATCGAGCCGTTGCCTCCGGAAAGCGATGCTTCGTGCCCCTCGCCGCTTTTGGCGGTCATCAGCCGGCGAATCAGCCAGGCACCCGCCGTGTCTATTCCAGAGATCCCGGAGACATCGATTTCGACCTTGGCCTGCCCGCCGGACTTTTCGAATTGACCAAGATCCTTGAGGACGGCAGCAATGGAATGATTGCGCCAATCGCCCGTCAGAACGAAGCGTTCTCCGCCATCCGGCAAGGCCTCAGTATTGATTTTTGCCAGATTGGAACTCACGGGGTGCGGGTGCTCGCTTCAAATGGTCTCTGCGCAATGCATTGATTGCGCTTCGGGAAAACGCAATATAGCCGCATCGGACGGATTTGCCACAACAGGACGTTTAAAACGATGCCCCGTCACCTTGAAGCAACAATCGAGGCTTTCCCGATCGCCGGTACCTTCACCATTTCGCGCGGATCGAAGACCGAAGCGGACGTCATCGTCTGTACCATATCCGAAGACAGATTTTCCGGTCGCGGCGAATGTGTTCCCTATCGTCGCTACGGGGAGACGATGGACGGCGTGATGGCCGAGATAATGGCGGTTTCAAAGGCGATCGAAGCCGGCCTGACGCGGGAGGGGTTGCAATCGGCGATGCGGCCCGGCGCTGCCCGCAATGCGGTCGATTGCGCATTATGGGACCTTGAAGCCAAGCGATCCGGCCGCAGCGTGGCTGCCGTCATCGATGCCGTTCGTCAGGAACCGGTCGTGACCGCCTTCACATTATCGCTATCGAATGCCGCAGCGATGGGCGAGGATGCAAAAAAGAACAGTGGGCGACCGCTTCTGAAGATCAAGCTCGGCACTGAGGACGACGAATCGAGGATGCGCGCCGTACGTGATTCGGCTCCCGATGCGCGGATCATCGTCGATGCCAATGAAGGCTGGACCGAGGAGAATATCGAACGCCATCTGCGTCTCGCCTCAGCACTGAATATCTCGCTGATCGAACAGCCTCTACCAGCAGGCAAGGACGCCATTCTCTCCCGCATAGACCGGCTCGTTGCGATCTGCGCCGACGAAAGCGTTCATTCCACCACCGATCTCGCCTCCCTGCGCGACCGTTATGATGCGGTGAACATCAAGCTCGACAAGACGGGCGGACTGACGGAAGCGCTTGTCATGAAGACTGAAGCCCAAAAGCTCGGCTTTCAGATCATGGTTGGCTGCATGGTGGGAACATCGCTTGCCATGGCGCCCGCCGTGCTTCTGGCGCAGGATACGGATTACGCCGATCTCGACGGACCGCTGCTTCTATCCCGCGACCGTCCGGGCGGGCTTCGCTACGAGGGTTCGCTCGTTTATCCGCCCGTTCCCGAACTCTGGGGCTGAGGTCGCATCGCGAGAGCCAATACGGCAAGGCCGATCACGGCCAGCAAGGCCATTGCGAAATAGCCGTAGATTTCCAGTTGCCGGTAGATGACGCCGGCAAGCAATGTCGATGCAGCCAGGAAGGCGCCGTTATAGGCGACGTAGACGCCTTGCGCCGACGCCTGCTGGTCCTCGCCGACCATTTCCGACAGCCGGTATTGCAGCCCGAGATGCACGCAGGCGAAGCTGAAGGCGTGGAAAATCTGGAGGAGGCCGTAATACCAGACGTCCGATCCGAGCGGGAACAACACCCAGCGCAGGATCGCCATAAGGCAGCCGAAGCGGAGCAGGCCCAAAGGCGTAAGACGTCTGGCGAGGCCGCCGGAGATGAAGAATATCCCGATTTCGGCAATGACGCCGATGCACCACAGCGCGGATATCGCGGCATTGGAAAAACCCATGCCCTGCCACTGGATCGTACTGAAACCATAGAACATTCCGTGGCTGGACTGGATGAGCGAGGCACCGATCAACAGAAGATGGACGGAGGCGCCGAGCGAACGGCGCGGTGTTTTTGCAGAGGGCATCGATCGCGGACCGGCGACCGGGTCGAGGCGTGGCGCGATGAAGGCGACGCCGAGCGAGGTCAGCAGAACAGCGGCCAGCATCAGCGGGATCGCGATATTTCCGATTGCCGTCGAAAGGCTTCCGGCAATCAGCGTCGTCACGACGAAACCGACCGATCCCCATACCCGCATTTTCCCGTAGTGGAATCCCCAGCGCTTGACGCCGGAAATCGAGATCGATTCGACGATCGGCGTATAGGGTGCGAACAGCGCCGCCTGCATCGCCACCGCAACGAACACGATCCAGAAGTCACCGCTGACGATCAGCCCGAGGATCGACAACAATGAAGCCCCGGCCGACCAGACAAGAATATGGCGTGGATCGGACGCGCGGGCGGTAAGCGAGCCGGTTCCCATTGCCACGAAAACACGAAACACGACCTGTGCCGCAAGGATCGCGCCGATCTGCATCGGGGTGAAATTCAGGCCATGCAGCCATAACGGAAGGTAAGGCACCAATATGCCGTTGAGCGACATCGGAGCGGCATAGGCCAGAGAGCAACGAAGCTGGAACTGCGGCGGAGCGGCAGACGGTTTTGCGGCAATGTTCACGGAATCACAAATGGTGGTGAAGGTCACCCGAGACTATCACCACCATTTTCAATGAGAACCGAAACACACGTTTTGTGCGAAAACAAAGTGTATCGCTCGTGAAGATTTCGTGCGGGCCCCGATTTCTTGCAGGTCAGGCGGCCTGCATGTTCTTGGCCTTTGTCGGTGTCGGCGCAGGAAGGGCATGCAGCTCGGCAGTCACCTTGATGTCGCGCCAGGTGATCAGCTCCAGTGTACCGTCATGGTTCTCGGCAATCGCCGTGCAGCTTTCGACCCAGTCGCCTGTATTGACGTAGTGAATGCCTTCGATATCGGTCATCACGGCGTGGTGGATATGGCCGCAGATGACACCATCGACCTTGTTGCGGCGCGCCTCGTCGGCGACGACCTTCTGGAATTCGCCGATGAAGTTTACCGCGTGCTTGACCTGCAGCTTCGCCCAGGCAGAGAAGGACCAGTAGGGCATGCCGAGACGGCGGCGGACTGCCGCCAGCACGACGTTGATGGCGATTGCCGCGTCATAGGCCCAGTCGCCGAGATAGGCAAGAAGCCGGGCATTGCGAACCACGACGTCGAATTCATCGCCGTGAAGGATCAGATATTTCTTGCCGTCCGCCATCTCGTAGATCGCGCGATCCGCAACCTCGATGCCGCCGAAATGAGTACCCGGAAAATCCCTCAGGAATTCGTCGTGATTGCCGGGAATATAGACGATGCGGGTTCCCTTGCGCGCCTTGCGCAGCAGCTTCTGAACCACGTCGTTGCAGCCCTGCGGCCAGAACCAGCTGCGCTTCAGCCGCCAGCCATCGACGATGTCACCAACCAGGAACACCGTATCCGCTTCATGATATTTGAGGAAATCCAACAGGAGTTCTGTCCGCGCCGCCTTCGAGCCGAGATGCACGTCGGAGATGAACAAGGTCCTGAAATTCCTGGTCTCACCTGTCGCTGTCACGGAAGTCGTCCTTTCATAGCCCGCCCCGCCGCCTGAAAACCAGAGTCTTGTTTCAGGATGATGACAGAAGGGCTTTTCGGCGCCTAAAGGTCTCCTTCGATTTTCCCTACATCGATCAAAATTACCTGCTGTTACACGGCTCTGTTTGATGTAATGAAAGGCCGCATTCTCCCCATATGGACCGGGAAGACAGACTAAAAGCAGGAGTGAGCATGGACGCGCAGGATAAATCTAAGTCGGCCCCGCCGAGCAGTGCCGATCTTGACGAGCAGGCGCTGTTCTTCCACCGGCACCCGCGTCCGGGCAAACTGGAAATCCAGGCGACCAAGCCGCTCGGCAACCAGCGCGACCTGGCGCTCGCCTATTCTCCGGGCGTTGCCGCCCCCTGCCTTGCAATCCGCGACAACCCGGATGCCGCTGCCGACTACACCGCGCGTGCCAATCTGGTTGCCGTCATCTCCAACGGTACGGCAGTGCTCGGGCTCGGCAATATCGGGCCTCTCGCCTCGAAGCCGGTCATGGAAGGCAAGGCCGTCCTGTTCAAGAAATTCGCCGGTATCGACGTGTTCGACATAGAGATCGATGCCGCGGGCATCGACGAGATGGTCTCCACGGTCTCCGCGCTGGAGCCGACCTTCGGCGGCATCAACCTCGAAGACATCAAGGCGCCCGAATGTTTCGAGGTCGAGCGCCGGCTGCGCGAGAAGATGAACATCCCGGTCTTCCACGACGACCAGCATGGCACAGCGATCATCGTTGCGGCCGCGATCCTGAACGGCCTGGAACTGGCCGGCAAGTCGATCACCAATGTCAAGATCGTCACCTCGGGTGCCGGTGCCGCCGCGCTCGCCTGCCTCAATCTCCTCGTTTCGCTCGGCGCGAAAAAGGAGAATATCTGGGTCCATGACATCGAAGGCCTCGTCTACGAAGGCCGCACGGAACTGATGGACGAATGGAAGTCGGTCTACGTGCAGAAGAGCGACAATCGGGTCCTGGCCGACAGCATCGACGGTGCGGACGTCTTCCTCGGCCTCTCTGCGCCTGGCGTATTGAAGCCGGAACTTCTCGTGCGCATGGCGGAAAAGCCGCTGATCATGGCGCTTGCCAATCCGACGCCGGAAATCATGCCGGAACTCGCCCGTCAGGCACGTCCGGACGCGATGATCTGCACCGGCCGTTCGGACTTCCCGAACCAGGTGAACAACGTTCTCTGTTTCCCGTACATCTTCCGCGGCGCGCTCGATTGCGGCGCGAGCACGATCAACGAGGAAATGAAAATGGCCGCGGTAAAGGCCATCGCAGCGCTTGCGCGTGAAGAAGTTTCCGACGTTGCGGCAAAGGCCTATTCCGGCGAAACGCCGATCTTTGGCCCTGATTACCTGATCCCGTCGCCCTTCGATCCGCGTCTCATCCTGCGCATCGCACCGGCTGTTGCCCGTGCGGCTGCCGAGACCGGCGTCGCTGCCCGTCCGATCCAGGATTTCGAAGCCTATCTCGACCAACTGAACCGCTTCGTCTGGCGCTCCGGCTTCGTCATGAAGCCGATCTTCGCGACAGCCAAGGCTTCCGAAAAGAAGCGCGTGATCTTTGCAGAAGGCGAAGATGAGCGCGTGCTGCGCGCCGCCCAGGTTCTGCTCGAAGAGGAAATCGCCCGTCCGATCCTGATCGGGCGTCCTTCCGTCATCGAGGCACGCCTAGAGCGCTTCGGCATTCGCATCCGCCCGAATGTCGATTTCGGCGTGGTCAATCCGGAAGACGATCCGCGCTACCGCGAATATGTGGAGGATTATTTCGCGCTGGTCGGTCGCAGCGGCATCAATCCGGAAGCCGCCCGTACGATCGTACGCACCAACAACACGGTGATCGGCGCCCTGTCGGTCAAGCGCGGTGAAGCCGATGCGCTGATCTGCGGCATTGAAGGCCGCTACGATCGCCATCTGCGCGACGTCAACCAGATCATCGGCAAGCGCCCCGGCGCCTGCACCAATGCTGGCCTCAGCCTGTTGATCTCCCAGCGCGGGGCGATGTTCTTCACCGACACATTCGTGAACTACAATCCGACCGCCGAGGAGATCGCCGAGATCACGATCCTGGCGGCTCACGAAGTCCGTCGTTTCGGCATTGTGCCGAAGGCCGCGCTCATCTGCCATTCCAATTTCGGCTCCCGCGATTCGGAAAGTGCCCGCAAGATGCGTGCAGCACTGGAAATCATCCGCAAGGATGCGCCGGAACTGGAAGTCGATGGCGAAATGCAGGGTGGTTCGGCTCTCGACGAAGTGCTGCGCAAGCGCGCCATGCCGGACAGCTCGCTGACCGGTGAAGCCAATCTCCTGGTCTTCCCCAATCTCGATGCCGCCAGCATCTCGCTCGGCCTGGTGCGCACGATGATGGAGGGGCTGCATGTCGGCCCGATCCTGCTCGGCACAGCCAAGCCGGCACATATCCTGTCGCAGACGGTCACGTCGCGCGGCGTCGTCAACATGGCGGCTCTGGCCGTCGTGGAAGCCTCCCAGGCGGAACCGCTTGCGCTGGTGAAATGACAAGGGATGCGGGAAGCTTCAAGGCAAGCTTCCCGCATGCTCGACATGCCAGGTTGATCCCCGCAAAGCCATGCGACAGGTGAGACATGACATTTTCCAGGCCGCGGATGCTGACATCGCTGATGCTTGCCTCTCTGCTTGCGCCTCAGGCGGCCTTTGCGCGTGATGTAGAGGTCTGCGCCAATCTCTATAGCCGCCTCAACAGCACACCGCAGATTATCGGCACGAGCAGCAATGTGCGTCGCTACGCGCAGGATCTGAGCGCGCTCAACGCGGATATAAGGCAACTCAGGATCGACATGCGCAGGCAGGGTTGCGGCAGCGGCAGCATCGTAACGCTCGGAGCGCCTTCCGACGGCGATGATGAGTGCGGCTATATGCAGGAGACGCTGCAGCGGCTGGAAGACGAGCGCGCAGGTCTCACCGAACAGCGCAACAACAGCCGCTCGCTGCTGCAGCCCTCGGAGGAGCGTGTCGCCCTTCTGTCTGCCATCCGCGCCAACAATTGCACGCCGACCGATCTCGACACGCAGACAGAGCTGGACGACAAGGAGCGCATCCGCATACGGGGTCTGGCCTTGCCACGGCCGGAGGACCAGGGGCTGGATAGCCCTAAGCCGAGCGTGAGGCAGGACGATCCGAATTCCAGCATAACCCATCTCGGCAGCGCGTCACCTGCGCCAGCGGGAGAAGCACCCGTCCAGTTCCCGCCGGATCGTCCCTATGATCCCGGCAAAAAAATTCGCTCCGTCGGGCCGCAATTCTTCCCAGAAGAAGACATCGATCTCGCCAATCCGAAATCCAGCGGCCCCCAGCAGTTGCAGCCGTGACTATTTCTGGCCCCAGCCGTCCTTGAAGACGAGTTCCTCCAGGGGAAGGCGCTGGCGCCAGCCCTTGATCGCCAGTTCCGGTTCTCCGTAAAGCTGATCGACATAACCGAGGCACAGCCAGGCGACGATCTCGATGCGCTGCGGAATGCCGAGAATCGCCCGAACATCCTCATCGCGAAAGATGCTGACCCAGCCGACGCCGATCCCTTCCGCGCGCGCTGCGAGCCAGAGGTTCTGGACGGCGCAGACGGTCGAATAACTGTCCATGCGGCTATTGTGGGTTCGCCCCAGAACCACCGGCCCGGCGCGATCCGGATCGCTGGTGACGCAGATCGACAGCGGCGCCTTTCTGATGCCCTCAAGCTTGAGGCTTCTATAGGTGCCGCGCTTCTCCTGCGGAAACATTGCCTCGGCTTCGTCATTGGCGCGCGAGAACGCCTCCCATGCGGACTGGCGAACGGTCTCGTCCCGGATGAGGATGAAATTCCAGGGCTGCATGAAGCCGACCGACGGTGCTGCATGGGCGGCATCGAGCAGTCTGCGCAACACGTCATCGGGGATCGGATAGGAGAGAAACTGGTCGCGCACGTCGCGGCGCGTCTCGATGGCGCGATAAACGGCGGCACGCTCGTCATCGGTAAAAGCTTCGGCGGCCACCAGGCCATTGTTCAGATCATCAGGTCGCATCGTCTTTCCCCAACAACGCATAGGGATTGCCGCTGCCGTCACGGCCTGCCGCAATCCACTCAACCTGCCCGCCGTCCGCGCGGATCGGTCCATCTCGACAGGCCGGTCTTCTGACTGGGCTTCATCCGCCCGTCATTGCCTTCCCGGATTATCCAGTGGCTTGAATACAACGAGCGTCGGCCTCACAGCGTTGGGCACGTGCCGGAATTTCACCGGCTTCCCGATTCTCCCATTAAGAATGGGCACCTGACGGCTGCCCTTATGCTGGCTGAACCCGATCGGCGCAAGGCCGTTCACGCCGCAGGGAAATACCTGACATAGGCGAACTCATCACCATCCGGTGACCAGTTGGGCGAGTTCATCGTGCCCTGCCCGCCAAACAGCTCGAACAGCGTTTCGACATTGCCGCCATCCGCATCCATCAGCCGGACGCGAACGTTCTGGTCGCGCGGATGGTCAAAGACTTCGGCGTCATAGGAAACGAAAACCACCTTGTCACCCTTGGGTGACGGATGCGGAAACCAGTCGCCATAATTGCTGTCGGTGATACGCTCGGCCGCGCCACCGGCGGCAGGAACGCGCCATATCTGCATCAGTCCGGTGCGGCTGGAGTTGAAATAGATCCACTTGCCGTCCGGGGAATAATCCGGCCCGTCATTGCGGCCCTCGCCGAAGGTCAGCCGCGTCTCGTTCTTTCCGTCGATGCCGATCGTATAGATATCGAAGACCTGATCACGGATGCCGCAATAGGCAAATGTCTTTCCATCCGGCGACCAGCCATGCCAGTAGGATGGCAGGTTTTCGGTGACGAGTCTGGGCGTACCGCCCTCGGCCGGCAGAACGTAGATCGCCGATTTGCCGAACTCCACCTTGTCGGAAACGGCGATCAGCGTGCCGTCCGGAGAGATGCCGTGATCGTTGTTGCAGAGCGTCGCAAAGCCCGTATCGACCCGTTGCGGAACCACATTACCATGCGGAGACAGACGATAGATCATGCCATCGGCATTGAGCATCAGGTAGTCACCATCCGGCGACCAGTTCGGCGCTTCGAACAATTCCTCCGTCTGCCAGACAACACGGTTCTGGCGGGTACGGATATTGTAGATCTCGACGGAGCTTCTTGGCACCAAGACGACCTCCTTACCGATCCCGAAAACGGTTGGTGATCGGATAACGGCGATCGCGGCCAAAATTCTTCTTGGTGATCTTCACGCCGGGAGCCGACTGACGCCTTTTGTATTCGGCGAGATAGAGCAGATGCTCGATGCGATGCACGGTTGCGACGTCATGGCCGCGGGCGACGATGTCTTCGGTGCCCATTTCCATTTCGACGAGGCATTCGAGGATATCGTCCAGAACCGGATAGGGCGGCAGCGAATCCTGGTCCTTCTGGTCGGGCCGGAGCTCGGCAGAGGGCGCCTTGGAGATGATGTTTTTCGGGATCACCTCGCCGGACGGGCCGAGAGCGCCTGCCGGAAGGTGTTCATTGCGCCATTCGGCCAGCGCATAGACCTGCATCTTGTAGAGGTCCTTGATCGGATTGAAGCCGCCGTTCATGTCGCCATAAAGCGTCGCATAACCGACCGACATTTCCGACTTGTTGCCGGTCGTGACCACCATCGAGCCGAACTTGTTGGAGATCGCCATCAGGATGGTGCCGCGCGTACGGCTCTGCAGGTTTTCCTCGGTGATGCCCTGATCGGTGCCCTCGAACATGTCGGAAAGCGATGCCAGGAACCCTTCCACCGGCTCGGAAATCGGTACGATGTCATAACGGCAGCCCAGCGCCCTGGCGCAATCGGCAGCGTCCTTGAAGGAATCCTCAGACGTATAGCGGTAGGGCAGCATGATCGTGCGCACCCTCTCCTCGCCCAGCGCATCGACAGCGATCGCGGCGCAGACCGCCGAATCGATACCGCCGGAAAGGCCCAGCACCACCGACTTGAACCCGTTCTTGTTGACGTAGTCACGGAAGCCGAGCATGCAAGCGTGGTAGTCGGCCTCTTCCTTTTCCGGGATACGGACCATCGGGCCGGACTGGCAGCGCCAGCCATCCTCCTCGCGTCGCCAGTCGGTGACGACGAAGGCGGTCTCGAACTGGCTGAGCTGGAAGGCAAGCGACTTGTCGGCATTGAAGGCAAAGCTTGCGCCATCAAATACAAGTTCGTCCTGACCGCCGAGCTGGTTGGCAAAAACGAGCGGCAGACCGCTCTCGATCACCTGCCTGAGCGCCACCTGATGGCGGACATCGAGCTTGCCGCGATAATAGGGCGAACCGTTCGGCACGAGCAGGATTTCTGCGCCGCTCTCGGCCAGTGTCTCGCAGACGCCCATATCGTTCCAGATTTCCTCGCAAATCGGAACGCCGATACGGATCCCCCTGAAATTGTAGGGACCGGAAATCGACCCTTCGGCGAAGACGCGTTTCTCGTCGAACTCGCCATAGTTCGGCAGATCGATCTTGTCGCGGATCGCGATGATCCTGCCGCCATCGAGCAGGGCGACGGAATTATGCCGGCCTGCCTCGCCCTGACGCGGAAACCCGATGAGAACGCCCGGTCCGCCATCCGCCGTTTCCTCCGCCAGCGCTTCGACGGCCTTGAGGCAGGCTTTCAGGAAGGAAGGCTTCAGCACGAGATCTTCCGGCGGATAACCGGAAATGAAAAGCTCGGTCAGCATCAGCAGATCCGCACCTTCCCGGGCGGCATCCCGACGCGCCTCGCGGGCCAGTGCTAGATTGCAGGCGACATCGCCGACCGTAGGATTGAGCTGGGCAATCGCGATGCGCAAGGTCTTGGGATCATTCTGGGTCATGACCGAGATTTAATGCCACGACGCAATTGCCGCAACGGTTTTGGCTCGTGAATTTTCAACGACAGTTGCCGGTATTCAGTCCTTCGCCGATACGGCCTCAATCCACTTCTCTATATTCGTCAATTCTATTTTAGCGATGCCTTAATTGATGACGCGGATAATGCCCCAAAAAGCCTGGAGGAGACGGATGCGTATCCGGCGATTCATCACCAACAATTCGGGTGCGGCGGCGGTCGAATTCGCCATCGTCTCACCCCTCTTCTTTCTCGCCCTACTCAGCATGATCGCCTACGGCATCTACCTGTCTGCCGCCCATTCCGTGCAGCAACTGGCAGCGGACGCCGCGCGCACTGCAGTCGCCGGGATGAACGATACCGAGCGCAAAAACCTCGTCGCCGATTTTGTTTCGCGCTCGACGATGGATAGTGCACTCCTCGACAAATCCAAGCTGACGATGACCGCCCAGGCCGATCCGAACAATCCCAACCAGTTCACCGTGGCGCTCACTTACGATGCCAGTGGCCTGCCGATCTTCAACCTGTTCACCTATGCCATGCCGAGCAGCCAGATAAAGCGGTTCGCCACGGTGCGCGTCGGAGGCATCTGATGCAAGATTTCAAACGATGGCTGCGTGATCGCCGCGGCAATGTCGCCATCACTGCTGCGCTATCCTTGCCGCTCATGATCAGCGCGCTCGCGCTCGGCGTCGACTATGGCTACCTGACCCTTCAGCAGCGGGAATTGCAGACGACGGCCGACCTTTCCGCCATCTCCGCCGCGGCCAACCCGAGCAGTCCCGAAACCGGCGTCGCGGACTACATGAACCTCAACAACAAGAATATCGCTGTCCTGAAGAACGGGCAGCTTATCGGCAAGGGCGCCCCGATTGCCTTCAGCCTCGATACAGTGTTCGACAAGTTCGAGGCCTATGCCGAAGTGATCAGCGGTCGCTATCAGGCGGATTCCTCGCTTGCCGTCACCACCCGATTCCAGTCCGGTGTCGCGCCCTATGACGCCGTCAAGGTGAATGTCTACCAGAAGGGTGGGCTGTTCTTCGCCGGCTCACTGACAAAGGCGCCAATGCTGAGCGCCAGCGGCACGGCCGCGATAGACAAGATGGCTTCGTTTTCTGTCGGCTCACGGCTGGCCAGCCTTAATGGCGGTGTGGTCAATGCCCTGCTCGGCGGTCTTCTGGGAACAACCGTGTCGCTGTCTGTGATGGATTACCAGTCGCTTGCCAATGCCAATGTCGACCTGCTCAAGGTTTTCGACCAGCTGGCGATCAAGCTCAACCTGACGGCCGGCACCTATAACGATCTGCTCAACACCGATATCGGCTACGGCACGCTCCTCAACGCAATTGGCCAGACGACCGGTGTCACGCCGGCCGTCGCTGCGATCCTGAAGTCGCTGGAAAAGACGCTCGGTACGACGAAGCTGACCGTCAAGCTGAAGGATATCATGGATATCGGCCCGCTCGGCTCACGGCTGATCGGCAAGACCGACGGCCTGACAGTCCAGACCGATATATTCAATCTCATCAGCGCCACGGCAAATGCCGCAAACGGCGGCAGCCATCAGGTCGATCTCGATCTCGGCGCAACCATTCCCGGCCTCGGTGGACTGACGCTCTCGGTGGCAATCGGTGAACCGCCTGTAGGCTCGAAGGCGATGGGGATCGGCAGGACCGGTTCTATCGTGCGGACCGCCCAGACCCGCGTGGCGCTGACCACGACCGTCGATGGCATTACCGGCCTGCTCGGCATCAGGATCAAGGTGCCGCTCTATCTCGAAGTTGCTCATGCGGAAGGCCGCATGGCGTCGATCACCTGCGCCAGCGGCTCGACCGGCGCGACGGTGAATGTCGAGGCCGTTCCGGGCGTCCTGGAACTCTCGCTGGGCGATGTCGACAAATCCGCCTTCGCCAATTTCGGCAAGGATCCGCGTGTGACGAAGACCAAGATGGTGGCAACGCCCGCATTGAACCTGACCGCGCTTGCCTATGCGAACGCAACGAATGTCAACACGACACAGCTTTCCTTTTCTCCCTCGGACATATCCAGCCAGAAGGTGAAGCAGGCATCAACGAGAAACACCGTCTCGACACTGATCGATTCACTGCTCAAGAACCTGCAGCTTGAGGTCGAAATCCTGGGACTGAGGGTCGAAGTCCCATCCGCTTTGCTTGGCGGACTTGCCGACACATTGAGACTGCTGACGACGCCGCTTGACCAAGTTCTATACAGCGTCTTGTCGACGATTGGGGTGAAGGTCGGAGAAGTCGACGTGCGGGTTGGCGGTGCCTCTTGCCGCAATCCGGTTCTTGTCCAGTAAACTTGGTACTCGCCCGGCAATTTCGTTCAGCACCCGGGCGAGAAAAGAACAGGGCCGGCGATTGCCGGCCCTGTTTGATTTCAGACATGCGATCCGGTGACCGGCTCAGCCCCCGTATCAGCCGTTGACGACCATCCGCTTTTCGTCGCGGCCGGTCTTCATCCGCTCGGCCAGCAGGAAGGCCAGTTCCAGAGCCTGATCCGCGTTGAGGCGCGGGTCGCAATGGGTGTGGTAACGATCCTGCAGGTCGGCACCGGTAACAGCGCGAGCGCCGCCAGTGCATTCGGTGACGTCCTTTCCGGTCATCTCGACATGGATGCCGCCCGGATGCGTGCCTTCGGCGCGGTGGATCTGGAAGAAGCTTTCCACTTCCGACAGGATCCGGTCGAATGGCCGGGTCTTGTAGTTGTTGAGCGTGATCGTGTTGCCATGCATCGGATCGCAGGACCAGACCACCTTCTTGCCCTCGCGCTCGACGGCGCGGATGAGTTTCGGCAGATGGTCGGCGACCTTGTCGTGGCCGAAGCGGCAGATCAGCGTCAGACGGCCTGCCTCGTTTGTCGGGTTCAGCGCATCGATCAGCTCGATCAGATTGTCCGGCCGCAGCGACGGGCCGCATTTGAGACCGATCGGGTTCTTGATGCCGCGGAAATATTCCACATGGGCATGGTCGAGCTGGCGGGTGCGGTCGCCGATCCACAGCATGTGGCCTGAGGTCGCGTACCAGTCGCCGGAGGTGGAATCGACACGCGTGAAGGCTTCTTCGTAGCCGAGAAGCAACGCTTCATGGCTGGTGAAGAAATCCGTCTCGCGCAGGCTCGGCTGGTTGTCAGCCGTGATCCCGATCGCGCGCATGAAGTCCATCGTTTCGCTGATGCGATCCGCCAGCTTCTTGTAGCGCTCACCCTGCGGGCTATCCTTGACGAAGCCGAGCATCCACTTGTGGACGTTTTCAAGGTTGGCGTAACCGCCCATAGCAAACGCACGCAGAAGGTTCAGCGTCGCGGCCGACTGCCGGTAGGCGTCGAGCTGACGCTCGGGTGCCGGAATGCGGCTCTCCGGTGTGAAGTCGATGCCGTTGATGATGTCACCGCGGTAGGACGGCAGCTCGATATCGCCCTGCTTCTCGAAATTCGAGGAACGCGGCTTGGCGAACTGGCCGGCAATGCGACCGACCTTCACCACCGGCAACTGCGCGCCATAGGTCAGGACAACGGCCATCTGCAGGAACGAACGGAAGAAGTCGCGGATATTATCCGCGCCATGCTCGTAGAAGCTCTCGGCGCAATCGCCGCCCTGTAGCAGGAAGGCATCACCTTCCGCAACCTTGGCAAGCTGAGCCTTGAGGCGACGGGCCTCACCGGCAAATACCAGCGGGGGAAACTTCGCCAGCTGGGCTTCTGTCGCCGCCAGAGCGGCCGGATCGGGATATGCCGGAACCTGCTGGATCGGCTTGTTGCGCCAGCTGTTCGGGGTCCAATTCTGTGCCATTTGTCTCACCTGTGGGACCTGACCACCGGGTCCGGTCATTCCTCTTCACAATAGTGGCGGCTTATAGACGGTGACGCCGCCTTTGCCTAGCCGGTTTGGGCACGTCGTTTCGGTAAACGATCCGTTGCCCATACGATGCCTTGAAGAGCATTCCTTAACCAAGCCCGCCGACGAAACGCCCTCATTAAATTACCCTTCACTTTGTTTTGCGACAAGCAATCGCATTCTGGGACATGCATCAGCTGGGGGGCTGCAAATGCAATTTCTTGGGCGCTTTTCGCGCGACGAATCCGGTAATTTCGGCATAATGACTGCACTGATGCTGATCCCACTGATCGGCGTGGCGGGATTGGCGATCGATTTCGGCAGGGCACTCAGCCTCAAGGCGGAACTGGCAGCTGCTGCAGACGCGGCAGCAGTCGGAGCCGTGGCGGAAAAATCGGCAGCGGTCGCCCAGGCGATGTCGATGCCCGGCAATGGCAGCGTCACGCTGAATACGGACGAGGCTCGCAAGCTGTTTTTCGGCCAGATTGCGACGAACTCAGCCGACATCCCTGTGACCGTCGATATCCAACTGCTCAAGACGGACAATGTCATTACGTCCAGAGTGGCCTATCAGAGCACCCTGCCGACCACCTTCATGCAGGTGCTGGGGAAGATGGACATCACCGTTTCAAACGTTGTTACCGCGACCTACCAGACGCCGTCTTTCATGGATTTCTACATGTTGCTCGACAACACGCCGTCGATGGGGGTTGGTGCGTCGATCGCAGCCATCGCAAAGATGAAGAATGCCACCCGCAACGGATATCAGAAGCCGGGCAACGACAAGGGCAAGGACGCCAACTGCGCCTTTGCTTGCCACATCGTTTCGGATAGTGGCGTCGACGACCCTTACAGCTATTACAATGTCGCCAAGGCCAACAAGATACCGATCCGCATCGATGTTGTCGCTGAAGCGGTAAAGGCACTGATGAGCTCGGCCAAAACCACCCAGACCATATCGGGCCAGTTCCGCATGGCAGCCTATACATTCGGGGAAAAGGCCCAGAATGTAAAACTGTTCAAGGTGGCCGAACTGAATGAGAGCCTGTCGGCAGTCGGAGACGCCACTGACAAGATCAAGCTCATGAGCATCCCTTATCAGAATTACGACAGCGACCAGCAGACAAGTTTCGACAAGGCGCTCTCTGACATAAAGAAAGAGATACTGGATAAATCCGCCACCTATGGCGCTCCCGGATACGGCACCAGCAGAGCGGACAGGCAGAAGATCGTATTCATGGTCGCAGATGGCGTCGGCGACAGCTACAAGCCGAAGGACTGCACTAAAAAACTAAACGGCGGCCGCTGCATCGAACCAATCGATGTGCGCTCGTGTCAGGCCCTGAAAGATGCCAACATCCGCATCGCCGTCCTTTATACGACCTATCTACCGCTCGAAGACAACGACTTCTGGAAGTCGTGGGTCAAACCCTTCGATGGCAGCATTTCAACGAAGATGCGCGAATGCGCCAGTCCCGGCTATTTCTTCGAAGTGACACTCGAACAGGGCATCGAAGAAGCGATGAAAACGCTGTTCCGCAAGATTGTCGCCACGCCGCGGCTCACCAGCTGACGCAAAAGAGCGCCAGCTGGTTGCCGATCAGTCAGACCCGCTCGCCGTTCTTCACCCGGTAGCTCGGGTTATACATGGTGACCAGTTCTTCGGCCGCCGAGGGATGCAGTGCCATCGTGCGGTCGAAATCATCCTTGGTCGCGCTCGCCTTCAGGCAAATGCCGAGCAGCTGGGCCATCTCGCCAGCCTCGTGACCGAGAATATGGGCGCCGACAACCTTGCGGCTGGCCGCATCGACGATCAGCTTCATGATCATCCGCTCGGAACGGCCTGACAGTGTCGCCTTCATCGGACGGAATTCGGCGCGATAGACCTCGAGTTCATCGTAGCGCTTGGCGGCTTCTTCTTCCGAAAGCCCGACCGTACCGATTTCAGGCTGCGAGAAGACGGCCGTCGGGATGAGGTCGTAATCCGGCGAAGTCGGATTATTGCGGTATACCGTCTCGATGAAGCACATGGCTTCGTGGATCGCGACCGGCGTCAGCTGTACCCGGTCGGTGACGTCACCGAGCGCGTAGATATTCTCGACATTGGTGCGGGAATATTCGTCGACGATGATTGCGCCGCGTTCGTCGGTCTTCACACCGGCTGCCTCGACCCCGAGACCCTTGGTATAGGGGTCACGGCCGAGCGCCAGCATGACGGTATCGACCGTCAATGTCTCGCCGCACTTGGTGCGTGCCGTCAATTCGCCCTCGGAGGATCTCGCGACCTCTTCGATCACGTCGGTAAGAATGATCTTGATGCCTTTTTCCACCATCGCCTTATGCAGCCCCTGCCGCATGTCTTGATCGAATCGGGAGAGGATTTCCTTGCCGCGATAGATCAGGGTCGTATCGACGCCGAGGCCGTGGAAGATATTGGCGAATTCGACGGCAATATAACCGCCGCCGGCGATCAGGATCGATTTCGGCAGGGTCTCGAGATGGAAGGCTTCGTTGGACGTGATGCAGAGCTCGTGGCCGGGAAGTGCGGCATGCGGGTTTGCTACGCCGCCCGTGGCGATAACGATCCGCTCGGCGGTGACCGTCTTGCCGGTCTTGATGAGGCGCACCGTGTGGGCATCAACCAGTTCTGCACGGCTGTCGAAAATCTCAGCCTTGTTGTTCTCCAGACCGCGACGGTAAAGCCCCTCGAGCCGGGCAATTTCCTTGTCCTTGGCTTCGATCAGCCTTGCCCAGTCGAACGTGCTTGCCCCGACCTCCCAGCCGAAACCGGCGGCATCCTCGAAATGCTCGTGAAACTGCGAGGCGTAGACGAAGAGTTTCTTCGGCACGCAGCCGCGAATGACGCAGGTGCCGCCGAAGCGATATTCTTCGGCAATGCCGACCTTCTTGCCGAGGCTTGCGGCCACACGCCCTGCCCTGACACCGCCGGAGCCTCCGCCAATTACAAACAGATCGTAGTCATAGGCGGCCATTCTAATCTCCTTGAGGCATACGGCGTGGATGCCGCATATAGGCATGTTCTGGAACAAGAAAAAGCCCGGATTGCTCCGGGCTTTCGATAAACGTTCCGCTTTCCTCAGCCGATTACGGCTTCGGCAGGTTCAGCGTCGGTGCCGGGGCCTGCGCAGGAGCCGGAGCGGCCGCTGCAGGGGCAGCGTCTGCGGCCGGCATCTGCACCGGGTTGGCGTCGATCACGCCACGCAGCTTTGCCGTGCTCTGTGCTGTCAGGTCGCGCGAAATACCGTTGCTCCAGATTTCGGCTGCGCGGCCCAGTTCGCGGGCGACGAGCGGCGTGCTGGTCATCAGCTTCTTGCCGGCTTCAGTATTGAAGAAAGTGGCGATTGCCTTGAGTTCGTCAGCCGAGAAGCTCTTGGCGTAGATGGTCGCAGCTTCCTTTTCGAGGTCCGCACGACGGGGAGCCAGCGCCAGAGCCTGCTCGTTAACGATAGCGGAAATCTGGTCCTGGAAGTTCGGCGAGGACTGGATGAACTGCGCCTTCAGGTTCTCTGCAATCGCCGGCAGGATGTTGTCGTAACGATCCGTGACGTTGAGCGCCTTGATCGCTTCGCGAGCAGCCGCCAGATGAGCCTCCGGAATCTCCTGGGCGCGGGCCTGAATAGCCACGGAACCGGACAGAAGAACGGCTAGCACGACGGCACGGCCGAAAACCGCGGATTTGATCATGAGTGAATGCTCCTAATTTTATGTGGCCTGAAGCGTCCGCGCTCCCGCCGGGCCGGCGATGATCGCAAGGGACGCCATATGAATGAAAAGTCCGTGTTCTACGACGCCTGGTATCGAATGCAGTTCGGCAGACAGTGCCTCTGCATCAGGAATGCGGCCAAAAGATGCGTCTACAATGTAGTGGCCGCCATCTGTGGTGAAGAGCTCGTCGCCGCTTTTGCGCATGGAAAGCGAGCCATCAAGCCCCAGCCTTACAGCCGCCTTTTCAATTGCGATGCGTGTCGCCATCAGCCCGAACGGATTGATCTCGATAGGCAGGGGAAAGGCACCGAGCGTCTGGACCACCTTGCTCTCGTCGGCGATCACGATCATCCGTTCGGAAGCCGCCGCCACGATCTTTTCGCGCAGCAGCGCGCCGCCGCCACCCTTTACCAGGGTCAGGTTGCCGTCCAGTTCATCGGCGCCGTCGATCGTCAGATCGAGTTCAGGAAGTTCGTCGAGAGACTTCAGCGAAATGCCGAGTTCCAGGCAAAGCCGCGCGGTGCGTTCGGAGGTCGGAACGCCCTGAACACGCAGACCGGCATGAACCTTTTCGGCCAGAAGGCGAACGAATTCTTCCGCAGTAGACCCGGTTCCGATGCCGAGCCTCATCCCGTCCTCGACATGAGCGAGTGCTGCAGCCGCCGCCTTGACCTTCATTTCCCGGGCGTCCATGCGCCTGTCACTCCCCACTGTTTCAGCCGAACCGCTGTTTACACGCCTGATTGAGTAAGCGGAAGACCCCTGCTACCGTTTCTCACTGCCAACATGCGGCATTGGTGGCCTTTTCAAGGGCGATCCGACGTGCTTAACCGGACGGACCAATTGAAAGCACCAGTGAGGTAATCCCCCGTGAGTTCTCCCCTCGTCATCTTCGATCTCGACGGCACGCTGATCGATACCGCGCCCGATCTGATCGACAGCCTCAACCACACGATTGCGTCAGCCGATCTCGCTCCGGTGACATTCGACGACCTGACCCATCTTGTCGGCCAGGGCGCGCGGGTGATGATCAAGCGTGCCTTCGAACTGCGCAAGGTAAAGCTCGAAGAAGCGGAGACAGACGCCCTTTTCAGCCTTTTCGTCGAACATTATCGCCAGAACATGCCCGGCAAGAGCCAGCCGTTTGCCGGTGTCGTCGAATGCCTGGAACGCCTCGCGGCAGCGGGCATGACGCTTGCCATATGCACCAATAAAAGCGAAGCGCTGGCCATCCCGCTGATCGAGGCACTGGGGCTGTCCGGTCATTTCGCCACGATCACCGGTGGCGACACGTTCCCCGTGCGCAAACCCGACGCAGCCCATATCTTCGGCACGATCGAAAAGGCCGGCGGCACACGGGGCCGGGCAATCATGGTCGGCGACAGCATCAACGATATCCTCGCCGCGAAAAATGCCGGCATTCCGTCGATCGGCGTCGATTTCGGTTATTCCGATGTTCCGATCGAAAGCCTTTCGCCGAACACGGTGATCAGCCATTTCGATACGCTCACTGCAGACCTGGTGAAAGAACTGCTGGCAACAGCCGAATTAGCCTCCTAAAAGCGGATATGAAAAAGGCGGCCGATCGGCCGCCTTTTTTTACTTAGCAATATCCCGACGTATCAGCCACGCGCCTTGGTCACCGCGTCGAATGCCTTTCCGACGGCAATGTCGCGATCATAGACGTCGTCGAAATATTCGACTGTACCGTCCTTGTTCGGCCATGCGGTGAAATAGGCGATATAGACCGGGATCTTCGCCGTCACCTTTTCCGCAACATTCTTGCCGGCGGCAATCTCGGCATCGACCTGCTGTTCGGTCATGCCGAGCACGGCGGCCGCCATCTTGCGCGGCTCGGCCAGACGGACACAACCGTGACTGAGTGCGCGCATGTCACGCTGGAAAAAGCTCTTCGACGGCGTGTCATGCATGTAGATCGCATGGGCGTTGGGGAAGAGAATCTTCAGGTCGCCGAGGGCATTGTCGCTGGACGGCGGCTGGCGCACTGAGATGTTGCTGGTCGAGCCGAACCAATTGACGGCGGAGGACGGCATGACGCGGCCGTTGACGGCAACCTCATACCCCGTGCGATCGAGATAGCTCGGATCCTGGCGCAGCTTCGGCAACATCTCGTTGACGATGATGGACTGCGGCACACCCCAATAGGGGTTGAATTCGACCGTCTGGATCTGGTCCTGGAAGAAGAAGGTCTGGTTTGCCTTCGAGCCGATGACGATACGCATGGAGAACTGCTCGGCACCATGGTCGTGATAATAGACCCGGTAGGCCGGCTGATTGATGAAGACGTAACGGCTTCCCAGATCATCCGGCAGCCAGCGGGCTTGCTCCATGGCGACCACGACCTTCTGAACCTTGTCCGCCAGGGAATGGCCGGTCATCTTGCGCAGGGTTGCAGCACCGATCACGCCGTCGGCCTTCAAGCCGACCTCACCCTGATAGGATTTTACCAGCTCGACGAGTTCGGGCGTGTATTCGGGTGTTTTCTGGTAGGCTGCAAACGTTGCGGCATATTCCGTCTTCAGCGCCTGCGAACCCTTCTTCTCGATCGTGGCGACGACCTGCGGCAGCTCGGCACTGCTATTGCCGGGCTTCAGCAGCATCTTTTCCGGCAGGGCGATATCGTCACCGGCATCGGCGGCCTCAACCTTCAGCTTTGCGAGCTCGGCTTTGAGGGCAACGAAGCTCGGCCCTTTCGGCGCCAGACCTTCGAGATAGGCTGCTGCATCAGCTGCCGTCGCGGTCTCCGACAGGGTCTGCGCGAGATCAACATTCTTGCGCTTGAAATCATGATAGCCCGAAATGCGGTTGGGATCGATCCGTCCGCGCACCATGTCCTGAGCGAAGATCATTGCCTTGGCGGAGAGCGCAAGCTCGAACCGCATCAGCTCTTCGCTATGTGTTTCGGACAGAACAGGGGCAGCGGCGGGTTCCGCAGCAGCAGGCGCAGGCTCGACCGCCGCACCAGATGCAGTTTCCGTGGCGGCAGCAGCTGTCGGATCAGCGCCGGCAAGAGGAGCGGGATCAGCGGAGGTAACCGCGGCTGCATCACCGTTGGAAGCAACAGCAGCATCGGCAGCCGGCGCATCATTCGCGGAAACAGGCGCGTCCTGAGCATCGGCAACATCAGGTGCAGCAACCGGCTCGACGCTTGCGGTCGTCAGCACTGGCGGTGTGAGCATGTAGTCCACGGGATCAAGCCCATAGTCGCCGGCTCGTTCGAAGAGAGCCAGCACCGCCCTTGCCTTATCGTTCACCTCGCCACCGGAAATCCACAGCGGAGCCTGTGCCTTTCCATAGAAAGCCTCAAGCGCGGAAGCGACATCTGCAGGGGCGGACACTTTTGCATTTGCCATAGCCTGAAACGAACCGGCAGCAGCAGACGATGCGAAAGCTGCGGTCTTTACCAGACGCTGGCTGTCAGCCTTGTAGGTATAATAACGCGGACCCGAAACTTTCGGCAGAGGCTCCGGATCAGCCAAGGCACGTTCGCTCGGCATGTTTTCCTGGCCCCTGGCATTCGCCTGGGCGGCAGCATCGCGCTTGCCCGGCCCGCCGCGAATGATATCCATAAGAGTGATCGCATGCGCAGGAGCGGAAGCCCCCGCGACAACGGAAATGCCCGACAACAGCGCCAGTGCGATCGACGTCTTCCTATAAGTGTGCTGCAATGTAGTCCCCGTGACCTTCGTCCGCGTCTCTTGTGGCGGGCTCGACTTCAGTATCACGCCATCTAGCCGATCGCGTGAGGGATGGAAAGAAAACGGTCGTTCACTTCTCGGTTCCGGCGAGCCGAAACAAGCAAAGTACCGTTCAACGCAAAGGTTAAGAAATTATTGGTTAATTTTTCACTGACGAGGGCTTGCCGGGAATCGGAAGCGATCTGAAAGCCAGGACACAAATTATATCGGCGTGTCATGAACGACACGCAATTGCTGCTGCAAAAAGCCGCAGCGGCAGCTTGCGGACATTCGGCAATCGTATAGTAATGCGCCGCGCCGGTACGGTACGCCCTTCTCCAATACTTCAGAAGCGCGTAGCCGGTGGACGAATCCAGGGAGAAAAGGCAGCAACAATGGCATCGACCCGCACCGAAACCGATACTTTTGGCCCGATCGACGTCGCCAGCGACCGCTATTGGGGCGCACAG
This sequence comes from Neorhizobium sp. UBA7851, assembly GCA_002500765.1. Classification (GTDB taxonomy): domain Bacteria; phylum Pseudomonadota; class Alphaproteobacteria; order Rhizobiales; family Rhizobiaceae; genus Neorhizobium. The sequence continues at coordinate 27,055 of DLSX01000114.1, forward strand.
GCGCAACGTTCGCTCGGCAATTTCAAAATCGGCTGGGAGAAGCAGCCGCTTGCAGTCGTGCGCGCGCTCGGCATCGTCAAGCAGGCCGCGGCCATTGCCAATATGGAACTGTCAGGCCTCGACAAGGGTGTCGGCAAGGCAATCATCGACGCAGCCCAGGAAGTCATCGACGGCAAGCTCAACGACCATTTTCCGCTGGTTGTCTGGCAGACGGGCTCCGGCACGCAGTCGAACATGAATGCCAATGAAGTGATCTCCAACCGGGCAATCGAAATGCTCGGCGGCGTCATGGGCTCCAAGAAGCCTGTGCATCCGAACGATCACGTCAACATGAGCCAGTCGTCCAACGATACCTATCCGACGGCCATGCACATCGCCTGCGTCGAGATGATCGTCCGCCATCTCCTGCCGTCGCTGAAGCATCTTCACGAAGCACTGGAAGCGAAGGTCAAGGCTTTCAGCCACATCATCAAGATCGGCCGCACCCATACGCAGGATGCAACGCCGCTGACGCTCGGCCAGGAATTTTCCGGCTATGCCGCGCAGGTCGCCTCCGCGATCGCCAATATCGAACTGACGCTGCCTGCCCTTTCCAAGCTCGCGCAGGGCGGTACGGCCGTCGGTACCGGCCTCAACGCACCGATTGGCTTTGCCGAAAAGGTTGCCGAGGAAATCTCGAGGATCACCGACCTGCCCTTCGTCACCGCGCCGAACAAGTTCGAGGCACTCGCTTCGCATGATTCGATGGTCTTCTCGCACGGCGCCATCAATGCTGCCGCGGCAGCGCTGTTCAAGATCGCCAACGACATCCGCTTCCTCGGCTCCGGCCCACGCGCCGGCCTCGGCGAATTGTCGCTGCCGGAAAACGAGCCTGGTTCATCGATCATGCCGGGCAAGGTCAATCCGACCCAGTCGGAAGCACTTACCCAGGTCTGCGCCCACATCTTCGGCAATCATGCAGCCCTGACCTTTGCCGGCAGCCAAGGTCACTTCGAGCTCAACGTCTACAACCCGATGATGGCCTACAACTTCCTCCAGTCGGTTCAGCTGCTGGGCGATGCGGCCGTCTCCTTCACCGACAATTGCGTCGTCGGCATCGAAGCCCGTGAAGACAACATTCGCAAGGGTGTCGAAAATTCCCTGATGCTCGTCACCGCACTGAACTCGAAGCTCGGCTACGACATCTGCGCCAAGATCGCAAAGACCGCTCACAAGAACGGAACGACTTTGCGCGAGGAAGCAGTTGGCGGTGGTTACTTGACGAATGAAGAATTCGATCAGTATGTCCGTCCGGAAAACATGATCGGCCCGAAATAAAACAACGAAGATCGAGATTCGCATTCCGGCATCAGGCCGGAATGCGGCCTCTCAATACCGCAAATTTCTCTATAGAAATACAATAATTGCTAAAGTAAAATTTCCTAAATAAAAATACATGACGACTTATCATATTGAACAACAATGACTTTTAGCAAATTCAAAATCTCCTCAAAGTACTTTGCGAATGCGCCAAGGAAATAGATCCTTAATTATTTTCCAATAGTTTTTAATATAAGATTTTATCAAATCCATGTAGTGGGGTCTAACTGGGGGTCGTCTATGACGACGATATCTGCATCGAAGCCGCATTCGGGCGACCTGATGGGGCAGATCATCTATGCAGTGCGGTCGATGGGCGTCTCGCCCATTCCGCGCAATTATCAGCTATTTTATGAAGCCTATATCGGCTCGAATCCGGACCTCACCCGAGAACTCGCTGCGCTTGGCAGTCGGGCAACTCAGGAAGATCTGGACGAAATTTCAGAACGCTATCTGGGAGGCCCGCAGGCGGCCGTCATTGAAAAAGCGAACGACCGTTTGCTTGGCGAACTGGATGCGCTGCTGAAGCTGCTGCGTCAGGAGCAGAACTCGCTTGAGAGCTATGGAAAGCTGCTCAGCGAGACGGCGGCGCGCATCAATACGAAGAACAGCTTTTCGACGGACATCATCCGCAGCGCCATCGGCCTGTTGCATCAAGCGACCGATGACAAGATGGCGCATGGCGAAAAGACTGTCGACGATATGGTTCAGCGATCCAACGAAATGGATCAGGTCCGCCGCGAACTCGACGAATACAAGCGCATAGCCAACACGGATTCGCTCACGCGGTTATCGAATCGCCGAGCCTTCGATGAGCGTCTTGCAAGTTCGTTCGACAATCAGACCGCGCTGCCGCTGACCGCGCTGGTGCTTGCCGACATCGACAATTTCAAGAAAATCAACGACAATTTCGGTCATCCGGTTGGCGACAAGATCCTTGCAACCGTCGCCTCGGTTCTTCGCGCCAATGTCCGCAAGGATGTCTTCGTTGCCCGTACCGGCGGTGAGGAATTCGCCATTATCGTCGAGGGAAATACACCCGACGAAGTAATGGTGATCTGTGAGCGCGTACGACGGGCCCTGGAAACGCGAACGTTCCGCAACTCCCGTTCGGGTGTCAACTACGGACCGGTGACGATTTCGCTCGGTTATTCGATGGCAGCGCAGGCAGCCGATCCGGGGGAGCTTTACGCCCAGTCCGATACGGCTCTTTATTACGCCAAGAACAGCGGCCGCAATCGCTCAGTTTTCTTCGAAGACAGCATGAAGAGCCATTACCTCAGCAAGAACTGGCTGATCTACAAGAAATAAGCGGCAGGCCTTCGGGCCTGTTCTCGCATTCCCCCCGTCACATCACCACATGGTCTTGGCCGCACGCACGGGCCATTCGTGATCGTAGGTCTTGGCGTCGAAATCTTCCTTTGCCGACTTCAGGAGCTGCCCCGGTGTCGGTAGCGTTTTCGGATCGACGAAACGATCTGCGTTCCACAATTCGGAGCGCATCAACGCACGGGCGCACTGGAAATAGACCTCATCGATGGTAACGATTGCGACGGTGCGGGGATGTTTGCCATCCATCTCGAAGCTTTGCAGCAAGGAAGGCGCGGCGGAGACGATCGCCCTCCCGTTGACGCGCATCGTCGTAGTCGAGCCGGGAATCAGGAACATCAGGGCGACACGCGGATCGCGGACGATGTTGATCAGCGAATCGATCCGGTTGTTGCCACGCCAGTCGGGCAAAAGCAGCGTACTGTCATCCTTGACCCTGACCACTCCTCCAAGATCGCCGCGCGGCGAACAGTCGAGACCTTCAGCTCCCACCGTCGCCAGCGCCACGAAGGGAGCTATCTCGATCATCTGCCGATATTCAGGTGTCAGAGCCGTCGTCACCTTGGCGATCGACGCGTCTGCCGCATCGCCATAGATCGCCTTCAAGTCCTCTATGGAGGTGATGACCCCTTCCCCGTTACTCGCCATATCACTCACGTCGCGGCCTCCTGAGCCGTTGCATGCTCTGCGGCGCGCTGCTCTCTTTGCCGTCCGGTTCTTGCGGCAATCACGTCGGCAGGGCGGGCATTGCCCTTGATCAGCGAACGCCCGGCATAAATGCCGCCGATCTGTTCGAGCGCGAAGCGTTCACGGTCTGTCTCGCGGAATTCCTCGATGATCTGCGCGGCCAGCTCCTCCTCCTCGCCAAGCACGGTCAGCACTTCGCTGCCGAAGTTCAGCGCCGATTCGTAGGTCTCACGGATCTGGTAGTCCACGCCGGCCTTTAACAGATCGATCGCATGGCCGCGGTCATAAGCGCGGGCAAGCAGCGGCACCAAGGGGAACTCTTCCTTGACGATCTCGGCAATCTTGATGGCTGCCTCCTTGTCGTCGATGCAGATGAGGATGGCCTTTGCCGTCGCAGCACCCGCAGCATGCAGGATCTCCGGCCGCGCTCCGTCACCATAAAAGACCTTGAAGCCGAAATCGCCGATATCTCGGATGAACTCAGCGTCCCTGTCGATGATCGAAAGGGTATAACCGCGCGCAAGCACGGGCTGGCTGACGATCTGGCCGAAACGGCCGAAACCGATCATCAGCACGGTGCCGGCAATATCTTCCGGCGCATCGAGCCCGCTTGTATCCACCTGCGGTTTTGGCGCGATCCGCACATAGACTGCCACGACGAGCGGCGTGACCACCATGGAGAGCACGATCGTTGCCGTCAGGACGGCATTTGTCTCGGCATCGAAAATCCCTGCTGTGGTCGCTGCGGCATAAAGCACGAAGGCGAATTCACCGCCCTGCGCCATCAGGATCGCACGACCGACGCTTTCCGGATGCGGTGCGCCGAGAAGCCGTGCCACACCATAGATGACTAGGGCCTTGACGATCATGTAGGCGACGACCGCAAGGATCACATGCTGCCAGTTGGCGGCAATCACGGCGAGATCGACCGCCATGCCGACACCGAGGAAAAACAGACCGAGCAGGATGCCACGGAAGGGTTCGATATCCGCTTCCAGCTGATGCCGGAAGGAAGATTCAGACAGAAGCACACCGGCCAGGAAGGCGCCCATGGCCATGGACAGACCGGCGAAATCCATCAGCAGCGCAGAACCCAAAACGACCAGAAGCGCCGCCGCCGTCATCACTTCGCGGGCACCGGAATTGGCGAGCAGCCGGAAGAACGGATTGAGCAGGTAACGACCGGCGAGAACTAGCGCCACGAGCGCGGCAAAGCCTATACCGACGGACTCCAGACGTTCCGTCAGAGATACTGCCTCACCATGCGAAGCCAGAAGGGCAACGATCGCCAAAAGCGGCACGATGGCAAGATCCTCGAAAAGCAGGATCGAGACGATATGCTGACCCTTCGGCGTATGCAGGTGATTGCGTTCCTGCAGCATCTGCATGACGATTGCGGTCGAGGTCAGCACGAAACCGGTTCCCGCGACGAAGGCCACCGGTGCCGACTGTCCGAAGCCCATGCCGATTGCCATCAGCGCCACGATACAGGCACAGACCTGCAGCGCGCCGAGGCCAAAGATATCCTTGCGCATGTTCCACAGCCGCGATGGCTGCATTTCCAGCCCGATGATGAAGAGGAACATCACCACGCCGAGCTCGGCTATGTGAAGTATGGCCTGCGGGTCGGAGACCAGCTTAAGCCCGAAAGGTCCGATCACCAGACCCGCTGCGAGATAGCCGAGGACGGAGCCCAGACCAATCCGTTTGAAGAGAGGAGCCGCTATGACGCCTGCCCCGAGCAGTGCCACGACCTGGACCAGTTCAACTGCGTTCGATTCTGCCGCCACCCGCGTATCCCCTTGCTTATCCTGTTAACGCGCTCGCGCGCCGTCTCGGCTCAGGCCCTTAGCAGCCAGTTCCTCTTCGTATTGTCGAAAAAGACCGTCACCGTCCGTTCCCAGCTCCCGTAGATAACGCCAGGTGAAAATTCCACTGTCGTGACCGTCGTCGAAAGCGATACGCACGGCATAATTTCCGGCAGCAACCACATTGCGGATCGCCACCATGCGCTTGCCTGGAACCGTCACCTTCTGACCCGGGCCATGGCCCTGCACCTCGGCCGAGGGCGACAGAACGCGCAGCCGCTCGGCGGGCAGCGCAAAACACGTGCCATCGTCGAATGTAACGGTCAGAGTTCTCTTGTCTTCGGCCACACGCAGTTCGGTCGGCCAGCTATCGTTCAGAACCTCGGTCATATCCGCTCTTCCAATTTCACCCACTCAGGATTATGGATTTCGTCAATTCGCCGCAACCCTGTGCGTCGCGCCGTTTTGATCAAAGTGCCATCCGCTTTGTCGGCATAAAGCTTGACGTCATCAATGATGACCACCAGATTCCGACAATCAGGAGTATATCGACTTGAATTCCATCGTTACCCCACCATTGTTCGGCAATCCAGCATCGGCCCAGGCGCCGATGATCGATCCGTTCGGCCGTGCGGTAACTTATCTTCGGGTTTCGGTGACGGACCGCTGCGATTTTCGCTGCACCTATTGCATGGCGGAAAACATGACTTTTCTGCCGAAGAAGGACCTGCTGACACTTGAAGAACTGGAACGTCTCTGTTCCGCCTTCATTGCGAAGGGGGTGCGCAAGCTGCGGCTTACCGGCGGCGAACCACTGGTGCGCAAGAATATCATGTTTCTGGTCGAAGCGCTCGGAAAGCAGATCGCGGCCGGAAAGCTGGACGAACTGACCCTGACGACCAACGGCTCGCAGCTCGGCCGTTACGCGCAGGCGCTGCATGACAATGGCGTGCGGCGGATCAACGTCTCGCTAGATACGCTGGACGAGGCAAAATTCAAGCAGATCACCCGCTGGGGCAATTTCCGGCAGGTCATGGACGGTATCGATGCGGCTCAGAAGGCGGGCATAAAGATAAAGCTCAATGCCGTGGCGCTAAAAGGCTTCAACGATCTCGAAATCCCGGAGATGATCCGTTTCGCGCATAACCGCGACATGGATCTCACCCTGATCGAAACCATGCCGATGGGCGAGATCGACGAAGACCGCACCGACCAGTATCTGCCGTTGTCGCAGGTTCGTGCAGGCCTCGAAGAACAGTTCACGCTCTCCGACATCATCTACAAGACCGGCGGTCCGGCGCGTTATGTCGAAGTGAGAGAAACCGGAGGACGGCTCGGTTTCATCACGCCGATGACCCATAATTTCTGCGAAAGCTGCAACCGCGTGCGTCTCACCTGCACCGGCACGCTCTACATGTGCCTCGGCCAGAATGACGCGGCGGACCTGCGCTCCGCATTGCGCGCCTCCGACGATGACGAGTTCCTGGCGACCGCAATCGACGAGGCGATCACCCGCAAGCCGAAAGGCCACGACTTCATCATCGACCGCACCCACAAGCGGCCAGCAGTCGCCCGGCACATGAGCGTCACCGGCGGGTGACGCCCTGCTTCCACAAGTCGACAAAATGGTGGACCGGACCGTGGCCGCTGCCGACCGATAGGCTCCCGGCCGAGGCGATGGCCTCTGCCAGGTAGGCCTTTGCAACCCTCACCGCCTCCGCCATGATCTGCCCCCTGGCAAGCTCCGCGGCAATCGCACTCGACAGCGTGCAGCCGGTTCCGTGGGTATTTCGGGTCTTCAGGCGAGCGCCCTCGAACCAGATCACTCCACCGGTCTCCGCCAGTACATCCGGGCTGTCGTCGCACTGCAGATGCCCGCCCTTGATCAGCACAGCCCGCGGTCCGCGCCGCAGCAGCCGCCTTGCCTGATCCGCCATCCCCTCCCGTGTTTCGGCCTCCGGTTCGCCGAGCAAAGACGCAGCCTCCGGCAGGTTTGGCGTAATCACGGTGGCAAGCGGCAATAACCGTTCGATGATCGCCTGATTGGCATCGTTTGCCAGAAGCGGCGCACCGCCCTTGGCGACCATCACCGGATCGAGCACGATCGGAATACCTGCCGCACGAGCCTCGAGCATTTCGGCGACGGTTCCGGCAATCTGAGCATTGGCGATCATGCCGATCTTTATCGCATCGACCCTGATGTCTGAAAAAATCGCCTCGATCTGAGCCGCGACGAAATCGGGCGGCAGGGCATGGATTTCGGTAACGCCCTGGGTATTCTGCGCTGTCAATGCCGTCAGCGCCGCCATCCCATAGGTGCCGCGTGCGGAAAAAGCCTTGAGGTCCGCCTGTATGCCGGCACCGCCGGACGGATCGGAACCCGCAATTGATAGAACATTCCGGATCGTCATTGTCTTGCCCTCACGATTTCCGCCGAAATGGCTTTCGTGGCCGCTTCCGGGTCCGTTTGTCCGCATATGGCTGAGACGACGGCGAGCCCCCTGGCTCCGGCCGAGAAAATTCTGCCGGCATGTTCACTCCTGACCCCGCCGATCGCGACCGCCGGCACAGGCAAGAGAGCCACGATCCGTGCCAACCCGTCAAAACCGACGGGAGGCTTGTGATCCGGCTTTGTATCGGTGGCGAAGACCGGACCGACGCCGACATAATCGACGATCGCAGGGTCGACACGCCGCGCCAGTTCCTCCGTTTCGACCGAAAGGCCAAGCAGCATCAGATCGCCGATACGTTCGCGCACAGCGACAGCCGCCATATCGTCCTGCCCGACGTGAATGCCGTCAGCGCCGATGGCAAGCGCTGCCTCCACGTCATCGTTGACGATCAACGGCACGCCTGTGCCGGCAAGCGCGGCCTTCAGTTCAAGCCCCGTGGCGATCATCTCAGCGGTCGTTGCCTGCTTGTCGCGCAACTGCACCATAGTCGCGCCGCCGTGCATCGCAAGTCGCGCCGTCTCGACCATTCCGATCGTCCGGCAAAGCTCGGGATCAAGCACGAGGTAAAGAGAAAGATCGAAGCGCCTCATGCCGGCACCACCCTTGCGACGGCATCGACCGCATCCGGCGTAACGTCTGCAAGAAAATCAAGAAAACGCACGGCAAAGGAACCCGGACCAAACGCATCCCGCCCCGCCAGATCTCCCGCCGCGGCAAACAGTGCAAGCGCGCCGACCGTAGCCTCGAAAGGCTCATCCGGCACGGTGGCGACATAGGCACCGACGATACAGGTCAGCGAGCAGCCGAGCGCCGTCACCCTCGGCATCATCTTCGAACCGCCGAGAACATGAACGGCGCGATCACCGTCCGTGACAAAGTCCCGCTCACCAGTCACGGCAACCACGCAGCCTTGGCGAATGGCGAGTGCACGGGCCGCCGCCTCCGCAGAAGCGACACTATCGCCGGAATCCACGCCCTGCCCCATTGCATGCTCACCGGCGAGTGAAATGATTTCAGAAGCGTTGCCGCGAATCACCGTCGGCTTCAATGCCAGAAGTTCAGCCACCGCCGCACGCCGGTAGGCCGTGGCGAAATGGGCGACCGGATCCAGAACCCAAGGTTTCCCTGCCGCATTCGCTGCCGTTGCAGCCATCTTCATGCCGTCGAAAAAGTCCGGCGATATCGTGCCTATGTTGACAGTCAACGCTGCCGCGATGGTCGCGAATTCACCGGCCTCCTCGGGGCAGTGAACCATGGCGGGCGAAGCTCCCGCCGCCAGCATGACATTGGCGGAAATGTTCATCGCCACGAAATTGGTAATGTTCTGCACCAGCGGATTTTTCTGCCGCATGGCTGCAAGCAAAGCACCGGGCTTCAAGGTCTTTACGGGTTCATCAGTCATCTGCGCCTCCGTCGTCAAAGGAGGGCGCGTGGGGATAAAACGTAAAGCACGAAATCCCAACGACTCCCTCCGCCAGCATGATCTGGTTCAGGTTCAAAGGGTGCTTCTCAGCCCGGCTCTCGCCGGACGCCCCTGTCATCTCCAAAACTATAGGATGATGCGCCGTGGTTCCAGCTTTTTCGCAAGCCGTTTCGCAACAGCCACGTTCCCGGCAGCAAAAAACCGCCCTCGTTTCCAAAGGCGGCTTTTCCGGATTTATTTAAGCACGCAACTCAGGCCGCATTGCTGCGATAGCCGTGATGCTGTGGCTCTTCATCATAGTGCTCGCTCTCACCCGTCCTGAAACGGCCGATCTTCTGAGTCAGATCCTCGACCCGATGGCGCAGGCCGCGGATTTCGGCATTGTTCTCCTCGACCATGGCGGCGTTCTGCTGGGTGATCAGTTCCACATCGTTGACGGCCTGAGTGACCTGCGTGATGCCGGTCGACTGTTCCGCCGCCGCAGACGAAATCTGCGCCACCAGTTTCCGCACGTCGGTAACATGGGCAATGATCCTGGAGAGCGCCTCGCCGGTTTCCTCCACCAGTTGCACGCCGCTTTCCACCTGCGTCGCGCTTGCGGAAATCAATTGCTTGATTTCGCGGGCGGCACCGGCGCAACGCTGGGCCAATTCGCGAACTTCCTGGGCGACGACAGCAAAGCCACGACCCGCCTCGCCGGCCCTGGCGGCCTCGACGCCGGCATTGAGCGCCAGAAGATTGGTCTGGAAGGCGATCTC
>DLSX01000114.1:37022-40043 GCA_002500765.1 Neorhizobium sp. UBA7851
ATGCTGCGCACGACTTCGCTCAGGTGACGCAGAGCTCTGGAGCTTTCCTCGAGCGCTGCCGCCTGCTGTTCCGTGCGCCGCGCCAGATCGTCGGCGGAAGCCGACACGTTGGCTGTACCGCCATTAATTTCCTGTGCAGCAAATCCAACCTCTGACAGGGTCGCGCGAAGGGCATCGACGGCCTGGTTGTAGGTTCTGGCCATCATGACGAAATCGGCGGGCAGGTTTTCATCCATGCCCGTTGCCAGATCGCCCTCCGCCAGATTGCCGAGAACACCGGACAGGGCGGTCAGTGCATGGCGCTGGTCGGCGGCAACGCGGGCGCGTTCGCTGGCCCGCTGTTCCGCCTCAGCCGAAGAGAGTTCGCGGGCGGCGGCAGCTTCCTGCTCCAGTCGCACATTTTCGCGTGCCGCATCGCGGAACACCGTGACGGAGCGCACCATGTCGCCGATCTCGTCGCCGCGCTCGCGACCTTCGATCGCAACTTCCAGATCGCCATCGGCAAGACGCTTCATCACTTCGGCTACCCGGCGCAGCGGACCACGCAGGGTCTCGACCAGCATCAGACCACCGGAGATCGCCAGGATCGTGCCGACGACCATGGCGATGACCGAAAGAGTTGCCGATCGTTCGCTGTCTTCCTTGCCGACTTCCTGGGCCTGGGCGACGAAATTCTTCAATCCCGCCATTGCATCGGTCAGAGTGGCGGATGCCTCCGCTCTTTTCTTCTGCCAGTCCGCAGCGATTGAGAGCAGCTTGGCGGAGCCCGTGTCGAGAGCCTCCAGTTGCGTCGCCGCCTTCACCCCAAAACCTGCCATGGTGAAATTGGTTGTCGCCATTTCCGATACGCGAGACGAGACGGTGCGCAGACCGGCGGTACTGTCGAGAAGCGCCTTGCGCGCATCCTCGGTTACCGAACCACGCATCCGTTCGACGAGAAGCTGCAATTCGTCAATGCGACGGACCGAATCCTCGGTCTGGGCCAGAAGCTCCCGCTGCGCCGCCACATCTGCATCCAGACCGACGAACCTCTCCGCCGCGGTCACGGCCTTCTTGGTGGAAAGCTCAACAAGTTCCCGCTCGATCCGCATCAATATGCCGGTTCCTATACGAACCGAATATGCCTTTTGCGAAAGCGGCACATCGGTTGCGAGCGCTGCAGCCAGGTCTGCCGCCCCTTTGCGTGCCGGGTCGAATGCCTTGAAAACCTTCTCCGAAACCATGGTCTTGACCTTGGCGAACTCCTGTTCGAGAGGCCCCAGATAAAGCTTGGCTGTATTGATCGTTGCATCGTCGCTTTCGGCGCGCTGCATTGCCTCCCGCAAATTTGCCAGTCGCTCGGAGATGGCATTATAGGCGAATGCCTCGATCAGCATGCCCTTGGCGAACCGCTCCTTGCCCTCGCTCTGTCTGCGCAAAGTGCTGACCTGGTCCTGGACCTCAAGCCCCAGTGCACGAACCTCCGACATTGCAAGCTCCATCCGGCGATCCGTCTCGTCACGCGCCATCTTGATCGCCCAGAGAGCATCCGTTTGCACACGCATCGACGCAGCCAGGCCGACAACAGGTTCAATACGCTGCCGGTCTCCCTCGTTGGTGAGAAGCCCTCCCAGTACACCGACACCTTTTTCCTGGCTGTCGATGTCAGCCTTCAGCGCTGACAAGGTCTGTTCGTTCGGCGTTGCGGAATAGTCCTGCAGGCTCGCCTGAAGCCGCTCGAAATCGCCGATATTCTCAATCGTTGCCCGGGTCACCGTCATGTGACCGTTCAGCGTATTGGCGGTGTAATATCCGGCAAGGCCGACACCGGCAATCAACAGGACCAGAGGAACAACGAAAAGAAGAACCTTGGTAACAATTTTACGGCTTTGCAAAAGTCGATCGATAAACAAATTTTCCCCCGCAGTTGGCTAGGCTGATGGCACGCCTGCATGCGTGCGCAACGAAGCGATTCCTGCCTCATGCGGGAACATTCGCAAACCATGTCCACTTTCGGTTGAACAACCGTTAATGGCGCTTGGCGACATTTTCGCGCGGGTTAAAAAGGTCGCGAAACCGCTGGAAGCCAGCATAGCGATCCCTTAAAACACCGGGCAGAACGGGCGGGGGGAATCATAATGGCATTGTCGGACAACACGCGGGGCGCGCTGCTGATGGCGACCGCAATGGCCGTGTTTTCCTTCAATGATGCAATGGTAAAAACGCTGACCCACGAGCTCAGCATCCCGCAGATCATGGCGGTGCGTGGCGTGCTCACCACCGCACTCGTATTCGCGGTCTCGGTTTTCCTTGGTGCGCGGCTTTCGCTTCGCACCTTCACCCATCCGCTGGTGCTTTTGCGGACAGCCTTCGAACTCGGCGCGACACTTTGTTTCTTCAATGCCCTTGCCAGGATCGACTTCGCCTCGGCAGCCTCCATCATGCAATCGCTGCCGCTGGCCGTCACCTTGGGCGCAGCGCTTCTGTTTCGAGAACCGGTCGGCTGGCGGCGCTGGAGCGCCGTCATCGTCGGTTTTCTGGGCGTGCTCCTGATCATCCAGCCGGGACCGGAAGGCTTTTCCTCGGACGCGCTGTTCCCGCTGGCGGCAGTCTTCTTCACCGCCTCCCGCGATCTGGTCACCCGCCGGATCGCGAAGGACATTCCGACCATTCATGTGACACTTTTTACGTCTTTCATCGTCATGGTCGCCGGTTTTGCTCTTATCGTCCCGACAGGCGGCTGGCATCCGATTTCCGACTTCAACTGGCTGCTTCTCGGGCTGACCGCGATTGCCGTCTTCTGCGGCTACCAGACCATCATTCTTTCGATGCGCGGTGGAGAAATCTCCTTCGTTGCACCGTTCCGCTATACCAGTCTGATCTGGGCACTCGTCATCGGCGTACTGATTTTCGGCGAACGTCCCGGGTTGACCGTTCTTATCGGCGCCGCCATCGTCATCTGCTCCGGCCTCTACACGTTCTACCGCGAAAGCCGCCGTGCCATCGACACGGCCAAGACGGCTGCCGCGCCACCGGCGAGAG
>DLSX01000128.1:0-2066 GCA_002500765.1 Neorhizobium sp. UBA7851
AGCGCACCCGACATGGCCCAGAAGCCGCCGAGCCCGATGCCGAGCAGGATGCGGGCGGTAAAGACCGTGTAGATATTCGTGGCGATGGCAGCGACGAGGCTGGAGACGATCAGAAGAGCCGTCAGCGCCAGAACCGTCCAGCGACGGTCTATGTTGCGGGTGCCGATGACGATGCCTGGGCCGGCGATCGCCGCGATGACGGCGGTCGTCGTGATCGACTGGCCGGCAACGCCCGTTCCGACGCCGAGATCCGCGGATAGCGGGGTCAGCAGGCTGACGGGAAGGAATTCGGCGGTGACGAGGCCGAAGACGCCGAGGGTGAGCGACGTTACAGCGCCCCAGCGTGCAACGTCATGCTCTGATCGTGCCGCGTTGTCGGATGGTGATTGGGTGCTGTGCATGGGATTCTCCTGATTTGCAGCCAGTTGGCTTTCGTCAGGAATAGGCGTGACCGGTCGGTGTTTCCATGCTAGAAAATCCGGTATGCTTGACAGATCGTCCAAATTCTCATCGTCGGCCGCTGCCGATCCCTTGTCGGAAATGCTGCGTGGCCTGAGGCTCGATGGCGTCGAATACGGCCGCTGCCGGCTTGCCGATCCCTGGGCAACGGCTTTTCCGGCGGAAGATGCAGCGCGCTTTCATTTCATCTCGTCCGGTTCGGCGCTGCTCCAAAGCCCGTCGGGCGAGTGGCTTCGGCTGAATGCCGGTGATGCCGTCATACTGCCGCGTGGTGACGCCCATGTGATTGCCAGCGCCGAAACGGTGACGCCGTTGCCATTCGCGCGTTATGGCAAGAAGGAAGTCTGCCAGGGCGTGTTCGACATGCAATGCGCTGACGCCCGTTGCGGCACCGTCGCGCTGACCGCCTCGATGCGCTTCAATATAGACAAGCTGCACCCGCTTCTGCAGCTCATGCCCGACACGATGCTGACCAGCGATCTGGCGACCAGCGAGCCGGCGATACCGCATCTTCTCGAGGCGATGGCACGCGAGGTGGACATGGACCGTGTCGGGGCCGGCGGCATTCTGGCGCGACTGGCGGATGTGCTGACCGCAACGATCATCAGGACATGGGTGGAACATGGTTGCGGCAATACCAGCGGTTGGATCGCTGCGGTACGCAACCCGGAAATCGGCCGTGTTCTGGCTGCCATTCATCTGGAGCCGGATCGCGACTGGTCGGTGGCCGAGCTTGCCCGGCTGATGGGTGCCTCACGTTCCGGTTTTGCCGAGCGGTTTGCCCGGGTGGTGGGCGAGACGCCGGCGCGTTATGTGGCGCGTGTAAGAATGCATCAGGCGCGGCTCTGGCTGAAAGAGGGCATGCGGGTTGCGACCGTGGCGGAAAAGCTGGGTTATGACGCAGAGGCCTCGTTCAGCCGTGCCTTCAAGCGCATCATCGGAGATCCGCCGAGCCATTTTCGCGGCAAGGGAGATGGCAGCGGCTATGGCGATGGTTTGCGCGACATGGTCGAACTGGCGCAGATCGCCTGATAGCGATTGGTAATGGCGAGGACATTGTGTCTGTCCAGAATGAAATTGGGCACGCTTCCGCTGGGAAAGCGTGCCCTGCACTTTTAGTGCAGTCAGTTTATGCGAGCCAGAACAGCAGGCCGGAGAATGCAAAGCCGAGCAGACCCATGAGCGTCTGCATCACAGTCCAGGTCTTGAACGTGGTCTTCACATCCATGTTGAAGAAGCGGCCGACCAGCCAGAAACCGGAATCGTTGACATGCGAGAGCATGACCGAACCGGATGCAAGCGCGATGACGATCGCCGTCAGTTCCACTCCCTGATAACCGGAAGCCTGGATTGCGGGCTGCACGAGACCTGCGGCGGTGATCAGCGCGACGGTTGCCGAACCCTGCGCGACGCGTAGCGCCGTCGCGATCAGGAAGCCTGCGACAAGCACCGGCATGCCGATATCGGCAAGAACGCCCGACAGGGCGTCACCGATGCCCGAGGCGCGCAACACGCCACCGAACATGCCACCGGCGCCGGTGATCAGGATGACCGAGCAGACCGGACCCAGAGCGGATTCGACGATGCGTTCCACCTTGGCAGGCGCC
>DLSX01000128.1:2084-2530 GCA_002500765.1 Neorhizobium sp. UBA7851
AGATCAGAAGCGCGATCGGCGTAGCGCCGATGGTGCGCAGCAACTGGAACCATGCTGCATCCTTGCTGACCCATTCCTGCGCACGGGCGAAGTCGAGGCCGGTATTCATGAAGATGAGCAGCAATGGCAGAAGCAGAAGTGCGACAACCAGCCCGGAGCTTGGCGGTGTGACGCGATCTTCGGCGGACTTTTCCTCTGAAGTACCTTCCGGAACCGGCAGGTTGATGCGGTTGCCGATCCAGTTGCCGAAGAAATGACCGGCGATAATCCAGGTGGGGATCGCGACGATCAGGCCGGTGATGATGAGCAGGCCGACATCTGCGCCGAGCAGTTCGGAAGCGGCGACCGGGCCGGGATGCGGCGGCACGAAGACGTGCATGCAGGAAAAGGCGGTGGCAACCGGAATGCCGTAAAGCAGCAGGCTGCCGCCGAGGCGACGCGCGACC
>DLSX01000115.1 GCA_002500765.1 Neorhizobium sp. UBA7851
CAACGCCGGCGCCTGACGCGACGCCGGCTCCGGCAACCCCGGCTCCGGCAGCCCCTGCGGGTGGCGGTACGGGTAATGGCGGCTAACGGACGTTAGCAGCCATCAGGTCAAACCAGAAAAAGCCGTCCGCTCATGGAGCGGGCGGCTTTTTTGTTCGAGATCGGGCACGAGCCTGGTCCGTCAATTGGCTGTCGGAGCTCAAAAATCCTCCCAGCCCGGTTCTACTGCAAGCGCAGCAGATCCGGCGGTGCGGAACTGTGTCGCAGCGCGGATAGGCTTTTGTACCGGTCTAGGGGTGGCCGGTGCCGGTGCAGGCGTCGCGGCACGTGCGCCTGTCTGACCGAAGCGGAACTGTTCGAGCAGGGCGAACAGTTGCTGTGATTCATGGGCAAGGCTGCGGCTTGCGGCGGTCTGCTGTTCCACCATCGCAGCATTCTGCTGCGTGCCCTGATCCACTTCGTTGATCGCATGGTTGATATTGCCGAGCGCCAGAGACTGTTCGCGCGAAGCGTCGATAATGGCCATGATGTCGGAATTGATGTGATGCACCTGTCCGCCGATTTCCTGCAGAGCGGTTCCCGCCTTGCTGACGAGATCGACGCCGCTTGCCACATGGTTGCCGGACGTGGTGATCAGGGCCTTGATTTCCTTGGCCGCACCGGCGGAGCGTTGCGCCAGTTCGCGTACTTCCTGCGCGACCACGGCAAACCCTTTGCCGGCTTCGCCCGCTCGGGCAGCCTCGACACCGGCGTTGAGGGCCAGGAGATTGGTCTGGAAGGCGATCTCGTCGATGACGCCGATAATATTGGAAATCTCGCGCGACGAGTGGTCGATCGAGTCCATGGCCCTTATCGCCTCGCGAACGATTTCTCCCGAGCGTTCCGCATCTGCCTTGGCGCGATTGACCAGAGCACCGGACTCTTCCGCGCGCTTGCTGGAATCCTTGACGGTCGTGGTGATTTCCTCGAGAGCCGCTGCGGTCTCTTCAACAGAACCTGCCTGACGTTCCGTCCGCTGCGCCAGATCGTCGGCTGCGACGCGGACCTCGTTGGAACTCGAAGCGATGGCGCGGGCATTCTCCGCAACCGTTGCCATGGCGTCACGCAGCTTGGCGGATGCTGTGTTGAAATCGACGCGCAGCTTTTCCAGCGAGGCGATGAAGGGTGTATCGATCGTCTGGGAAAGATCGCCTTCTGCCATGTTGGTCAGACAGGAGGCCAGCCGTTCGACGTTTTCCACCCGCTGTGTCACGTCCGTCGCGAACTTCACAACCTTGATGACATGACCCGCGTCGTCGAAGACGGGATTGTAGGACGCCTGGATGAAGACGTTACGCCCGCCCTTGGCGATGCGTGTGAATTCGCCAGCGACGAATTCTCCGGACAGAAGCCGTTTCCAGAAGTTTGCATAATCCGCGGAGGCTGCAAAAGCCTGGTCGACGAATATGCGGTGGTGCCGGCCGACAATTTCATTGAGGCTGTAACCGAGCGTGGACAGAAAATTCTCGTTGGCGCCAATGATCGTGCCATCCGTATTGAACTCGATCGTTGCCTGGGCACGGGAGATGGCGTTGATTTTCGCGGCGGTGTCGAGAGCGTGTAATTTCGACTCGGTAATGTCATTGGCAAACTTGATGATCTTGATGACCTTACCGCTGCTGTTCTTGACCGGATTGTAGTTGCCGCGAATGAAGACCTCTCGACCGCCCTTTGCTATCCGCTTGAAATCGCTTGCGAAGAACTGGCCTTTTCGCAAGGCGTTCCAGAAGGTCGTGTAGTCCTGCGACTTTGCGTAACTGGTTTCGACAAACAGGCTGTGATGTTTGCCGGATAATTCCTGTGGCTGGTAGCCCATCAGGTCGCAGAAATTCTTGTTGGCTTTGATAATTCGCCCTTCCAGATCAAATTCGATGATCGCCATCGAAAGATCGAGGGCATTCAGGACTTGGTCTGAACTGGACTGGAATGAAAACATATTTGACTATCCTCAATATGGGAGGTCGGTTACTGCGACAATTGTAGTCAAAATATAACATTCAGGTTAACTTACTGATAATTCAAGGAGTTATTGGTTTCCATGCATGGTTTATACTGTTGGAGTGATGCGCGTAATAGGTGTTTCCGGCTGTCTGGCATTAATCATTCGTTAACCTTGTTGGGAGAGGCTTGCCGACGGTCGTCGTGAGGCGGCCGGATGAAATTATCGGCAAGGAGAAGAGCATGACGCTCCAGACACTGCCCGGAAAGATCCTCGACAATGCGCATCATACTCTGCTTCTGATGCAGGAGGATGCAGCCTGCCACGCCGTCTGCGTCATCAATGACAGCCGCATCGGAAATGTCCGCTCGAAACTCGGCCTGATCGAGACGATCGCCAGCCGCAAGCTAGATCACGGCGAAGTGGCCTTTGACGGCCGAGTGTGGATCACGCCGTCGGATATGCCACACCCTGGTCACTGACGCGACATGGTGGCCGAACTTTATCGCCCGGCCTTAACGCCCTCGATCACCTTTGCGATATCCTGCTCGTTATAGGGCTTGCGCAACAGGCCGGCCTGCGGTGGAGCGCCGTCGGGCTTGTTGTTTTCGCCGGTGGCAAAAACGACGGAAAGGTCCGGCTTCATGGCGATCGCGCGCTGGACCAGTTCTCCGCCGCTGATATCCGGCAGGCCGATATCGGTCAGCAGCAGTTCGATATTCGCGACCGCGAGTTCCGCCAGCGCCTCGTGTCCGCTCGAGGCCTCGATCACTTCGTGACCGAGTTCCATCAGCATTTCGGCGGTATTGCTGCGAATGAGGAAATCGTCCTCCACCAGCAATATCTTGAGCGCTGCGGACCCGGCTTCGACCGCAGGCTTCGGGCTTGCCGTCTTCGGCGCCGATGCCTGATCCACCTGCTTCTGGTTGCCGATTACATGGCGGATGCGACGTGCCAGCGCCTCGCGGGTATAGGGTTTTGACAGAAGCTCGACGCCGACATCGAGAATGCCGCCATGGACGATTGAATTTTCCGTATAGCCGGAGGTGAAAAGCACTGCGAGATTGGGCAGCCGCTCCTTGGCGCGGCGGGCCATTTCCCGACTCTTCAGCGGGCCGGGCATGACGACATCGGTGAAGATGACGTCGATCGGAATGCCGCTTTCGACGACATTGAGGCCCGCCTGGGCATCCTTGGCGGAAAGCACCCGATAGCCGAGATCGGTCAGTGTTTCGATGACGGTGTTGCGGACCTCCTCGTCATCCTCGACCACAAGCACGGTTTCCGAACCGCCGACCACGGGGCCGCCCTGGATCACCACTTCGCGGTCCTCGTCGGCGACCGAGCGCGGCAGGTAGACCTTGACCGTCGTGCCTTGCCCGACCTCGCTGTAGATCTTCACATGCCCGCCGGACTGTTTGACGAAACCATAGACCATGGAAAGGCCAAGCCCGGTTCCCTTGCCTTCCGGCTTGGTGGAGAAGAAGGGTTCGAACACCTTTTCCAGCACGTCCGGCGTCATGCCCGAGCCGGTGTCGGTGACGGCGAGCATGACATATTGCCCGGCGACCACCTCGGTATGATTGCGCGCATAATCCTGATCGAGGGACGCATTGCCGACCTCGATCGTCAGCTTGCCTGCTCCTTCCATCGCATCGCGGGCATTGATGGCGAGGTTGAGAACGGCGTTTTCCACCTGGGTCGGATCGGCATAGGTGTTCCACAAGCCGCCGCTGGTTATCACCTCGACCTCGACGGCCTCTCCGATGGAGCGGCGCAGCAGGTCGTCCATGCCGGAGATGAAGCGGCTGATATTGATCACCCGCGGTTCGAGCGCCTGACGGCGGCCGAAGGCGAGCAACTGGCTGGCGAGCTTGGCGCCGCGGCTGACCCCGGCCAGTGCATTGGCGACCCGTCTTTCGGCCTGCTCGTTGCCGTCGATATCCTTGGCGAGAAGCTGCAGGTTGCCGGCGACGACCTGCAGCAGGTTGTTGAAGTCATGCGCCACGCCGCCGGTCAGCTGGCCGATCGCTTCCATCTTCTGCGCCTGCTGCAACGCCCGCTCGGTCTGGCGGCGTTCGGAGATCTCTGCCTCGACCCGTGCTTCGAGGCTCTCGTTCAGCTGCTTCAGCTGTTCTTCCGCGCGCAACCGGTGCCGGACCTGCCGTTCCAGATTGGCGGCATGTTCCTGCAGGCCGGCTTCCGCCGCCCGCTGCCCGGTAATGTCCGTATGAACGCCGACCCATTCCTCGATCTCCCCGGCGGCGTCGATGATCGGCACGCCGCGGATGGCGAAGGTGCGGTAGACGCCGTCATGGCGCAGAACCCGGTGTTCCCAGATATAGGTGGACTTGGCGGCGACGGCGGCCTGCCAGCTAGCGACCGAGGCGCCGCGGTCATCGGGATGCACGGCATTCGACCAGCCATAACCCTGATAGTCCTCGGGCGGCTGCCCGGTGAGCGAAGCCCAGCCCGGCTGCTCGCCGACCATGCGGCCATCGGGCGTATTCGTCCATAACACGCCATGGATGGCATTGACGGCCGCCCGGAACCGGTCGTTGCTGCGGCGTAGCGCGTTTTCGGAACGCTTGCGGGCCTCGATATCGATGATCAGCACATAGATGCCGTCGATCTCGCCCTTTGCGGTGTGCCGCGGCACGTAGCGGACTTCCGCCATCCGGCTCTCGCCATCGGGGCGCCGGATCAATGTGTCGTTGATGACTGCCTCGCCCGAAAACGCCTTGTCGATGAAGGGAATACGGGTCTTGTAATAATCCTGCCCGACGATATCGGCCACATGCTTGCCGATCACGTCGGCGGCCGGAAGCCCGAACCATTCGCGATAGCCTTCATTGGCGAAACGATAGGTGCTGTCGCGATCGATGAAACCGACCAGAATCGGCAGGGCGTTGGTCAGCCGGGCAAGTTCCTCTCGGCTTTCGGCAAGTTCGGTGACGGCTCTCACCTTGTCGGTGTTTTCGAGCACCGTACAGAGCACGCCGTCCACCTTGCCGCTCTCGGCATAGATCGGCGTGTAGAACAGGTCGAAGACGACGTCTTCGGGCACGCCGTGCCGATGCAGCGTCATCACCTGGTCGCGAAACGATTGCACCTCGCCGCGAAACCCGGCTTCGAGGATGTTTCGGTTCCAGTCCCAGATTTCTGGCCAGATGCCGGGCACGGTGCCGCCGAGCGCGCGGGGATGATAGTTGCCGGCGATTTCGACATAGCCGTCATTATAGATCATCACATGGTCGTCGCCCCACATCAGCACCTGCGGGATGGGCGAATTGACCATCGAATTGACCTTGATCCGCAGATGCTGCGGCCATTCCGCGATCGGCCCGAGCGAGGTCTTCGACCAGTCATACCCGCGTACGAGTTCCCCCGTTTCGCCTCCGCCGATTGGCCAATGGGCGGATACGACCTGATAGTTCATGAAGTCACCAAGCATGTGAGAATGGAATAAGCGGGCGTAATATGGCGCAGGGTCGGTATTTTCCAAGGTGTATGTAGGTGAAAATACATGCCTGTCCCCTCTTCATACGGTTGCCGAGCGAAATATCCGGGTCAATCCTTCCAGGGCGCAGTATTCCCTTGGCAATCCTCGGTTATTTTAATCCCCGGATTTGATCCAAGGATGGACGGGGCGCTGAAAGCTGCCTCGTAAGTTTTAGTTTAAAGTGACACCTCTCAGCGCCCCGTTCGGCAGTTTTTATCCGTGACTGCGGTTGCTCTGCGATGACGGGACAGTGGGCGAAGGGACGGGGCTTCGATCAGAAGTGCCATGCCCGCCCTTTTTCCGGAACCCCGCTCAGGCCATGGCGACCCTTGAGCGACATCATCCACCTTGCGTCATGCTTCCGGGAAATCCCGCGGACGTCNNTGATGCGGCATGTCGGTCCGACAGCATGCCGCGTCTCCCACGTCGCCGGAGGGCAACCATTTTCACACGGACCCTGGTGGTCAAGGTTTACGTCCTCCCTTCACCCTCAGCGCCGGCCCCGCCTCGCCGGCACGACTGCCGGTGTATCCGCGATGGGACGGGGAGAGCGTAGGCCCGGGGAGAAGGGGCGGGGATGAAAAAACGGTCAAGTTGTTGATCGTGTTAAAGGGAGGAGCGATTTCATCCCCGCCTGACCGTTCCTACAGCGCCGGACCGAGCCGGATCGGGCTTCCATCGGAAAACCGTGACAGCCGGAAGCGGGAAAGGTCGTGCCCCGCCGCATTGTTCTGGATGAGATCGGCAACGATGCGGCCGATGCCGGGGCCGATGCCGAAACCGTGGCCGCTCATGCCGGTGGCGATCAACAGGCCGTCGATCGTCGGCGCCCGGTCGATCACCGGAACGACATCCGGCATCGCATCGATCATGCCCGCCCAAGTGGTTTTCAGCCGAACCGGACCGAGATCGGGGAACAGCCGCTCGAATTCGCGCTTGACCGAGGAAAGTCCCTTTTGCGAGGGCGCGGGGTTGAGGATGCGCATCCGCTCGAACGGGCTCGTGTCATCCGCATCCCAGTTCCTCGGCGTCGTCCAGGCATCGGGAAAACCGGAGGGGGCGGCGGGCAGGTAACCGATGCCGAACGGATTGTCGAAAAGGGCGGGCAGGTATTTGATCGCATGGCGAAAGGCATCCGGCCCGATATAAAGCGAACTGCCGCCGCCGGGCGCCAGCGTATAACCGCCATCCTGCCGTCGGCGAAAGGCGACATGCTCGTCGACGGCCGCGCCCGCATGGACTTCCGGCATCGCTTCCGTGGCGGCGACCGTCGAGCGCACGCTGAGCTGCGGGATGGATATGCCGTGTTTCTTGAGCAGAAGCGAGGACCATGCGCCGCCTGCGATGAGAACCGTCGAC
>DLSX01000121.1:0-28350 GCA_002500765.1 Neorhizobium sp. UBA7851
CAGGGCGCCGAGCGCGGCGCGGCGCTGACGAGCCGC
Source organism: Neorhizobium sp. UBA7851 (assembly GCA_002500765.1). Lineage (GTDB taxonomy): Bacteria > Pseudomonadota > Alphaproteobacteria > Rhizobiales > Rhizobiaceae > Neorhizobium. Next base: position 37 of record DLSX01000121.1, read on the forward strand.
ATGCTCGCCTTCTCCCGCCGCCAGGAACTCAACATGCGACCGGTCGACGTGCCGTCGCTGGTCGCCGGCATGATGGATTTTCTCGAGCGCTCGCTGCGCTCCACCATGCGTATCGAAACCCGATTTCCACCCGACCTGCCGCATGTCCTGACCGATGCCGTGCAGTTGGAAACCGCACTGCTCAATCTCGTGGTCAATGCCCGCGACGCAATGAACGAGGGCGGGACGGTGACGATCAGCGCCGAACGTCACCAAATCGCCGAAGAGGGTGGAAAACTAAAAAACGGTGACTATCTGCGTATATGCGTCAGCGATACCGGCGAGGGTATGGATCCCGAGACGGCCGCGCGCGCAACGACCCCCTTCTTCACCACCAAGGGTGTCGGCAAGGGAACAGGATTGGGGTTGTCGATGGTACAGGGACTGACGGAACAATCGGGCGGCATGCTGTCGATCGACAGCATCAGGCACGAAGGAACCACCGTGTCGCTGTTCCTGCCGACGATCGATGAAGAGGATTGCCCCAAGGAAAAGGCTCAAAGTCCCGGCAGCGGTGAAAAGCTCGGCGACCGCCCGCTTATCGTGCTCGCAGTCGATGACGATGCGCTCGTGCTGATGAACACGACATTGATGCTGGAGGATCTCGGCCATCAGGTGATCGAGGCCTATAGCGGTTCGGAAGCCCTTTCAGCCCTGAGGCAGGAAGACAATCGCATCGATCTCGTCATCACCGACCACTCCATGCCGAAAATGACCGGTGCGGAACTCGCCGCCGAGATCGCCACCGAGTGGCCGGGCCTGCCGGTCGTGCTGGCAACCGGCTATGCCGAATTGCCCGACGGCAGCGGCAACCACCTCCCCCGCCTGCCAAAACCCTTCTCTCAGCAGCAGCTGAGCGAGATGATCGGCACCGTCACCGGAACCGGTGCCTGAACCATTCCGATCGCCATGCGTTGTGCTCCCGTTCCAACACGGGAGGCACCGACATGGTCTTCAAGCATCAGCAGTTTTATGAAGCATCGCCGGAAATCGAAGTCGAATTCCCGCCTCGTGCAACATTGGAAGCAGCCGTTTCCGACGCCCTCGCTTCTTCCGGGGGCATCGACGCAAGCGACGTGACCGTGACCGCAAACGGCTCGACGATTACCCTCTCGGGCGCCGTCCTCAGACAAGACGAGGTCTTCCGCGCAGAGGAGGTTGCCCTTGGCGTCCAGGGCGTCACCGAGGTTCGCAACGCCATCGCGGCGACCGGGCTGGATCAGGTCCAGCGCGGCGTCTGATCCGCCATCCGTCGCCCCTCAACGCCGCTCGCAGCAAGCATGGAGGCATTGATGTCGGAAGACGAGAAGCCGGACCGGTTCGATGTCGCCGCCGGGGCGCAGAAAATGGCATACCGGACCGTGCTGCAGGCATTGGTCGAACAGGCGAGCAAGACGGATCCGGACTTCCGGGACCGGATCACTGCCGCCGTCGATGCCTATTTGACGAGGCTCGCCCCTCAATCGGAGCTGGAACGGGATTTCGCCGAGCGAGCGAGAGCCTCGACCGAGGCTCTCATCCAGTCACCCGTGTCCTACAATGACAAGCCGCCACCCGACAGGGAATGACTTCAGGCGACTTCGCGGCTTGCAGCAGATACGCTTTCGGCATGCGAAGCGTTCAGCCGGCGTGCCACGATATCGTGGTTAAGCCACTGGACCGGGCCGGTTGGCGCAGACGATTCCGCGAAGATCAGCTTGCCGGTCGCTTCGACGACGAAGACGCTCAGGAGATCGCTGATCAGCGCCTTGCCGTCGCGATGCATCTGCGAAATCTCGTTGGACGTGCTGATGGTCAGGTCAGCCTGATCCTGGCTGTTGGCCATCGGCCAAGCAGAGAAATCGTAGAACGGACGCATGACGGCGCTGCCCTGCATGTCGGTGATCTTCTGCAGAACGTCCTTCATCGAGAACTCGTCCTTCAGAAGCTTCTCGCAGGCCTGCCACTGGCTTTCCGCCCACGCACCGCCATTCTCCTTTTTCAAGGCGAGCAGCAGCGGGATCAGCGGCAGTTCGATACCGGTGAACACGTCGGAAGAGTTGGTGCGGATTTCAGGGCAGTTGTAGACGCTTGCCTTGATACCTGCGCCCCAGGCCTTTTCCGCGATGCCTTCGAGACGCATCTTGGCATAACCCTGGGTGTAGTTCGTGTAGGTCTGCCAGCGATAATCGCCGTCGATCAGCACTGCGGTACCGTGATAGCCATAGGCCGTGTAGCGGACCTGGTTGCCGGCAGCTTCGACGCGCGCGCGGATTGCGGCGCTTGCATCGATCAGATGCTGGAAGGTGATGGCGGAGACTTCGTCGAAATTCTGCAGGATGAGCTTGCCGAGATCGCTTTCGATCAGCGCCTGCGAAGACATGTGACGAGCGGCCGTTCCCTTGTAGATGCGGTTGGCGATCACGAGGAAAACCTTCGCCTTCGGAATGCCGCCGGCCATCGTGTGGGCGAAGAAGACGTTACGGCCTTCGCCGATCATGCCGTCGAGAACGGACATGACTTCGGCAACCGCATTCTTGAACCGCGCGGTGCCGGCGTCCCGACACTTCTGGATATAATCCCAGTCGAGCTTTTCGGTCTGCCAGTTGTCCAGCGTCAGCTTGGTCAGGAGTTCGGTCGGCGTCGGGCCGCCCTCGGGCGCATCGAGATCGAAGCCGGCCATGACCGGGATGTTGATGATCTTGCCGCCAAGCCGGGTCTCTGCTTCCGCGAGTTCTTCGGCGTTGAGCGGGCGAAGCGCGTTGTTTTCGTCGCGTCGGCCGACCGTTACGCCGACGATCTCCATGCCGGCGCGCTTTGCTTCCTCGAGCAGGCCGGTCGCATATCCGCGACCGAACAATTCGCCGAAGAGAACAAAAACGTCGCCCTTACGAAAGACGGTGTTCTCTGCGAGGCGATTTACGGCAACTGGGTTCTTCATGCTGTCAGCTCTTTAGTCAATTTGGTCATCGAGTCGTCACTCGGACGGGGGTATTGACAGTCTCATGACCGGAATGGGACGGAATAGGAAGTCATATTAAGTGACTATACATTTCAAAGCGTGAACTGACCGCTAACCCGGACCTCCTGAAAAGTGAGCTGCGGCAGGGCCGCCGCAGCTCTTTTTGCCTATCTCGGCAGCGCATAGGCGATCACGTAATCGCCCGGTTTTGTGCCGACCGAACCATGGCCGCCTGCAACAATGACGACGAACTGGCGGCCATCCTCGACCGCATAGGTCATCGGTGTCGCCTGTCCGCCGGCCGGCAGACGGGCTTCCCAGAGCTGCTTGCCGTTGGTGAGGTCATAGGCGCGCAGATAGTCATCGACCGCAGCACCGAGGAAAGCGACGCCGCCCTTGGTGATCATCGGCCCGCCGATACCCGGCACGCCCACCTTGAACGGCAGCGGCAGCGGCGTCATGTCCATCACGGTACCATTGCGGTGCTTGTAGGCGATCTCGCCGGTGCGGAGATCGGCACCGGCGACATACCCCCATGGCGGCGCCTGGCAGGGGATTTTCAGCGGCCCGAGGAACGGACCCATGAACACGCCATAGGGCGCGCCGTCATTGCGGTTCAGCCCCTGTTCCGATCCCTTCTCGTCCTGTCCCTTGGGCGGGATGTCGGCGCGCGGCACCAGTTTCGAGGTGAAGGCGAGATAGGTCGGCATGCCGAACATCACCATCCGTTCGGGATCCACCGCGACCGAGCCCCAGTTGAACGTGCCGAAATTGCCCGGATAGACGATCGTGCCGTTCAGCGAAGGCGGCGTGTACTGCCCTTCATAGTTCATCTGCTCCAGCCAGATGCGGCACACCATCTGGTCGAACATGGTAACGCCCCACATGTCCCGGCCTTCAAGCGTCCGCGGCCGGAAATTGAGCGCCGAAATCGGCTGTGTCGGCGAGGAATGATCTTCAGGGATCGTGCCACCCGGCGCCGGCTGTTCAGTGACGGGAATGATCGGTTCGCCGCTTCTCCGGTCGAGCACGTAGATATCACCCTGCTTTGTCGGGCCGACCAGCGCCGGAACAACGGTATTGTCCGGCTTGGTGATGTTGATCAGCACCGGCTGGGCCGGCACGTCCATGTCCCACAGATCGTGATGCACGGTCTGGCGGACCCAGCGGTCGGCACCGGTATCGATGTCGAGCGCCACGATCGACGATGAATATTTCTCCACGTTTTCCGACCGGCCCATGCCGAGCTGGTCCGGTACCTGGTTGCCGAGCGGGATATAGACGAGGCCGAGTTCCTCATCGACGGAGAAGACCGACCAGCTGTTCGGTGAATTGGTCGTATAGGTCTGCCCTTCCGGCAGCGGCTGGGTCTGGCCCGGATTACCTGAATCCCAGTTCCAGATCAGCTGACCGGAATTGACGTCGAAGGCGCGGATGACGCCGGACTGTTCCTCGGTCGAATAATTGTCGTTGACCGCCCCGCCGATGATGATCTTGTTGCCGACCATCGCCGGCGGCGATGTCGAATAATAATAGCCGGCCGGATTGTATTTCATGCCCTTTTCGAGATGCAGCGTACCGCCCTCGGCAAAGGATGTGCAGACCTCGCCGTTCTTCGCATCGAGCGCGATGAGACGGGCATCCGCCGTCGGCAGGTAGACACGCTCGGCGCATTGCGCGCCTGCGGTAGCGGCCTGATCCCTGTAATAGCTGACGCCGCGGCAGGTCTGGTGCTGCCTGTCCGGGTTCATCCCGGAATTGGCGTCATATCTCCAGATCTCCTTGCCGGTCGAAGCATCGAGCGCGATCGCCAGATTATGCGGCGTGCAGAGATAAAGCGCGTTGCCGATCTTCAGCGGCGTCACCTGGTAGGTGGTCTCGCCGACATCGTCGGGCCGCTTCACGTCGCCGGTCTGGTAACGCCAGGCCTCCTGAAGGCCACCGACATTGTCGACATTGATCTGGTCGAGCGGCGAATAACGCTGCCCGTAGGGCGTGCGCCCATACTGGTGCCAATCCCCATCCGGCACATTGCCGCCGAGTGTCGGCGCCGCCGCAACCTTTTCTTCCGGAAGATTGCCGCTCTGATCGAGCGGATCGAAGAACATCGAGACGACGGCGATGACGACAGCAGCCAAAACGGCAAGAGCAAGAGGCCTTGCGCTGGCGCCGTAACGCGCGCCCGTCGGGCTGATGAAGCCGAGCGGCCGGCGGATCCATGGCGTCAGCAGCCACAGCCCGAGAAGGATGATCACCCCGCCGCGCGGGCCGAGCTGCCACCAGTCGAACCCGACCTCCCAGATCGCCCATAAGAGCGAGGCGACGACGATCACCGCATAGACATGCAGCGCCAGAAGCTTGCGGGCGATGAGAAGCGCCGCGACGAGGAGAAAGCCAAGTCCGCAGAGAAGGTAATAGGCGCTGCCGCCGAGCGAAAGCAGATAGGCTCCGCCGCCCGCAAGGACGAGCCCCATCAGCGCGATGATGATTGCCGTGATCCGAATAGCCATGAGCACCCTCGTCATGTCTTGAGAAAGCGGCAGAAGAGCATCTGCTCGCCCGCGCCTTTGTCCCGGCTCTTCAAAAAAAACGAACCGTTCCGCGCAGGAGGTAAATTAGGGGGAACAGTTGGAAAGGACAGAGGTTGGGACACTCAATGCAGCAGGATCGTACAAGTCCTGACCAGACCGTCCGGACCACCGCCTTGAAAACCTCATGTGGTCCCTATGTTTCTTTCTGAGGATCAGGGAGTTTTCATACAGCATGCCATACGAACTCTATTACTGGGATGGCATCCAGGGCCGCGGAGAATTTGTGCGCCTGGCCTTGGAAGAGGCGGGAGCCAAATATATCGACAAGTGCCGAAGCTCGACGGGCACCCAGTCCATGATGGAATTCCTCAAGGGAAGCCACGGCCATGACCAAATGCCCTTCGCCCCGCCCTTCCTCAAGGACGGCGAGCTTGTCATCTCCCACGTCGCCAACATTCTTCTCTATCTAGCGCCGAAACTCGGCCTCGTGCCCGACGACGAGAAAAGCCGCCTGATCGCCAATGGATTGCAGCTGACGATTACCGATTTCGTCGCCGAGGTGCATGACACCCACCACCCGATCAGCACCGGCGACTATTACGAGGATCAGAAAAATGAAGCCAAGGCCAGATCAGCGGCTTTCATCAAGGACCGTCTCCCGAAATTCCTCGGCTATTTCGAGCGCATGCTGGCTGGCGACCCGGCACCGAACGGTTTCATTGTCGGAAACGGCCTCACCTATGTCGATCTATCGCTGTTTCAGGTGATCGAAGGCCTTCATTACGCGTTTCCGAATGCGATGAAGGCGTTGGAGAAAGACTATCCGCGCCTGTCTTCGCTTCGCGACAGTGTGGCGAAACGAACAAGCATCGCGGCCTATCTGAACTCCGAACGTCGCTTGCCGTTCAGCGAGTCCGGGATTTTTCGTCACTATCCCGAACTCGATTGTGGTGATTGACCTTATTCGATGACCGCGCAGGCGAGCCGTTTGCCGGCATTGCCCGAAGGCTGTCCGGAATAATCGTCCGGATCGGCATGGATCATCAGCGCCCTGCCCTTGATGGCACTATCGCCATCTTCCAGCGTAACGGCCGTGTTGAACACCTGCGCCCGAAGCATGCCGTCGGCCGACACATACTGGTTCGGCATGTCACCGGCGTGCTGGCCCTTTGCAGTCAGATAACCGTGCTCCGCGTTCGTCGGATTGAAGTGACCGCCAGCCGATTCATGACCGTTTGTATGATCGCAAGTCCCGGTCTGATGCACATGGAAGGCAACCCACTGACCCGGCGGCAATCCAGCGATCTCGACAGCGATCATCACGCCGGCCTTGGTACCGGTAAGGTCCGCGCTACCGATCTCCTTGCCATCTGCGCCGACGAATTTCGCGGCTCCCTTTGACGCATTCTGACTTATCGCCACGCCAGGACACACGATTGTCGCAGCGGCAAGAGTTGCGGTTAGGAGATATTTCATTCTGTCCTCCTGATGTGTCGGACGTGACGTCAGCCCGCCTCTTCTCCGAGCTCCTGCAATATCTGGTGGCGTGCGCGGTTGAGCCGGCTTTTGACCGTACCGACTGCGCAATCGCAGATCACCGCCGTCGCCTCGTAGCTTTCCCCCAGGATCGCCACCAGCGTCAGCACTTCGCGGTAATGCGGCGGAAGTTTCTGCAGCGCCCGCTGCACTTCGCGGGCGCGCGCCGCCATTTCCTGCGAGGCTGCGATCGGGGTATCGCCGGAGACGTTCTCTTCCAGACCCGGCGCTTCACGCCCGAGAATCTTGGACCTGGTATAGAACGTGTTGCGCATGATGGTGAAAAGCCATGATTTCAGCTTGGTCCCGCGCTCGAACTTGTCGAGATTGGCGAGAGCCTTCATCAGGGTTTCCTGCACCAGATCGTCCGCATCCGCGGAGTTGCGGCAGAAAGTACGGGCAAATGCGCGAAGAGCCGGTATTAGCCTGACAATATCTTGACGAGCAGGGTCACCGTTCAACTGTGAGTCAGACACCGTTGCCTACCTCTCCTTACTCATCAGGGCTGAATTGACGGGTGGCAAACGCATGCATTCGCGATTTGGTTCCGAAAACTTGAGGCAGTTTTCATGTGGTGGAACAAAGGCGGATAGCTGCCCGTTTTTAACCGAGGCCACCGAACACGAGGAGAAGCCGCCATGGGCGCAAGCGATGGTTCGCCGAACACGGCGCACAAGGGCAACACCCCCCGGCAGGCGGAAGAATCCGCTCGCAGCAGGGGAAACAGGCAAGAGCTGGAAGAACAGCTGAACGAGGGACTGGAAGACACCTTTCCCGCAAGCGACCCCGTCGCGACCAGCACGACCGCAATTCCCGCCGGCACCCCCAAGCCGCCGAAACACTGAATTTTGCCAGGCTACGGATAGGCGGCCCGGTTTGCGGGCAGCCTATTATTTTTGTTTGTATTCATCTGTGACATTTTCGGGATTTCCGAAAAGCATGATCTTGCTGTATGGAAATCTAATGTAGGATCCACGGACGGCGCCGGATCTGTTTTCGGCATCCCGTGACAAAAGGCATGTGACAGAAGGTCGGCATCAGAGGTCGGGATGACGAAGGAAAATGCTCAGCTTGGTGAGCGGGAGGCAAGGATGGGGCGCCGCGTGAATGGCAAAGTCTCGGTTCTGCTGACGGAGATCGAAAAGGAAGAAGTTCCCGATCGCCTGCTCGAACTCGCCAAAAAGCTTCAGACCGCCCTCAACGACAAGCTCGATCGCTGATTAACCCTCACGCCTGTTCATCTCATTCACCGCTGCATCGGCACGATCGTATCAATCCTGACGCGACCGCCGACCACGCCTCGCTCTCCATCGACGGAGAACCGGCCGCTCGTATCCGCAATCACGGTATAAAGCTTGTCGTTGCGAAAGGCGCTTGCCTCCTTGGTGGAGTTTCCTTCCGCAGGGGCCGCACCTATCTCGGTAAAGTCCAATTCGGCCTCGCTCGCAACGATACGCGCGTCGCCGGGTGTCAGAGCCCGCACGACCACCTCGCCATGTGACGGCGAGTTCTGCCAGTTCGGATCGTCAATTGCCGCCGTCGGCACGAGACGAAAGATCTTCAGGCCGTCTGTCATGTCGTTTTCCTCCGGTATCCTCAAGACAACTTCCGCAGGTCTCTTCCGTTCCGTCCGGCTTAAATGCTCAAGCCGGGAACTTTCCCCGGCACCCCTGGTTAGACGGCGGCAACCTCAAAAACCGACCTAGGGAGAAGACACGATGGCGACGACGAAGACGCTGAACGATCTCTTTTACGAAACGCTCAAGGACATCTATTACGCCGAACGGCAGATCGTGAAGGCGCTGCCCAAGATGGCGCGCGGCGCCCAGGACCCGAAACTGAAAGCCGCCTTCGAAACCCACAAGGAAGAGACCGAGGGCCAGATCGAACGGCTCAAGCAGGTTTTCGAGATCCTCGGCAAGCGCGCCCAGGGCAAGACCTGCGATGCAATCGAGGGAATTCTGTCCGAAGGCGAGGAAGTCCTGGACGAATTCAAGGGCACCCCCGCCCTCGATGCCGGCCTTTTGGCCGCAGCCCAGGCCGTCGAGCATTACGAGATCAGCCGATATGGCACACTTCATGCGTGGGCCGAACAGCTCGGTATGAAGGATGCGGCAAAGCTGCTTGCCGAAACGCTGAAGGAAGAATCGAAGACCGACGACCTGCTGACGGAACTTGCCGAAAGCGCCGTCAACATAGCGGCGAAAAAGGCCGCCTGACAGGGTAACTGCTTGAAAAAGCAAAGCCCGGATTGCTCCGGGCTTTTTCTGGTTCAACGATAGGCGATCGGTCCTATCCCGGTCCCGGGGGGCTGCATCGCGGCAGCGATCTCGATCGGCAGCATGTTGCCGTTGAGCGCCTGGCATCGGAAGACGCGACTATCGCGTCCGCCACGCGTTGCAAGATGAGTTCGGGCCGCATCAAGAGCTAATTCGTAACTGTGATAGAATGACGCAGATTGAACGCCATCGATGACATAGACCCATCCGGTCGCATGAGGCATTATATCGCAGTAGTTGTGCATGACGAGTCTCTCCTTCCCGACAACGGAACTGAGCAATGACGCAAAAGTTCCACCATTCCGGGAAGATTTCAACTGGTGGCCTGCAGGGTCCTCACGCGACGTTGCAGTTTTTAATATTTCCTCGGAACTTTTCTGCAGTGCATGAGTTTGGCGATTTGGGCAATGGAGACGATGATGGCGGCTTCTCAGGAAAACTGGATCAAGCACAGAGCGTACGAATTGTGGGAGCAGGAAGGTTACCCTTCCGGCAAGGACATTGAGCACTGGGAACGGGCAAAGCTGGAATATGCGACGCTCAGGCCCACGGCAGCCGAGACCGATGTGCTGAGGAACGGCGCTTCGGCAAAGACCACGAAGGCAGCTGCAGCAAAACCGGCCAAGAGCGGCGCGGTAAAGGCAGCAGCCCCGAAGACCGCCGCTCCCAAGGCGGCCAAAAAGACGGATAAGCCGGCAGCGGCTGTCAAGGCAGATACCAAGCAGAAACTTCCCGCTGCCGCTGCCGCGGTAAAGCCGGAGCAAACCAAGAAGCGGCCCAAGAAAGCGGCCGCCGAATAGGCTCTCACCTCTGAGCCGACCTTAACAAGAACGAATGATACAGTGACCGGCGACCCTGTCGCCGGGCAAACCCTTTTGTATGTTTGTATTGGAATGAAGACATGGGCTCGACGACCGGCGTAAACGCAGTTCTCCCCAAACCGTCCGACCGGTATCGTCGTCAGCGCCGTCGATCTTCCCTCCAATCCCTCAAGCGAAAAAACATTTGCCCCGGCGAGACTTCCCGCGATCATGCGATCTTGCGGGAGACCAGCCGATGAGCGCTTATGTTTCCATCGAGCCGCAGAATAATCACTTTGCCAGACGGCGGAATCGCGTAGGCTTGGGTTCTGTCGCGGCAAAGGGGGAAAATGCCAGGATGAAGATATTGTCCGTTACGTCGGAAATCTATCCGCTGATCAAGACCGGCGGACTGGCAGACGTAACCGGTTCGCTTCCCAAGGCACTTGCGCCGCTGGGAATTGAGACGACATCGCTCGTGCCCGGCTACCCCAAGGTGATGAAGCAGCTCGGACAGGCAACCACGCTGATGGAGTTCGAAGACCTTCTCGGCGAAAAGGCCACGCTTCGGCATGGTCACGTCGAAGGCCTGGATCTTCTCGTCCTCGATGCTCCGAGCCTCTACAACCGACCCGGCGGCCCCTATGTCGATCAGCACGGCAAGGATCATCCGGACAACTGGAAAAGGTTTGCGGTCCTTTCGCTTGCCGCATCCGAGATTGCCGCAGGCGCCCTGCCCGGCTGGGTACCGGACCTTGTCCACACCCATGACTGGCAATCGGCGATGACCTCGGTCTACATGCGCCGCAACGGCTGCATGACGCCGGTCGTGATCACCATTCACAACATCGCCTTCCAGGGCCAGTATTCATCAGATCTCCTGCCGTGGCTGGGCCTGCCGCCGGAAGCCTACTCCATCGATCAGCTGGAATATTTCGGCGACATCAGCTTCCTCAAGGGCGGTCTGCAGACGGCCGACGTCATCACCACCGTCAGCCCGACCTACGCGCGCGAAATCCTGACCCCGCGTTTCGGCATGGGCCTCAATGGCGTGCTCAACGAAAGGGTGGAAGTGCTGCGCGGCATCGTCAACGGCATCGATCTCGATGTCTGGGATCCGGCGACCGACGAATTCCTGCCGCAGACCTTCGACATCACCACCCTGCGCCGCAAGCGCGAAAACCGGCAGCCGCTTCTCGACCGTTTCGGCCTTGACCCCGATGACCGCGGACCGATCTTTTCCGCCGTCAGCCGCATGACCTGGCAAAAGGGAATCGACATGCTGGCGGAGACGGCGGACGAAGTGATCCATAACGGCGGCCGCATCATCATCGTCGGCGAGGGCGACCATGCGATCGAGCAGTCGCTGCTCGAAACCGCCTCCCGCTATCCCGGCCGCATGGCGGTCCATATCGGCTATGACGAGCCGACGGCCCATCTCGTTCAGGGCGGTTCCGACGCGATCGTCCAGCCGTCGCGTTTCGAACCCTGCGGCCTCACCCAGCTATACGCGCTGCGTTACGGCTGCGTGCCGGTCGTCTCGCGCACCGGCGGGCTTTCGGAAACCATTATCGATGCCAACGACGCGGCCATGTCCGCCCGCGTGGCGACCGGTTTCCAGTTCCACCCCGTCACCACCAACGGCCTGCGACTGGCGCTGCGGCGCGCGCTGCACGCCTACGAGCAGCCGAAAATGTGGGCGCGGCTGCAGAACCAGGGCATGAAGACGAAGTTTTCATGGGAACGCAGCGGCCAGCAATACGCCGCAGTCTACCGCAGCCTCGTCCAGAAAGCATCGCCCACAACGACCGGATTGCGACGGTTGAAGTTCTGGTGACCCGGATGAGCCGCAGCCTTACCGCTTGAAAGACCAGCCCGTGCACCGCGACGGATGCGGCCGCTTGCGTTAATACGGAAATCCCGTACAATCCCGATCATGACAGAAGGAAGGTTCGATCCCGCCAAGGACGTGGCCAACCGTAAGAAACACAATCTGTCGCTGGCCTTCGGCGAACGGATCTTCGACGACGCCAATCATCTGATTGTCCCCTCCATTCGCGCAATCGATGGCGAGGAGAGGTTCAAGGTGATCGGCATGGTCGATGACAAGCTGTTCACCGGTGTTTTCGTCTGGCGGGAAGACCTCGCCCGTTTCATTTCGGTGAGAAGGAGCAACAAGGGTGAAGAACGGTTATATCACGCTACCGGCTGATCCTGCCGACAGTGAGGATTTCGACGTCACGTCCGAAGCTCTGGAACGCGGCAATCGCGCTCGCCTGATCCGCAAGACAAGAACCGACCTCGGCCTGTCGCAAGCTGAATTCGCGGCCCGGTTTCGAGTTCCCGTCGGCACCTTACGCGATTGGGAACAAGCGCGGGTGACGCCGCCGGATTTTGCAGTTGCCTATGTCAAGGTAATTGCACGCCATCCGGACATAGTCGCGAAGGCCGTTGCTTGAGAGGGAACGGTCGCGAAGCCATATTTCGCGACCGACAATATCTTTAACTGGCGCCTGAAAGCGCCGTCGGCATATCGCTCAAGGCCGCCTGAACAAGGCCAGGCTTCGGCCTTCCAGCTCAAAATCCTTTTCCTTGGTGATCGTCAGACCGCGCTTGGCGCTGTCGGATGTTGTCAGTTCCAGGACCCAGCCGCCCTCGCCGAATTGCGGGATGCGGAAGGGGACGTTGCCTTCGAACGGATTGCACAGGAGAAGAACGTCGTGCCAGACGCCCTCTTCCTGCCTCAGGTCGCCACGGCCGATATAGACGCCGAGAGTCGTGCCCTCGTCCCACTGGTCGGGCTGCTGGAAACCGCCGCCGGCATTGAACCACTTGATATCCATGCCGTCACGCCAGTTTTCGCGGCGCAGGAGCGGCTGCTCGGCCCTGAGCTTGATCACATGGCGGGTGAATTCCCGCAGCTCCTCGCAGGTTTCCGGCAGGTCATCCCAGTGGATCCAGGAAATCTCGCTGTCCTGGGCATAACCGTTATTGTTGCCCATCTGGCTGCGGCCGAACTCGTCGCCGGCAAGCAGCATCGGCGTGCCGTGGGAGAAGAACAGCGTCGCTAACAGATTGCGCTTCTGCCGGTCGCGCACGGCATTGATGCCCTCATCCTCGGTCGGGCCTTCTGCACCATAGTTATACGACCGGTTGTCGTTATGGCCGTCGTTATTGTCCTCGCCATTCGCCTCGTTATGCTTTTCGTTATAGGAAACGAGGTCGTTCAGCGTGAACCCGTCATGGGCGGTGATGAAATTGACCGACGCCCAGGGCCGGCGGCCGCGCTGGTCATAGAGGTCGCCGGACCCGAGCAGGCGGGCGGCGAAATCGGTCGAGACATTGTCGCCCTTCCAGTATTCGCGCACCGTATCGCGGTACTTGTCGTTCCATTCGGCCCAGCCCGGCGGGAAACCTCCGACCTGATAACCACCCGGGCCGATATCCCACGGCTCGCCGATCAGCTTCAGCTTGGAGAGAACCGGGTCCTGTGTCATCGCGTCGAAAAAGCCGCCGCGCTGGTCGAACCCTTCCGGCTCGCGGCCGAGAATGGTGCCGAGATCGAAACGGAACCCATCGACATGCATGTGTTCGGCCCAGTAACGCAGGCTGTCCATCACCATCTGCAGCACCCGCGGATGCGAGGTGTTGACCGTGTTCCCGGTGCCGGTGTCGTTGATGTAATAACGGTGGTTATCCGGTAGGGTGCGGTAATAGGAGAAGTTGTCGATGCCCTTGAACGAGAGCGTCGGCCCCAGTTCGTTGCCTTCTGCCGTGTGATTGTAGACGACGTCGAGTATGACCTCGATCCCGGCATCGTGGAAGGAACGCACCATGTCGCGGAAACCCTGGATACCGTTCGGGCCGTAATATCGTGAGGCCGGCGCAAAAAAGCCGAGCGAATTGTAACCCCAAAAATTCTTCAGCCCTTTGTCGAGCAGATGCTGGTCGTCCGGGAACCAGTGCACTGGCAGAAGCTCGACCGAGGTAATGCCGAGGCTCTTGATATACTCGACGGAAGCCTTGTGCCCCATGCCCTCGAACGTACCGCGCAATTCCTTCGGCAGTGCCGAATTGAGCTGGGTGAACCCCTTCACATGGGTCTCGTAGACGACCGCCTTCGGCCAGGGAATATTGGGACGGTTCTGGTCCTGCCAGTCGAATGCGTAAGGATCGATCACCTTGGCTTTCGGCGTGAACGGCGCGCTGTCGCGCGTATCGAAGGTGAGATCCTTGTCTTCCGCCAGAAGGTCATAGGCGAAATGCGCCTCGTTCCACTCGATATCGCCGACGAGCTCGCGGGCGTAAGGGTCGATCAGCAGTTTGCTTGGATTGAAGCGATGGCCGGCTTCCGGCTCGAACGGGCCGTGGACGCGAAATCCGTAAAGCGTGCCGGGCGTAAGGCCCGGCACATATCCGTGCCAGATCTCATGCGTATATTCCGGCAGGTCCAGCTTGGCGATCTCGACCTTGCCGCTCGGATCGTAAAGGCAGAGTTCGACGCGCTCCGCATGGGCGGAAAAGATCGCGAAATTGACGCCCTCGCCATCGAAATTGGCACCAAGCCGTGTCCAGTCGCCTGACTCGATGGTGAACTGATCTGTCTTCATGTCCATGCAGCGCCCTTTGCCGGAAGATCAAGGTTTATGAAAATCTGCCCTACAATGGTGCAGCGCCGCATTTGGTTCCGTGCGCATCCCGGCACGGAACGAGATCATGGGCGGGAGCGTTTCATTGGCCACGCCTTTCCCATCGTTCTCGCCCATGACAGGAGGAAAAATCATGTCCGCGCTCACATCCCAGGAACTCGAAGGACGGCTCAACGCTCATCGCGAACTGATGATCGAAATGCTCTCGGCAATGATCGGCGGAGAGGTCACGATAACCGCCTTCCTGAAGAAGCTGCGGGATGACGCGACCTTCAAGGACAATGAGGAAGACCCCGGCGTGATCCCGGAAAGCGCCTTTGCCATCGAAAACGCCTCGGCCCGGGAAATTCGTGCCATCCTGGAAGCCGCCAAGGCGCGGGCTCTGGCCAGCTAGCCCTAATGTGCCCGAGTCATTTTTAGCGATTCTTCACGTTTATGGCAGACCCGCCACGTTTATGGCGATTTCATGGAACCATAATGGCGCCGGTAACGTTCTGGGTCCAGAGTTCGATGGAGGCGACAATGGTCAGGGAATGGTTCGAGGTCGCAGGGTTCGCGTTGGTTATAGCCGCCTGCTACATGTTCGTTATTCCGGTTTGAAGGTTTCCCGAGGAGGGGAATGAGACCTCGAAAAACGAGGTCCCAGGCTCTCGTGGCCCAGGCTCCTAGCCTCGAGGCCGCGGGAGCATCCTTGTTTAAAATACACCCGGAAACGACACCGACCTCACGATCCATTTCGACGCGTAAAATATGGGAACGTTCTCCTTGCGGGCTGGTTAGCCCCTCATGACAAGTCGCCGCGTTATCGTGGATGACCGACACGGGAGATTGCCATGCAGCACTTTTTCAGAATGCTCAGGAATCGTTTTCTGACACCCCGGGATCAGCCGAAATTCCAGGTCGACCACCCGGAAAGGTTTCAGGTCGTGGTACCGGACGCTGTTGTGCTTCCGCTTCCCAAGACGCCGCGCGATGAGATCAGCGTGCCTGCGTCGATCAACGGGCGCGACCTGTCTACCGGGCGGCTCTGATAACCCAAAGCCGCCATACATCCCAAGAAGAACAATCCAGCAAGGAGTTTATTATGGCGAATATCGATTCCGCCAACATCCTCATTTTGGCAACCGACGGCTACGAACGTTCGGAACTTCGGGTCCCTCTTGAAGAACTGACCAGGCGTGGTGCCGCTGTCAAAATTGCTTCGATCAAATCCGGCGAAATCAAAAGTTGGGACGAAAAGGATTGGGGCGATACGGTTGCCGTCGATCTTGAAGTCGCGCAGGTAAAGGTCGAGGATTTCGACGCGCTCGTTTTACCCGGTGGCCAGATCAACCCGGACGTCCTGCGCAGCGATGAGAATGCGGTGCAGCTGGTCCGGGAATTCATCAGCAGCGGAAAGCCGGTCGCCGCCATCTGCCATGGCCCGTGGCTGCTGGTCGAAACCGATGCCCTGCGCGGTCGCAATGCAACCTCTTATGCCTCGATCCGCACCGACCTGCGCAACGCGGGCGCGAAGTGGCAGGATGAGGCAGTCGTGGTCGACAACGGCATCATCACATCGCGCTCGCCGGACGATCTTGCGGCCTTCGTCGACAAGATCGTCGAGGAAGTGGAAGAGGGCCTGCACCAGCGCCGTGCGGCTTGAGTGGATTTCCGTGAGACAGGCGGCGTCTTTCCTCTGTCTGAGCGCTGGCGCTGCCCCTCATCCGCCTGCGGGGAGAGGGTTAGGGTGAGGGGCACGCCCCCGAAACGGACGCGACACCGAATCCTATTCCTTCAAAAATTCCAGCAGCCGCGCCTCGTTCATCCGCAACCCGCGCGGCGGCCTCATCGCCGATGCTCCCGCCATGATCTTCCTCAACGCCCCATCATCCTCCGCAAGCGCCAGAATGCTCGGGTGGATATAGCTCGAGCGACAGACCGCCGGCGTGTTCTGCAGCACATCCGAAGCAGCCTTGGTCAGCGCCTTTATCTTCGGCCGCTTCTCTTCTTCCTCTACGATCGTCCATGCCGTCATGAAAGCCGCAAGGCTGCCGCCCCAGGTGCGGAATGTCTTGGCCGAAACAGGAAAACCCGCAGCCTTTGCGAGATAGGCGTTGAGCCTGCCGGAATCGACCGGACGAGCGGTGCCGTGTTCGTCGGGAAATGAAAACAGTTGACGGCCGGGAAGATCGGCGATCTCTTCCAGAATGCGCTGTAGCCGCGGATGTTTAAGCGTATGCTGCACCCGCTTGCCGCCCTTGGCGGTGAATTTCAAGATCACGCCATCGCCGGAAAGAACCATATGACGCTTCAGCAGCGTCGTTGCGCCATAGGTCCGGTTTTCCTTGGCATAAGCCCGGTTTCCGACCCGCAGATGCGTGACATCCATCAGCGCCACAAGCGCCGCCAGCACGCAATCCGACTTGTCGAGGCCAAGCGCGAGATCACGTTTCACCTTGCGGCGAATGCGCGGCAGAGCCTCGCCGAAACGGGCGAGCTGGTCGAATTTCTGCTCGCTGCGAAAGCTCTGCCAGTCGGTGTGATACCGATACTGCTTTCGACCGCGGGAATCGTAACCCGTCGCCTGCAGATGCCCCTGCGGATCCATGCAGATCCAGACATTGTCATAGGCGGGCGGAAGCCCGAGTGCTGTGATGCGCAGCCGGTCCTCCTCGTCGGTCAGAAGCAATCCATCCGGCAGCTTGTAGGAAAAGCCCTTGCCGCGCCGTAAGCGGCGGATGCCCGGCTCCGTATCGCTGACATAGGTAAGCCCAATGGCCTTTAGCGAGGTGGCATCGATTTCGATGGTTTTGAGCGACAGGTCCATGAGCGCTAGAACGAGGCGCGTCACGCTTCGTTCCTGCACAGGTCGATCAAATCACGATCGCCTACATCGCCAGGCTGCGCCGCTCGTCGCCGGCATCGTCGCGCTCAAGATTGGCGCGCGGCGCGACCAGTCGCCAGACCAGACCTTCCGGGCGGAATTCCACATCCACCTGCCCGCCGAAGGCGGCAACCGCATGGCGCTGGATGATCGTCGTGCCGAAACCCTTGCGCGACGGTTCCGTCACCAGCGGCCCGCGGCTTTCTTCCCAGACAAGCCGGATCTTGGCTTCACCGTCTTCGCCGGGTGCAACATCGTCCCATGAAATCCGCACGCGCCCATGCGGCACCGACAGCGCACCGTATTTGACCGAATTGGTCGCCAGTTCATGCAGAACGAGACCCAGATTCTGTACCGCCTCGGCCTTGAGCATGAAATCCTCGCCCGACACCAGAAGCCGGTCGCCGGCCTCGAAGGTCGACAGATGGATTTCGATGACGCGCTCCATTCGCACACCGGCCCATTGTTCCTTGGCCAAGGCCTCGATGGATTTGCCAAGCCCGTGCAGGCGGGTGCTGATCGCCTTCTGGAATTCCGGCATGGTCGTATCCTGCCGGCCGAGCTGGCGCATCATCGCCTGGACCAGGGTCAGGATATTTTTCGTGCGATGCACCAGCTCATGCAGGATCAGGTGAATGCGGTCTTCCGCCTCGCTGCGGTCGAAGGATGCATTCGACAAGGCCACCGCCACCTGGTTGGCCTCGGTGATGCGGGTTTCGACCGGCGAGACGATTTCGCCCTTGCCGATGCGCTCCGCCATGTCGGCAATCTGCCGGATCGGCGTGCGAAGCTGGCGCGCAATCGTGTAGGCAAACAGGATTGCCAGTGTGAGGAAGATCACGCCGCCCGCAACCAGCTGCTTGAAAGTGGTGATGATACCTTCCTGGGCGGATGCGATCGGCCCCCAGACGACAGCCTTCCAGGTCCAGCCGGTAATCTGGGCATAACCGTACATCTGCTTCTCATTGCCATCGACATCTTCGATCGTGCCCTTGAACCCGGTCATCAGGCGCAGGGTGTCGGGATCGAAAGGCTGGCCGGAAGCGATCTTGTCGGCACCGGCAGAAGCCACGACCTGACCTTGTCCATCGATGACGGCAGCCGACCAGCCGGTCGGAAGCCCCTCGACGGAGACCAGCTTCTCCATGTCTTCGGCATTCTGCGTCATGATGATTGCCGAACCGGAATGCGAAAGTTCATCCGGCAGTGGCATGGCGACGTTGAACACGAACTTGTTGCTCGTCCTGCCGAAGAAGGTGCTGGAAACCTCGGTGATGCCCGACTTGAGCACGGAGTCCAGCGCCGGCATGTTCGATGTCTTGCCGAGCGGGCTGCCGAAAGGCGAACGCGTATTTAGGCGCTGCTGCCCGTCCTTGTCGACGACGATGACATAAAGCGAGTTGGAACGCAGGCTGCGCTGGGTGCGGTCATGGAAGGCGCGCAGATCGCCCGCCTCAAGCTCCGGCGAGGTGATCAGCAGGCGCAGCGTCGTTGCCATGTCCTGCAGTTCTCGATCGACCGACCGAGCGATCAGCTGCGCATCCTCGGCCGTTTCGTTGGCAAGCCCCTCCCGTTCCTGGCCTTCGAGCTGCAGGACGAGGAAACCGACGAAGGCAAGCAATGGCAAGGCGACGACAATTACCAGCGCCATGAGGTAGGCGCCGATCGAAGCTGTGGGAAAAAGACGCGAAAACCTAAACATTCCGCTATCTTAAACCAATAACATAGCGTCAGGCAGAAACTGCCCGCTGATACCGATCATCAGTTCGTCCCGCCCTGAGCTAATACATCTTAGCAGGAGGGTTCTAACTGCTTTTGCCGATAACGCCAAGAATTGTTTGGCACAATCCGAACCATTGATGCGCAGCAGGATTGCGAAACCGTGTCCGGCCCGTGCCGTTATGGGACGGGCCGGATTGTCGCCTAATCGATCCGCTTACCTGTTTCAGGGTCGAAAACGACCGCCTTGTCGAGATTGAAGACGAAACGGAAGCTCTGGCCGGGCTCCACCATGGTTTCAGCGCGGGCACGGCCGGTAAAGGTCGTACCGTCGAGTTTTCCGGTAACGAACGTGTCGGACCCCGTCGGCTCGACGATCGTCACGTCCGCATCGATCCGGGCGCTGGCCGCAGCATTTGCATCGGCCGAGCCTTCGTCGGAGATCGCTTCCGGGCGCAGGCCAAGGATAACCTGCTTGCCTTCGGGAATGGCCGAGGTGACCGACGGCGGAACCTTCACCGTCACGCCCTGCCCGCCTGCGCCGAACAGCTGGATACCGCCGGCAACCGCCGTGCCCTTCAGCATGTTCATTGCCGGCGAGCCCATGAAATCGGCGACGAAAAGATTGGCCGGACGGTTGTAGATTTCCGCAGGCGTGCCGACCTGCTGGACGATGCCTTCCTTCAGAACGACGATCTTCGTCGCCAGCGTCATCGCCTCGATCTGGTCGTGGGTGACGTAGATCATGGTGTTCTTCAGCGACTGATGCAGGCGCTTGATCTCGACGCGCAGTTCCGAGCGAAGCTTGGCGTCGAGATTGGAGAGCGGTTCGTCGAAGAGGAAGACGTCGACATCACGGACAAGCGCGCGACCGATCGCGACGCGCTGGCGCTGGCCGCCGGAAAGCGCTGCCGGCTTGCGCTGCAGGAGCGGTTCGATCTGCAGGATGCCGGCGGCGCGGGCGATGCGCTTTTCGATCTCGTCCTTGGGCATGCCGGCGACTTTCAAGCCGAAGGAGAGGTTCTTTTCGACCGTCATCTGCGGATAAAGCGCATAGGACTGGAAGACCATGCCGATGCCGCGGTCCTTGGGTTCTTCCCAGGTGACGTTGCGGTCCTTGATGAAGATCTGGCCGTCGGTCGGCTCCAAGAGGCCGGCGATGCAGTTGAGCAATGTCGACTTGCCGCAGCCGGAGGAACCGAGCAGGACGAGGAATTCACCGTCCTTGATATCGAGATCAAGGTTCTGGAGGACGGTGACTGCACCGAAGGACAGAGACAGGTCACGAATGGAGACGGAATTGGAGAGGTCGGTCATCAAGGCTTACCCCTTTACTGCGCCGGCGGCGATGCCGCGAACGAACAGCCGGCCGGAAACGAAATAGACGATGAGCGGAACGGCGCCCGTCAGAAGCGTCGCTGCCATGTTGACGTTGTATTCCTTCACCCCCTGGACGGAGTTGACGATATTGTTGAGCTGGACGGTCATCGGATAGGTATCGGGCCTCGTGAAGACGACGCCGAACAGGAAGTCGTTCCAGATGCCGGTGACCTGAATGATGATCGCGACGACGAAGATCGGCAGCGACATGGGCAGCATGATGCGGCCGTAGATCTGCCAGAAGCCTGCGCCATCGATGCGCGCCGCCTTGAACAATTCCTCCGGCAGGCCGGCGAAATAGTTGCGGAAGAGCAGTGTGAGGATCGGCATGCCGAAGATCGTGTGGACGATGACGAGCCCGGTCAGCGAGCCATAGATGCCGATTTCGCGCAAGATGATGACGAGCGGATAGATCATCACCTGATAGGGAATGAAGGCGCCGATGATGAGGACGGAGAAGAACAATTCCGAGCCCTTGAAGCGCCAGTTGGCGAGCGCATAACCGCTGACCGAGGCGACCGCGATCGAGACGATGACGGAGGGCACGAGAATGCGCACCGAATTCCAGAAGCCGCGGGAAAGGCCGTCGCAATTCAAGCCCGTGCAGGCCTCGGCCCAGGCCTTCACCCAGGGCTCGAAGGTGATTTCCATCGGCGGCGAGAAGATGTTGCCGAGGCGCACTTCCGGCATGCCCTTCAATGAGGTGACAACCATCACGTAGAGCGGCAGGAGGTAATAGAGTGCTGCCAGGCCGAGAATGCCGTAGATCATGATGTTGCGGCGCGAGAGCGTTTTCCGCGGTCTCTTGCCACGCGGGCCGGAGGCAAGCTCGGTCCTGATCGGGTTCATCGCGGCGCCGGTCGCGTTGAGAATGGAGACGTTAGCCACGCTTCTTCCCTCCGAATTCGAGATAGGCCCAGGGGATGATGATGATGGCGACGGTGAGCAGCATCATGGTGGATGCGGCAAAGCCCTGCCCCAGATTCTGTGCCTGAAACATGTAGTCGTAGACATATTTCGCCGGCACTTCCGATGCGTTCCCGGGACCGCCCGACGTCTGCGCCACGACGAGATCATAGAGTTTTACGATGCCGCTGCCGATCAATACGAGCGTGGTGATGAAGACCGGGCGCATCATCGGGATGACGACGAAGAGGTAGGTCCGCCACATCGGGATGCCGTCGACACGGGCTGCCTTCCAGATGTCCTCGTCGATGCCGCGCAGGCCGGCGAGCATCAGGCACATGACGAGCCCTGTCCCCTGCCACAGACCTGCTATCAGGATGCCGTAGATGACGATGTCGGGATTGTAGAGCGGGTCGAAGGTGAAGCTTGTCCAGCCGAGCGAGCGGACGATGCCCTGCACGCCGAATTCCGGATTGAGGATCCACTGCCAGACGAGGCCGGTGACGATGAAGGACAGGGCGAAGGGATAAAGGAAAATGGTGCGGAAGGCGCTTTCGAAGCGGATCTTCTGATCCATCAGCGCCGCCAACACGAAGCCGACCACGAGCGAGAAGATCAGCGACAGGATGCCGTAGATCATCAGGTTCTGGATCGAGATGATCCAGCGGGACGAGGCCCAGAGGCGCTCATACTGGTCAAAACCGACGAAACTTGCCCGCGGCAGAAGCCTGGAATTGGTGAAGGAATAGATGACCGTCCAGACCGTCCCGCCGAAGAAGACGACGGCGGCGACAAGTATCATCGGGGTAAGCGCAATCTTGGAATTGAGATTGCGAAAGAACTGGTTGGGCCTGCCGGATGATTTCGGCATCGGTCTGGCCGCACCGGATTGTGACTGCGTGGGATGGGGCATGGTTCCTCCTCGATCGACATGCGCAAGGCGCAGTCTTCCTTCCAGCCCCGCCCTCCTTGCGAAAAAGGGCGAGGCCAGTGCGGTTCAGGATCGTGATGGAGCTATCAGTCAGCCGAGCCGATGATGGAGGCGAAACGTTCCTGCGCCTGTTCGGGAGTCATCGATTCCTTGGCGAAGAATTCGGCCATCAGATCTTCCTTCTGCTTCTGCGTGTCCGCGGAAACGAGCTGGTCGGTGCTGATGGCGGTGCTGCCCTTGGCGATGATGTCGATACCCTTCTTCATGCAGTCATTGGCAGCGGCGAGATCGACGTCACCGCGGATCGGCACAGAACCCTTCTTAAGGTTGAAAGCGACCTGGACCTTGGGATCGACGATCGTTTCCGCCAGGACTTCCTGCGCTTTGGACTTTTCCTCGTCTTCGAGCAGCGGAAAATAAATGGCGTCGCCGCCGGTCGTCAGCGTCTGGTTCAGGCCTAGACCCGGAAGGCAGGTATAGTCCTTGCCAGCTGTCTGGCCGGCCTGCTGGAACTCACCTTGAGCCCAGTCCCCCATGATCTGGCCGCCGGCCTTGCCGGTGATGACGAGATTGGTGGCCTGGTTCCAGTCCTGAACGTTTGAGCCCTTAGCGAGCTTGCGGGCGTCATCCGCAGCCGCGAAAATCTTTGCCATTTCGGGGCCGGCCGCCGTCTCTTCGTCCTTGTCCTTGTAGACCTTGTTGTAAAGATCCGTTCCGCCGAGCGCGATGACCAGCGTGTCGAACAGGCCGTTGACCTGGAAAGCCGAGCCGCCGACGGCGAGCGGCTGAAGGCCGGCCTCCCGGAGCTTTGGACCGGCTGCGACGAACTCGTTCCAGTCCTTCGGCACGGGTACGCCCGCTTTTTCGAAGGCGGCATTGGAAAGCCACAACCATTGCCAGGAATGGATATTGACCGGGGCGCAATAAATCTTGCCTTCAAAGGTACAGCTGTCGAGCAGGCTTGCAGGCTTGATGATGTCCTTCCACTTGCCCTTTTCGGCGACGGCGCTCAGGTCGCGCATCAGGCCCGACTGAACGAGTTCCTCAGCCTGGCGGCCGTGGTTGAACTGGGTGGCTCCCATCGGATCGCCGCCGGTGATGCGGCTGATCATGATCGGGCGCGCCGTGCTGCCGGAACCGGCAATGGCGCCATCGACCCATTTGTTGCCGGTCGCGTCGAATGCGGTTGCCAGCTCCTTCACGGCAGCCGCCTCGCCTCCCGATGTCCACCAATGCGTGACTTCCAGATCAGCGGCCATAGCTGCGCAAGGCAGCGCCGCGGTGGCAGCCAGAACGGCTGCAAATGCACGGATACGCATGAGTCTCCTCCCTCACTGAAACGTTGCAGTAAAAAGCTAGGGCAAAGCCATAAAGGAGGCAAGCCCACCGCTCCAAATTATTGCATGAACAGCAGGGAGAACAACCCAAGGGTGCTGATCTAAAATAGAATTCAGGTAAATAATTCTACAGAATACTGCCATAAGATCGATCCAAGCTCATTCCATTTCGCATATGCACAAAATCGATGTGCATTCGCGTAATACCAACACTTGGTTGCGCTGCGAGGCATTTTCATCGAAGACCGTTTGAAAATTACCTGTAACGTTTCAGTTTTTTCTGTAATAACCAGATTGCGTCATTCAAAAGCCAATGTCGGCAATCGATGCGAGCAGTATGATGGACGAGATCAGAAAAACCTCTACACGCAATGTGACGAGCAACGAGCGCCCTACCCTCAAGACCATCGCCTTCATGACGGGGCTCGGGATTACGACCGTATCGCGCGCGCTGAAAGATGCGCCGGATATCGGATCGGAGACCAAGGAGCGCGTGAGACTGGTGGCGCGCCAGCTCGGTTACCAGCCGAACCGGGCGGGCGTGCGTCTCAGAACCGGCAAGACGAATGTCATCGCGCTGGTGCTGAGCATCGAGCAGGAATTGATGGGTTTTACCAGCCAGATGGTTCAGGGAATCTCGGAAGTGCTGGGGGGAACGCAATATCACCTCGTAGTGACGCCGCATTCCTTCGAGAAGGACCCGATGGTGCCGGTCCGCTACATTCTCGATACCGGTTCTGCGGACGGGGTGATCATATCGCGCATGGAGCCGGACGATCCGCGCGTGCGGCTGATGACGGAGCGCAACCTTCCCTTCGTCACCCATGGGCGGACCGATATGGGCATCGTCCACCCGTTTCATGACTTCGACAATGAGGCCTATGTCTATCAGGCAGTGGAGCGTCTCGTGCGACGCGGACGGCGGCGTATCGCGCTGCTTGCCCCGCTCAGCCGGTTTTCATACCAGATCCATAGCCGGATAGGTTTCGAGCGAGGCTTGGTGGATTTCCAGGCGACGGAAGTATCGATGGGGAGAATGACGACCGAAACACCGCTTGAGGAAATCCGCGCCTATACCGAACGCCTGTCGCGCCTTCCCGAACCGCCGGACGGCATCATTTCGCTCAGCGGTTCCGCATCGATCGCACTCGTGGCCGGTTTCGAGGCTGCGGGACGCAGACTGGGTCAGGAGATCGACATGGTCTCTAAACAGTCGGCCGAGTTCCTCAATTGGATCAGGCCGGAAATGCTGACAGTGACGGAGGATGTGCGTCATGCCGGCCAAGAACTCGCCAAGGCAGTTCTGGCGCGGATCGATGGCGTCGCGCCGGAACTGTTGCAAAGTATCGACGGCCCGGTTTGGTCACAGATGGGACCGAAGGATTAGCTCCATATCTTGCAAAAAGCCCGGCACCTGGCCGGGCTTTTTCATGTCGGCTATAAAGTTCGATCAGGCGAAATCGGCAAGACCGCTGCCCCAAGGGCCGTGATGCTTGTCGACGCCATCGAGACGGTCGAAGCCGTGGGCGCCGAAAAAGTCGCGCTGGGCCTGGATCAGGTTGGCTGTGCCCCTGCCCCGACGATAGGCGTCGAAATAGGAGAGAGCCGAGGTGAGCGCCGGAGCAGGAAGGCCGTTAAGCGCTGCATAGGAAACGATGCGGCGGAGCGCGCCGTCGGTTTCCTTGACCATCTGCGAGAAGGCCGGGGTGACGATGAGATTTGCCACGTTCGGATCCTTGGTGAAGGCCGAGGTGATCTCATCGAGAAACTGCGAACGGATGATGCAGCCAGCGCGCCAGATTTTTGCGATGGTCGGCATCGGCAGGTTCCAGCCGAACTCCTTCGAGGCTGCGGCCATGACCGCAAAACCTTGCGCATAAGCGCCGATCTTTGCGGCCAGCAGAGCCTGTTCGAGATCGGCCAGGAAAGCCATGCCATCCTTGGGCCGCTCCACCAGAGCCGGCTTGCCGAGGATCTTTTCGGCGGCCTGGCGCTCGGATTTCAGCGAGGAGATCACGCGGCCGGCGACGGCAGCCTCGATCGCGGTCGCGGCGACGCCCATGTTCTGGGCCTCGATGACCGACCACTTGCCGGTGCCCTTCTGGCCGGCCGAGTCGACGATCACGTCGACCATCGGTTTCTTGGAGATCGGATCGACCGCCTTCAAAACCTTTTCGGAGATTTCCATCAGGTAGGAATCGAGGCGACCCTCGTTCCAGCGACCGAAGACACCGCCGATTTCGGCAGCGTTCATGCCGAGGCCATCGCGCAGGATGCCGTAGATTTCAGCGATCATCTGCATGTCGGCATATTCGATGCCGTTATGGATGGTCTTGACGAAGTGGCCGGCGCCGTTTTCGCCGAGCCAGTCGACGCAGGGCTCGCCGTTGAACTTGGCCGAGATCGAGGTGAGCACCTTCTCGACACGCTTCCAGCTGTCTTCCGTGCCGCCGACCATGATCGACGGTCCGTGACGCGCACCTTCCTCACCGCCGGAAACGCCCATGCCGATGAAGGTCAGATCGCTGCCTTCGAGGCTCTTGAAGCGCCGCATCGTATCGCGGAAATTGGCATTGCCGGCATCGATCATGATGTCGCCGGAGGAGAGGTAGGGTTTCAGCAGTTCCATCTGCTGATCGACCGGATCACCGGCCTTGATCATGATGATGATCGGCCGAGGCGGACGGATGGCCTTGATGAAGTCTTCCATCGTTTCGCACGGGATGATCTGGCCCTGAAGAGCCCCGGCATCCGCGTAGAATTTCTTCGTGACTTCTGTCGTGCGGTTGAAGACCGCGATCTTGTTGCCTTTTTCAGCGATATTGAGGGCAAGGTTGGCGCCCATGACGCCGAGACCGATTAGGCCGATTTCTGCCTGTTCCACGGGAGGAGCCTCCGATTTTGTTGCGCCTTCTTTTGGCATTGGCGCGCCATGGGGGCAAGGGAGCGATTGTCTGAATCGGCCATATTCCGCATTTGTCTGACCTCATAGCCGAACTCATGGTTTGGGCCTGTCAGCCTGGGCGGTCCTCACCGTCGTCGATAATGCGCCAGGCCGCGCCATCGAGATCCTCATACTGGCCGTTCTTCAACGACCAGAGAAAGGCTGCGAGCCCAAGGCCTCCGAGGAAAAGTGCTACGGGAATAAGATAGATGAGCATGTTCATGCGGCACGCATCTCCCCTTTTTCGGCCAGGGCCTGAAATCCGGCCTGCGCGGTCAAATCTTCGCCGTGGATGCGGTTAAGCCGCAGCGCGTTGACGACGACTATGATCGACGAGGTCGACATGGCGACGGCTGCTATCAGCGGCGTTGCATAGCCGGCAAGCGCGATCGGCACGGCGATGAAATTGTAGCCGATCGCGAGTGCGAAATTCTGCCGGATGAGATGGCCGGCGCGGCGCGAGATATCGATCGCCAGCGGCACGGAATTGAGGCTTTCGTGCATGAAGACGAAATCCGCCGCCTGACGACCGATATCGGCAGCGGTGGCCGGCGCCATCGAGACATGCGCGGCGGCAAGCGCCGGTGCGTCGTTTATGCCGTCGCCGACCATCAGCACCTTGCGGCCTTCACCGGCAAGTGCTGCGCAATAATCCGCCTTGCCCTTGGGCGAGATCTCGGCCTTCCAGCGGGTGATGCCGAGTTGTTCCGCCAAGGCCTTTACCGGACCGACACGATCACCCGACATGACGCTGACCGGCATGTTTTTGCTTTCAAGCGTGCGGATGGCCAAGGGGGCATCCTGGCGAAGCGTGTCTTCGAAGCGGATGCAGGCGACTTCGTGACCGTCGCGCGACAGCACGACCTCAAGATCGGTGTTTTCGCCGCCGGTCGTTTCACCGCAGGCGAAGCGGCGATTGCCGAGACGATAAAGCCCTTCTGCACGGCGCGCTTCCAGTCCGCTTCCGGGAATTTCGATCACATCATCGAAGAGCGGGAACGGGCCCGAGGCGACGGCGCAGATCGCCCGCGAAAGCGGATGACGCGAATGGGCGGCAAGGCCAGCGGCGAGAGACAGGACCTGGCCAGGGATATCGCTTCCATTGACGAGGCGCGGACGGCCGAGCGTCAGCGTGCCCGTCTTGTCGAAGATGACGCTGTCGGCCTGGGCCAGACGTTCCATGGCCGAGCCGTCCTTGACCATGATGCCGTTCTTGAACAGGCGGCCGGCGGCCACTACCTGCACGACCGGCACGGCCAGGCCCAGGGCGCAGGGGCAGGTGATGATCAGCACCGCGATCGCGATCAGCATGGCGCGTTTCCAGTCGCCACCGGCAAGACCCCAGGCGACGAAGGCGTTGAGCGCCAGAAGGTGGACGGCGGGCGAATAATATTGCGCGGCGCGGTCTGCGAGACGGCGGTAACCGGCCTTGGCACCTTCAGCCACTTCCATCAGC
>DLSX01000121.1:28489-46512 GCA_002500765.1 Neorhizobium sp. UBA7851
AGAGACCGCCTGTGGCACACTTTCGCCGTTGACGATCGAGACGTCGAGATCACTTGCTCCCCACTCGACGGTGCCATCGACGGGAATGCGTTCGCCGGCGGCAATCGCGACACGATCGCCCGGCTTCACGTCCTCGACAGGACGGTATTCGCGCATGCCGTCGGGCAGAACGACCATGGCGCCGCGCGGTGACAGGCGGGCAAGGCCGCTGATCGCCGCCCTCGCCCGATCACGCATAATGTGGTCGAGCGTGCGGCCTATCAGCAGAAAGAACAGGAGCGAAACGGTAGCATCGAACCAGGCTTGTTCGCCGCGATTCATGGTCTCCCACAGGGACACCGCATAGGAGAGCGTGATCGCAAGCGCGATCGGCACATCCATATTGGTGCGGCCGCGCTTCAGGACAGCCCATGCGGAGGCGTAGAAAAAACGACCGCCATAGATCAGCGCGGGGGCGGCGATGAAGGCCGAGATCCAGTGGAACATGTCGCGCGTGGCATCGTCGGCGCCCGACCAGACGGAAACCGACAGGAGCATGATGTTGGCAGCAGCAAAGCCGCAAAGCGCCACGGCCCGCACAAGGTCACGCTGCAACTTGTCGCCGTCATCCAGCGAGGCATCGAAGAGATAGGCGTCATAGCCGGTTGCGGAGCCGATCGAGGCGACAAAATCAGCCGGATCGACAGCCGGCGCGTCAGTCTTCTGACGCCAGACGATCGAGACGCGTTTGGTCGAGAGGTTAACGCGGGCCTTTTCGACCGATGGAATGACCTTGAGCGCATTTTCGATCGAGACGATGCAGGCACCGCAATGAACGCCGGGGACACTCAGGTCGACCTGCCGCCTGCCCTCGCCGAGATCCCGGCTTGCCAGCAGCATTTCTTCGGACGACGGTGCGGATCTGATGATCTCGCCTTCCGTTCCGGGGGCGCAGCAGCTCATTTCCTTGCTCCGCGGACCGAAACACGCTCCGCATGGTGCAGGATACGCTCACCACCGCGTTCGGCGATCGCCTCGACGATCCAGTGACCCGGCAGGATCTCGCGGGAAGCGAGGAAGACGCCCTTCCCTTCGGCGGCCATTTCGACGCTGAAATCCTGGTGCTCGCCGACGGGGCGCTTGAAGTTCAGAACCAGGCGGTCGGCCTCGACGGGCTGACCGTCGGCGCCAAGAACCTCGTAGCGGACGCCGTCCGCAGTCACGGAAAGCCTGCCATTGATGCCGGTTGCGGCGAGCGCACGTGCCTGCGCCACCTTGCCGTTGAACTGCTGGCTGGCGACATAGGTATTGGGAACGACCAGACCGCTCCAGGTGGTGACGGCGCTATAGGCCATGAAGACATTGACCGAAATGATCGTGCCGAAGAAGAGCACCATCACGCCCGCCATGTGCCAACCGGTGAAAACGAAGCTCTTTTGCGATGCTGAGCTCATTTCTTGCCTCCTGGTACAAAAAAGTTGGCCGAATAACTGTTGCGCTCATGGCTGGAGCGGTCTTCGGCGATAAAATTGAAGGATGCTTCGGTCTTGGCTTCATCGCGCGGCAGCGTGACATAGACCTTCAGCGCCATGGCCCTGTCCGGCGCGACTTCGATGGCGAATTCGCGTCCGGGCACGTCGCTCACGCCGATGATCTTCATCGTCGCATCCGGCACGCCGTCCAGCGACAGCATGATCGTGCGCGGTTCGGGGATCATGTTGAGAAGACGAACGGTGTAACCGTTGCGGATCGAACCATCCGATTCCATGACGAATTGCGGGTTGCGGTCATGGAGCACGTTGATCTCCAGCCGGTCGCGAGACAACAATGCCACGACAAGGCCGATGCCGACCGCCGTCCAGACGCCCATGTAAAGCAGCGTGCGCGGACGAAGCAGGATTTTCCAGTTGAAATGGCGGACACCCTCCACGAAACCGCCATCCGGTTTGCGGGTGCGGGTCGGATCGATCGATGACGTGCCGCCGGACGTGGCGAGCGCCATGTTGGCATCGTATTCCTCGAGCGTCGCATAGGCGATCAGCCCACGTTGCTTGCCGATCTTGTCCATCACGCCATCGCAGGCGTCGATACAGAGCGCGCAGGTGATACAGGCCATCTGCTGGCCATCACGAATGTCGATGCCCATGGGACAGACCGCCACGCAGGCATTGCAATCGACGCAGTCGCCGACGATCTGGCCGCTGGCCGCCGCCTTCTTGGCGTGGCGGCTGCGCGGTTCGCCGCGCCAGTCGTTATAGGTCACGACCAGCGAATGCTCGTCGAGCATGGCGCCCTGGATACGCGGCCAGGGACACATGTAGATACAGACCTGTTCGCGCATCAAGCCGCCGAGCAGATAGGTCGTGGCCGTCAGGATGGCGACGGTGGAATAGGCGACGAAGGCGGCCTGGCCGGTGACGAAATCGAAGGCGAGCGACGGCGCATCGGCGAAATAGAAGATCCAGGCGCCGCCTGTCGCAATCGCGATGGCGATCCAGATCGCATGCTTGACCACCCGCTTGCCGATCTTGTTGACCGTCCAGGGACCGGCATCGAGCTTCATGCGGGCGTTGCGGTCACCTTCAATAAAACGTTCGACGGCGAGGAACAGATCGACCCAGACCGTCTGAGGACAGGCATAGCCGCACCAGGCGCGGCCGACCGCGGATGTCAGCAGGAAGAGCCCGAACCCGGCCATGACCAGAAGGCCGGCAACGAAGATGAATTCCTGCGGCCAGATCTCGATGAAGAAGAAATAGAAACGCCGGCCGGCGAGATCCACAAGGACGGCCTGATCGGGCGCAAAAGGACCACGATCCCAGCGGATCCATGGCGTGAGATAATAGATGCCGAGCGTGACGAGCATCACCAGCCATTTGAACCGGCGGAATCGTCCTTCGGCGCGTTTCGGGAAAATCTTCTTGCGCTTTTCGTAGAGCGGCTGGCGTTTTTCGCCAGGCGAATGGACCGCCTTGACATCAATCCGTTCGACAGATGCATCGCCCGGGGCAACGCTTTCGGCGGTATAGAGATTCATCGGAACATTCCTTTGTCCCATGCCTTTTCCCACCACGCAGCCCTATCTTCCTTGACGTAAGTCAAGCCACGCGGCACTTGCGACTGGTGCCGCCCTCCCCGCCCGACGGGTGACAGAACGGAGACCATCATGACCCCAATGCCCGCGCGCATCATTCATCTGACGATCGACAGGCCTTGGCGTGACGTTTATGCCTTCGCATCCCAGCCGGAAAACATACCCCGCTGGGCTGCGGGCCTCGCTTCTGGACTAAGCCGCGAAGGCGAGGACTGGATTGGTGATGGCGGTCCGATCGGCAAGATCCGGGTGCGTTTTGCTCCCAGGAACGACTTCGGCGTCATCGATCACACCGTCACGTTGGAGACCGGCATCAGCTTCGAAAACGCTTTGCGGGTCGTACCGAATGGAGACGGCGCAGAAATCATGTTCACCCTCATCAGACAGCCTGACATGGACGACAAGGCTTTCGAAAAGGATGTTGCCGCGATCCACAAAGACCTCAGCACGTTGAAGGGCATCCTCGAGAAATCCTAGTCCAGCGCCCAGACTTGCCGCATTGTGGATGAACCGACAGCCGGGGTCCGAAGACCCCGGCCCAAGAGAGTTTCCGGCTTTGACGCCCGGAACTCTACTCCCCGCCTCCCAGGGAATGGACATAGACGGCCAGTTGCTTGACGGTGACATCGCCCAGACGGGCGGTCCAGGCAGGCATGACGCCGTGCCTCGGAGCACGGATCTGTCCCGCTATCTGGTTCTCGCCCTGAACCTTCAGCCAGATGGCGTCGGCCAGGTTCGGTGCGCCGAGATCGCGATTACCCTCGGCATTCTCGCCGTGACAGGACGCGCAATTATCCAGGAAGACCTGCTTGCCGGGTTCGACCATGGAGGGATCACGCGCAGTGCCCGTGAGGCTGACGACATAGGCTGCGGCCTGACGAATTTCGTCGGGCTGAAGCATATCGGCAAAGGCCGGCATTTCTCCGATGCGGGTGTCAGGATCGACGCTGTCACGAATGCCGTGTGCGACGGTCTGATAAATCGCATCGACGCTGCCACCCCAGAGCCAGTCGTCGTCGTTCAGGTTCGGATAGCCTTCGCCGCCGGCTGCGCCCGTACCATGGCAGGGCGTGCAGTTGACGCGAAACGCCGCCGCGCCGCCTGCCGTGGCAAACTGATTGAGTTCCGGATTGGCGATGATCTCTTCAGGAGTTGCGGCTGCGATCCGTTCGAGGATTGCGCCCTGAGCGGCTTTTGCGGTAGCCATTTCCTTCACAAGTTCACCGCGGCTGGAATAACCGAGAACACCGCGGGTCGCATCGTTCACAAGCGGCCAGGCGGGATAAAGGATCGTATATCCGATAGCCCATACGATGGTGGCGTAAAACGTCCATACCCACCAGCGCGGCATGGGATTGTTCAGTTCGCGAATGCCGTCCCACTCATGACCGGTGGTCTCGACGCCGCTGATCTCATCGATATGTTTGTCCGCCATTTCAATCCTCCTTCAGAGGGATCTGGGCGGCCTCGTTTGCATGAGACTTCGAGCCCGGGCGCAAGGTGAACAGGATGACGCCGACAAAAAACAGGGTCATGGCGAGCAAAGCCCAGCTGTCGGCGAATTGGCGAAGTGCGGTATAGGTTTCCATATCGCGCCCTCCTCAGCGGTAACCGGTGGTGTCGTCATAGGTCGAGAAATCGACCAGCGTGCCGAGCATCTGGAGATAGGCGATCAGAGCATCCATTTCGGTCAGAGCCGCCGGATTGCCGTCGAAATCGCCGACCTTTGCCTTGGGATAACGGGCCAACAAGGCGCTGGTGTCGGCATTCGGGTCAGCCTGCGCCTTCAGGTCGGCATTGGCCTCGGCGATCATCTCGTCGCTGTAAGGAACACCGACGGCACGATTGGCTTTCAGATCCATGGACACATCGGTCAGTTCGAGCGGCGTATCCTTGAGGAAGGAATAGCTCGGCATGACCGATTCCGGCACGACCGACCGCGGTTCGACAAGGTGCTGGACGTGCCATTCATTGGAGTAGCGATCGCCAACACGGGCCAAATCCGGCCCGGTTCGCTTCGACCCCCATTGGAACGGATGGTCGTACATCGATTCCGCTGCAAGGCTGTAATGACCGTAACGTTCCACTTCGTCGCGGAACGGACGGATCATCTGGCTGTGACAGACATAGCAGCCTTCGCGGATGTAGATGTTGCGACCGGCCAGCTCCAGCGGCGCGTAGGGCCGCATGCCGTCGACTTTCTCGATGGTGTTCTCGAGATAGAAGAGCGGTGCGATTTCCACGATACCGCCAACGGAGACGACGAGCAGGGATCCGACCAGAAGCAACGTGGCATTTCGCTCGATGAATTTGTGTTTATCGAGAAGAGACATGGTGTCAGCTCCTTATTCGGCCGGCTGCAGACCGGAAGGAGCAACACCGGGGGTGCGTTCCTGCCGTTCGTGACCGAGAATTGTCATTGTGACGTTGAATGCCATGAGCAGCGCCCCCGCCAGGAACATGAGGCCGCCAAGAGCGCGCATCAGGTAATAGGGGAACATGGCCGCGACCGATTCCGCGAAGGAATAGACGAGGAAGCCCTGGTCATCATATTCGCGCCACATCAGGCCCTGCTGAATGCCGGCGACCCACATGACGGCGGCGTAAAGAACGATGCCGAGCGTCGCCAGCCAGAAGTGCCAGTTGACCAGCTGCAGGCTGTAGAGCCGCCTGCGGTTCCAGAGTTTGGGCACGAGGAAGTAGATGGCACCGAAGGTGATCATGCCGTTCCAGCCGAGTGCGCCGGAATGGACGTGACCGATGGTCCAGTCGGTATAGTGGCTGAGCGAATTAACGGCCTTCACCGACATCATCGGACCTTCGAAGGTCGCCATGCCATAGAAGGCGACGGCCATGACCATCATGCGGACGATCGGGTCAGTGCGGATGCGGTCCCAGGCGCCGGAAAGCGTCATCAGACCGTTGATCATGCCACCCCAGGAAGGCATCCAGAGCATGATCGAGAAGACCATGCCGAGCGTCTGCGCCCAGTCGGGCAGCGCCGTATAGTGCAGGTGGTGCGGGCCGGCCCAGATATACATGAAGATCAGGGCCCAGAAGTGGATGATCGACAGGCGGTAGGAATAGACCGGACGGTTCACCTGCTTCGGGATGAAGTAATACATCATGCCGAGGAATCCCGCCGTCAGGAAGAAGCCGACCGCGTTATGGCCGTACCACCACTGGNNTGTTGACGATGTGCAGCATCGCAATCGTGACGATGAAGGCCAGATAGAACCAGTTCGCCACATAGATATGCGGCTCCTTGCGCATCAGGATCGTGCCTAGGAAAACCACGAGATAGGCGACCCAGACGATGGTCAGCCAGATATCGACATACCATTCCGGCTCGGCATATTCCTTGCCCTGGGTGATACCGAGCAGATAGCCGGTTGCCGCCATGACGATGAAAAGCTGGTAGCCCCAGAACACGAACCAGCCGAGATTGCCGCCGAAAAGGCGGGCCCGACAGGTACGCTGGACGACGTAAAAGGACGTGGCGATCAGGGCGTTGCCGCCGAAGGCGAAGATGACTGCGGACGTATGCAGCGGACGTATGCGACCGAAATTGAGCCAGGGCTCGATGTTCAGGTCGGGGAAGGCCAACTGAAGGGCGATAACAACGCCGACCAGCAAGCCGGTGACGCCCCAGAATACCGTGGCGATAGTGCCGTATTTGATGACGTCATCGAAATATTCCGATTTTGCCGCAACGGGACGCGGTGCACCGGCAGGTGCAAATGACACGCGGCGCAGCATGACGATGCTGCTGATGCCGAGCGTTACGAACAGCACCCACATATGGGCGGCGAACAGGGTATCATGCGCATAGGCTGCGCCGAGCAGCGCCAGGAATGTCCCGATCACCAGCGCTGCAGTTTCCAAAGGGTAGTTCATTGTTGGTATCCCCCAACGGCGTGATTGGCCGTCGCGCGGGTGGCGAAACAACGATTCCTATCGAATCCCCCCTGCCACTTTCCGTCGCGACCTCCGCGACAGATGGCAGCAGCCCACACCAAACGCCTTGATTTGAATCAACGCAATTAAGCCGGCCATGATGGAACGTTCGGTGATCAACGGCCAATGCAGGATCCGGAGGTCAGACTTGAGACACGATATCGATCTCACGAATGCAGTTCTGTCTGCGCAACCCGTCCGACAATCAAGCCAGGACATCATGATGTCCTGGATACGGCAGGCTCATGAAGAGCAGCTGGCCCTTTGCATCGAACTGGAAGAGATCGCCGATTCCCTGCCGGCAGGCACGAACCGGCAGAAGTGCATCTATGCGGCCAAGGCGCTCTGTCCGCTGATCCGCAGCATCCATCAATATGAAGAAAACGTGCTGTTCCCTCACCTGTCGCAACAACACGCGAATTCAGGTCCGATGCTTGCAACCCTTTCCCGGTTGAAGTTCGAACATTTCGAAGACGAAGGTTATGCGGAAGAGCTGACAGAGGCGCTTCTGCGACTTGGTTCCGGTGAGCCGGTCAATGTCGAGGCGGTCGGATACATGCTGCGCGGCTTCTTCGAAGGGGTCAGGCGTCACATCGCCTTCGAGAAGGCACATCTCCTGCACGACTATCTGCCGTTCAGCCCGATATCGGAATAGTGTTCACAGTCACTCCGCCGGCCGGCGACGGCGATCTTCCTTTTCCTGCATCACGACCAGTGCTCCGATCAGTGTTCCAGAACGGCTTATCGGCGACATGCGGCAGTGAATGACGACCGTGCGGCCATCAAATTTGTCGGCATAGGTCAGTTTCAGGCTCTCGCCGGCAAAACAGCGATCGAGACTGGGCTGCAGATCGTGACGAAAATGGTGGAGGCCAACGAACTCGGCAAAGTGCCGCCCGATGAGCGAGTCGCGCGGAGTGTCCATGCGCTGCGCATTGGTTTCGTTGCTGTAAAATATGCGATATCCGGGGGCGACGACCACGACCCGCTCCGGCAGGCCGTTCAACAACGAATCATCGAGATAGCCATCGGCAATGGCCTGGGCGATGTCGGCAGGCTGGCCCGGCTCTTCCGTCGTTTCCGCTCTCGAAGGCAACGACTGGTCGGTCACGAGGTAACGTTCGACCAGCATCTGCAGAAGATGGCCGTTACGCCTGACGCAACCGCCATCATCCGCTTCTTCATTCAGAAGATCCAGCGCGAAGCGGAACTGTACGCCGATCGCCGACTGATCGCGTCCCTGACTTCCAAGTATAGCCTTGACGAGCGGATCAATTTCCCGGTCGATCCGAGAAACGGCATCGTCGTCTTCCTGTTCAACTGCCTGGCGAAGGTCTGAATATTTCGCCCAGAACAGATCAATCAATGCTTTCAAAATCGACCCCTCTCAGAACAACGCGAGAAGCGGCGCCTTCTACCTGCTGCGAGATTACCCAGCATAAGATATGATTATAATTAATCAATTCGTCTAGTGCGGCCCCAAATAATGGCCCACAACTTACCATAGGATCGTCGAGTATCGAGGAGATCGATCAGCGCTCTACCGTATCCTTGATTCTCCAGCGATCATGGTACCACAGCCATTGCTCCGGATATTCGCGGACCCAGCTTTCCACCTTGTCGTTCAGCAGCTGTGCGGTACCCTGAATATCGAGATTCCCCCTAGCATCGCGTGGCAGATCGATCTTCGGTTCGATTTCCAGACGGTACCGATTATCGGGAAGCCGGATGCAGCGGGCGGGATAGACTTCGGCGTCGAACTGGCGAACCAGCTTGGCCAGGAGCGGATTGGTCTTCACCTCAAGTCCGAAGAAGGACGTGGACTGGCCCTTCTTGAACTTCTGGTCGACGAGAACCCCGACACCACCGCCGGCTTCAAGGCGACGGGCAAGCGCAAAGGACGAGCCGGCATGCGAGGGGACAAGGCTTCCCATGCGGGCTGCACGGAAGGAAAAGACCTTGTCGGCAATGTAAGGGTTGTTCGGCGGGCGGAAGAGCACCATGACTTCCAGGCCGAATGCCTTGCCGGCAACCGGCAGCAGTTCGAAATTTCCGGTATGGGCCGTGAAGACGATAAAGGGCCGCGGATTGTCGCGCAGATCAAGGAAGATCGGGATGCCCGACACTTCCACCCTGCCAGCTTCAGTCTTTTCCGGATCGAAATCGAACAGCCGGTCAAGGAAGACATATTCGGCGGCCATGCGCCCCATATGTCCCCAGCTGGCGACAGCAATCTCTTCAAGCTCTTTCTCGGACTTTTCCGGCAGAGCGTTGCGCAGATTGGTCATCATCAGCCTGTGACGCCACAGTTTCGGGCCGATGAACCGGGCGAGACGATCGGCGAAGCGAATGGCCGGGTCGGCCGGCAGGATCTTCAGCATGTTGAGCAGGCCGAAGGTCAGCTGTGCCACCAGCCATTGCCGGAAATGCATGAGCGCCAGAACGATGCGGGTGATGACCATCTTCATGGGATGGCCTCAGTCCATCCTCAGGACGATTTTGCCGAAGATCTGGCGGGTTTCCATACGCTCGAGCGCGCGATCGATCTCGTCGAATGTGACTTCGGTGTCGATGACCGGATGAACGATGCCCTGCGCCATCTTCTGCATGGCGTCGGCCATGTTTTCCATGCGGCAACCGAAGGAGCCGAGAAGCTTCAACTGCTGCTGGAAGAGCATCATCAGGTTCATGTCGGTCGACACGCCCGAGGTCGAGCCGCAGGTGACGAGGCGGCCACCGCGTTTCATGCAGAGCATGGAGCCGGCCCAGGTATCCTTGCCGACATGTTCGAAGACGACGTCGACGCCCTTCTTCTTGGTCAGCTTGCGGACCACGCCTTCGAAGCGGTCCTTGCGGTAGTTGATGACATGATCGGCACCAAGCGCCTTGGCTTTCTCGATCTTGTCGTCGGAGCCGACCGTGGTGATGACGGTGCAGCCGATCTTCTTGGCAAGCTGGATCGCTGCCGTGCCGATGCCCGAGCCGCCGGCATGGACGAGGATGGTTTCGCCCGGCTGCAGTTTTGCGTTATCGAACAGCATGTGCTCGACGGTGCCGAAGGTGACCGGAGCAAGCGCTGCCGCAACGGCATCGATACCCGGAGGGGCCGGAACGAGCTGGCGGGCCGGAATATTGGCCTTTTCCTGGGCAAAACCATCCAGATGGAAACCATGGACGCCGGAAACGTGTTCGCAGAGATTGTCGCGCTTTTCGCGGCATGGCTTGCACAGACCGCAGGTGCGTGCGCCGTAGATCGACACGAGCTGGCCGGGGAGAACGTTGGAAACGCCGGGGCCGATCGCCTCGACAACGCCGGAGGCTTCCGCGCCGATCGTCAGCGGCATCTTGCGCTTGGCGAACGCCATGCCGCGCCAGCCCCAGACGTCGATGTGGTTCAAGGCGACTGCCTTGACGCGCAGCGTGACTTCGCCGGGACCGGGGGCTTCCGGCTCGGGGATATCGACGGCTTCGAGCTTGCGGTCATCGATCAATTGCAGCGCGCGCATGTTTTCGTTTCCTTCCGGATTCACGGAGATCTGGGCCGACGTCCAAATATGCGTCATGCTCGGGTAATCCCGAGCATTTGCCGATCTTCATTCTTATTCGACGACGTCAAAGCGCCCCGCGTGATCCCCGGATGAAATCCGGGGACGAGGATGACGTTCCATTTTCTGTGGCGCAGGCCTTAGACCGGTTCCAGCGTCATGACAAGGCTGGCGTTCTGGCCACCGAAGCCGAAGGAGTTGGACAGAACCGCCCTGGGCTGGCCGTCGCGCTTCGCATTCGGAACCACATCGAGCTCGATCGTCGGATCGGGATTGGTGTAGTTGATTGTCGGCGGCAGCGTGCCGGTCAGCATGGTCTGGATCGAGAACACGGCCTCGACGGCACCTGCCGCGGTCAACGTATGGCCGATCATCGACTTGTTCGACGAGGCCGGAATGTTCTTCATGCGATCACCGAAGACGGCAAGCATGGAACCATATTCCATCTTGTCGTTTTCAGGCGTCGAAGTGCCGTGAGCGTTGATATAGCCGATGCCGCTTTCATCCATGCCGGCATCTTCCAATGCAGCACGGATGGTCGCGATAGCTGGACCGCCATCCGGTGAAGACCGGGTGCGGTGGAAGTGGTCTGCCTTTTCGCCAAGGCCCTTGATGA
Organism: Neorhizobium sp. UBA7851; assembly: GCA_002500765.1. Taxonomy (GTDB): domain Bacteria; phylum Pseudomonadota; class Alphaproteobacteria; order Rhizobiales; family Rhizobiaceae; genus Neorhizobium. The sequence continues at coordinate 39,681 of DLSX01000121.1, forward strand.
TGCCAAGAACCGTTGCGCCGCGAGCGAGCGCGGATTCGACCGATTCCAGAACCAGCGTTGCAGCGCCTTCGGCGATGACGAAACCGTCGCGATCCTTGCTGAACGGTTTTGATGCCTTTTCCGGCGGGTCGTTCTGGGTGGAAAGGGCCGAGAGCAGCGAGAAGCGCACCAGTGCCTCGACGCTGACGGAACCGTCGGTCGCAGCCACGAGTGCGCGATCGGTGCGACCCTGGCGGATCGCCTCGACGCCGAGCTGGATGGCGGTCGCACCCGATGCACAGGCCGTCGACAGAGTTACCGGCAGGCCGCGGGTACCGAACATGTCGGCCAGACGCTCGGAGATCGAGCCAAACTGTACGGCTTCAAGGAAGACCGGGTCCGGACGTTCGCGCATGGCGGCGAGGAAACGTTCATAGGCATCGCCTTCTGCCTTGGACGGCGGCGAACGATCGGCAAGTGCAAAGCGATCATGCCATTCGGGTTCGACCGGCGGCGCGGCGAGGAAAAGCGGGCCATCGAAATCGCCGGAAAGACCGGCCTGAGCCAATGCTTCCTTCGTTGTTTCACGCGCGAAGGCGAAAGAGCGCTCGACGGAATTGTTTGCAGGAACGGCAATGAAATCCACCGTGCCGCTGATGCGGGTCGACAGGCCGTCGGTCGGGAAACGGGTGATCTTGTGGATACCGGATGTGCCTGCGGTCAGCGCCGACCAGTTGTCGGTGAGGCCCTGGCCGAGCGAAGTGATGACGCCCATGCCGGTAACGGCAACAAGCGGGCGACCGAGATGATCGGTGAAGCGGTTGTCACTCATCGTCTACTCCTTCACGCGTTCTTCGAGAGGACGGCAACGCCCTCGCCGCGCGTGTAACCGACCGTCGTCACGACGGCGTGACCGGCAGGCTTCGTCATCGGTTGTTCGTTTGCCACATCAAAGGCCGGCACAAGGCTCTTGCCGTCGAGAGACAAAGCCGCCAGCGCCAGCCCGAGCGGAAACTGGGCTTCCAGTCCATGGCCGGTGATACCACCGAAACCACGGATGGCAGCGCCTTCGAATTCCTTCTCCAGCACGGTTTTTTCACGGGCAGCGAGATCGACAAGACCGCTTGCACCGGAAAACACCACCGTGTCATCGCCCTTGAGGTTCGATGCGAGCGCGGAAAGACGCGACAGGCGCTTTTCGAGCTTGCCGTCGTCGCGGTTACCGCGATCACCTTCGACGGCATCGACAACGGCATAGATATGGGCGCCCCGGGCTTCGGCGCGTGCGCGGGATTCGAGGACCAGGAAGGCACCAACCGAACCGGTAATCATGCCGCCGCCATTATCGGCCGAACGGGACCAGAGCGGCTGCCAATCGCCTGTTGCATGGGCGCGGATGCCCTCGACCAGCAGCAGGATGTCTGCGCGCTCGGCAATGAAGGCACCACCGACGAGGCTGTGGCTCGACTGGCCGGCCTTGATGCGGTGATAGGCAGTCTCGACAGCCGAGATACCGGCCGCTTCCTCGCCCATGAAGGTGCGCGATGAACCGGTGACCTTGTGGACGATCGAGATATTGCCGGCCATCAGGTTGGAAAGCTGCGCGAGGAAAAGTGTCGGCCGCAGTTCGGTCGTCAGCTTCTCGTTCAGCAGGATATCGCGGTCGTTACGCTTGAGGGCCTCATCGACGATCAGCGAATCGACCTTGATGTCGCGTTCACCACCACCGGCGGCAACGATCATGTCCATGGAAGCGCAGGCCTCTGCGTCTTCCTTGAGGCCAGCATCGTCCAGTGCCAGACCGGCGGCAAACACGCCGAGGCGCTGCCAGTTTTCCATCTGGCGCTGATCGCGCTTGACGATCTGGGTGGACCAGTCGATTTCAGGCAGCGGATGGACCGGATAGGGAGCGAAACGCTCGGTGTCGACGGTCGGCTTGCCGGACGCAGCAGCGGACAGGAGTGCGATATGCGCATCCTTGCCGACGCCCTGCCCCGTCACGATGCCGATACCGGTGATCACAACATCATTGTCAGACTTCATAATTGTCCTCTTTCGCGGACTTCGCCCGATAACCGGGCTTCAAGCGACGATCCGAAGCATGACGAACCTTCGAGACAGGTCGTCACGCTTCGGATCCATATTTCGTCGCATGCCTGGATGACAAAACCGCTACACGATTTTGTCCCGACATGCCCTAGCTGCGTACGCCCATGGCTGCGACCAGCCCAACTTCCTCGGCGCGCTTGCGCACGATCGGCGCGAGCGGGATTTCGGAAAACGGCATGGTGCGCAGCTTCAACTGTGCGTCACAGACTTTCTTGCCACCCGACGTTATCTTCGCCTTGGTGACAGCGTAACCCGAGCCTTCGTGCTCAAGAAACGCCTCGATGTCGAGGACCGCTTCCGGCTCGACAAAGGAGCGCATCTTGGCGCCGTCGACGGACATCAGGAACGGCATGGCCGCAAAATCGGTCGCGGCAAGCACGAGCATGCCGGAGGCCTGCGCCATGGTTTCGATGAGAAGGACGCCCGGCACGAGCGGCATGCCGGGGAAATGCCCTTCGAATACCGGGCTCTTCGCCGGCACAGTCGAACGCGCCTTCAATGTCTTTCCATCGAGATCGAGCGTCTCCACCCGATCGATCATCTGGAAATATTCAAGCAGCATGGTGGATCAGCCCTTGGCTGCGCGCAGCTCGTCGATCTTGGCGCAGAGGTTCTTCAGGACGAAATATTCTTCCGTCGAAACCTTGCCTTCGTTGACTTCCTGGGTCCACTGCTCGAGCGGAATCTTGATGCCGAATTCCTTGTCGATCGCGAAAACGATGTCGAGGAAATCGAGGCTGTCGATGCCCAGATCGTCGATCGTGTGGCTTTCCGGGGTGATGGTTTCCCGGTCGATTTCGCTGGTTTCAGCAATGATGTCGGCAACTTTGTCGAATGTAGCAGTCACGCCCATGTCCTTTGAGAATAGGTAATTCGTAGCCCCACATAGGGAAAACGGTTCCAAATGCCAATGGCTTCGTCTTTTCGGGTGCAAAATTTGCACCGAAACTGTTGCCTAAACAGCAATCGTCCAGACCGCAATCATGAAGGCTTGCGACCTATACCGCAATAGAGTGCCTGCCAAGACCACTCTCAAGATAACGATCAAACACGGCGGCGACGGTGCGGGTGAACGGCCGGCCCGACGGCGTGATCGCGAAGGATTCATTCCCTACACGACAGATACCGTCCGGATTACCGTGGGCAAAGGCGCGAGCTTCTGCGATCAGTGCATGGGCGGCGGTCGGGAAATTTTCCCGCAAAGACATGAAATCGAAGCCGAAATCGCACATCAGACGCTCGATCACATAGGCACGCATACGATCGTCTTCCGACAATTCAATACCCCGCACCGCCGCCAGCCCTTCGCCTTCGACCATGCGCTGATATTCACCGGTGGCCGGCATATTCTGCACATAACCTCGCGGCAGCTGACTGATCGATGATGCTCCAAGGCCGATCAGCGCATCGGCGCTATCGGTCGTGTAACCCTGGAAATTACGCCGCAGCCGACCTGTTCTGGCGGCAACCGCCATCGAATCAGACGGTTTGGCGAAGTGATCGATCCCGATCTGCTGATACCCCGCATCGAGAAGTATCTGGCTGGCAAAATTGCTCTGACGGAAACGCTCGCCGACATCCGGCAAGGCCGTTTCGGCAATCATCGTCTGATGTTTCTTCATCCACGGAACATGCGCATAACCGAAAAGCGCAACACGATCGGGCGACAAAGACAGAATATCGGAAAGCGTACGGCCAACACCTTCAAGCGTCTGGTATGGAAGTCCGTAAAGAACATCGCAATTTACCGAACCGACACCACGGGCACGAACCGCATCGACGACGGATTCCGTCTGTTCGAAGGTCTGGATGCGATTGATAGCCTTCTGAACGGTCGGATCGAAATCCTGGACGCCGAGGCTGGCGCGGGTGAGGCCAATCGCGGCGAGAGCGTCATAGCGCGCTTCATCCAGATCGTTCGGATCCATTTCGAAGCTGATTTCGGCATCGCCCGCAACGTCGAACGAAGCCCTCAGACAGGCCATCAGATCGATCATGTCCTCGGGCTTCAGCATCGTCGGAGAGCCGCCACCGAAATGGATGGCGGTCACCCTGGTCCCGGCTGGTATCCTTGCCCCGACCGATACGATTTCGCGGCGAAGCGCCGCGAGATAGGTGGTGATCGGCTCATAGCGAAGCGTCTGCTTCGTATGGCAGGCACAGAACCAACAGAGCCGGTCGCAATAAGGTATGTGAAGGTAGAGTGACAGATTGCTGGAATTGCCCAGTTCAGACAGCCACTGCGAATAGATGTCGCAATTTACACCAGTGTGAAAATGCGGCGCAGTCGGATAGCTAGTGTAACGCGGCACAGAGCCTGAATATTTCGCAAGCAATCTTTCGCTCATCGCACACCTCTTCTCATGTGCCTCAAGAGCTACCTGCGGAATATTTTAGCGACTTTGACTTGGATCAAGCATGAGAAGGGCAAGTGAACCAAGTTCGGGCCATTGATCGCCGCCTGCAGCGCAGCACCTCACGTCTGGTGCACCAAAGACGCTGTAGCTTTTGAGCAGTGCATCAGGCGTCCGAAAATCAATCCCGGTTTTCGAAGCAGATGTGCCGGTGTGGGGGAATGGAAATGGATGCGCAGCTAAAAATCCTGGACATTCACGAGGTGCCGCTCGTCTGTCGCGCCTGTGATGCCCGGCACAATGGCGTCTGTTCCACCCTCAGCACGCCTCAACTGATCGAGTTGAACAAGCATTCCCAGCGCAAGGCCGTGGAGGCCGGCACCGAACTTATCGGCCAGGGACAGCAGGTTCACTCCTATTCCAATATTCTCAGGGGCGTGATCAAACTGTCGAAGATCATGGCGGACGGGCGACAGCAGATCGTCGGCCTGCAATTCGCACCGGATTTCATGGGCCGCCCTTTTCTCGGTGAAAGCCTGATGGCGGCCGAAGCGGCAACGGACGCGGAACTTTGCGTCTTGCCGCGAAAAATCCTCGAACGGATGATTGCCGAATCGGCCGAGCTTGGCAGCCGACTGCATAACCAGGCACTGACGGAACTGGATGAGGCCCGCGACTGGATGCTGACGCTTGGGCGCAAATCGGCACGCGAGAAGGTCGCGAGCCTACTGGTGCTGGTGGCCGCCCACACAGACGCCGATCAATTCGGCTCCTGCGCGTTCGAATTACCGCTGTCGCGTGCCGATATCGCGGATTTTCTCGGATTGACGATAGAGACCGTCAGCCGCCAGATGACCAAGCTGCGCAAGGACGGCCTTATCCAGATCGAGAACAACCGGCAGATCTATGTGCCGGATCTGGAAAAGCTGGCCGTGACTGCGGGCGGCGACTGACCGCCCGCAACGGAGCATTCAGGGCGCCCGCCCCTCCACCAGAACAGCGCGGATGGCGTCCAGCACTGCGTCCGGCTGGATACCCGTGCAGATGATCTGGCTCGGCACGCCGTCCCAGGCACTGCCGACGAATTTGCGCCCCTGATCCGGCGCCTGGATGGTCTTGCCGTCGGCAATGCCGCCACAGACAACGCGGACCGGTCCGGTGCGAACCTCGAAAAGATGCGGCTCGGTGAGATAAACGCAAGCGCAGCTGTCATGCAGCGCCATGCCATCCAGGCCGACGCGCTGGCGGTAGAAATCGATGTAATATTGCGAGAGGTCCGACAGAAGCTTGAGCTCCGGCGGTCCTGCCTCGACCATCTTTGCCAGATAATCCGATGACATCGTGGTTTTCATCGTTACATCGAGACCGATGATCGTCACCTTCCAGGGCGCGGTAAAAACGACATCGGCGGCCTCGGGATCACCGTGGATATTGGCCTCGGCCGCCGGCGTCACGTTGCCGTTGACGTCAAAGGCGCCGCCCATGATCACCACTTCCTTGACGAGCGCGGCGATTTCGGGATCGGCTTTCAGGGCGAGCGCCAGATTGGTCATGCGTCCGACAGCGACGAGGGTGACATTGCCGGGATCGGCTCTGACCGTATCGATGATGAACTGCGCCGCCGAGCGCTCGTCGAGCGGATGGTCTACCTCCAGCGGCACGCCGATATTGCCGAGCCCGTCCTCGCCATGGACGACCGGTGCGAAATGCGCGGCGTCGCGGCCATCGTCATAGGCGCGCCCTGCCCCCTTGGCGATCGGCGCGTCGATCTTCCATTTCTGATGAAGGAACTGCGCGTTTCGCGTGGTGATCTCGATCGGCGCATTGCCGAACACCGTCGTGACGCCGATGAGATCTATGCCCGGATGCCGGTGCAGGTAGAGGAGTGCCATGGCATCGTCCACGCCGGGGTCGGTGTCGNNCATATCACTTTGAGCATGCGGGCCAATCCAGTCTTTCAATCGAATGCGAAGCCGCGCACCATAACGGCATTCGATGGACGTGCAATCCCGTCGGACATCTGTTTGCAACCAGCTTCTCGGTCGCTATTGCCCGCGCGCACGTTCGGTGTCACAAGGCGGCTCCCTCCTGGCATTTCCCTCCTGCTGATTGCATTCCCCTTGCCCGATATAGCTTTCGAACTGCTGTTCATCCTGTTTCTTGCCGCCTGTTTTGCCGGTTTCGTCGATTCCATCGCAGGCGGCGGCGGGCTGATCACCATCCCTGTCCTGCTGATCGCCGGCATACCGCCGCTGGAAGCGATCGCGACCAACAAGCTGCAAGGCCAGTTCGGCGCGGCTTCGGCAACGATTGCCTATGCGCGCAAGGGTCATATCAACCTGCGCAGCCAGTTGCCCATGGCGCTGATGGCGGCCGCGGGCGGTGCCGCG
>DLSX01000104.1 GCA_002500765.1 Neorhizobium sp. UBA7851
CACGGGTGAACCGGGAGCAACCATCACCGTGACCGGCACGGGTGGTGCCATCATCGGCACCGGCACGGTCGCCGCCAACGGCACGTTCAGCGTCGGCCTGTCGCCGGCGCAGGTGAACGGCCAGGAACTGGAGGTCACGCAGCAGGATGCGGCGGGCAATGTCTCCGGTTCGGCAAGCACCACGGCGCCCGGTGTCGATTTCGCACTGAACGATGCGTCCGACACCGCCATTCTCGACCAGACGATCACACGCCAGAACGAAGCAACGCCTTCAACGGCCAGCGCCACGGTCACGGCGTTGCTTGCGCTTTCGATCGGCAACCTGTTGAACGTCAACCTGGGCTCGGCTACCAACCCGGTCGTCAACTTCAACCTTTCAGGCAGCACCAACTCGGTCGATCTGGATCTGCGGATCGGTGGGCTCGTCAATGTCGGTGTGCTCAGCAACTATTCGGTGATCATCGAACGCTGGAACGGTACCGCATGGGTTCGCGGAGCCTATGGCACCGACAATGTTGAGAACGGCATTCTGAAGCTGAACCTGCTTGGGGCGCCCACCGGCGAGATCACGCTGACCGACCTCGATGCCGGCCAATATCGTGCCACGCTCGTCCCCAATCCCGGTATCACGCTGGGTGTGGGAACATTGCGCGAGATATCGGTCACGGCGACCGACCAGGTCGAGAATGTCCAGATCAGCGTTGGCGAAAGGGCCGAAGGCAACTTCATCGATGCCGCCGCCACCGGCAATACGGATGATCTGCGCATCGCCGAGGTCGACTTCAACGGCGTCACCCACGTTCTCGTCAACGGTTCGGTGACGGTGGAAGGCGCTTTCGGCACGCTCGTCTTTAATGCCGACGGCAGCTACATCTACACCCCTCATACCACGGCGACGGCAGGCGGAACGGACGATTTCACCATTGTTGTCGTCGACCCCGTGACCGGCAACGAACTGTCGTCCGATCTCACCATCGATGTCGAGGTTCAGGATACCAGCGCCATCACCATGGCATCGGCATCCGACGAGACGATGAGCCTCGCCATGGCTGACGATGGCGGCGGCAGCGACGTCACCGACAGCCCGGATGACAATGCCAGAACGACGGCGGACAATGACACGTCGACCGACAATCCGGACGCACCGGATGCGGATGCCTCCACCACCGATACCTCGGTGGATGCCGTGGCGACGGATGACACTCCTCTGGATGGCGCCATTGCCGACGGTTCCGACACCACGGTGGAACCGCAGCAACCGGTCGAGGCATCACTGAATGCGGATGACGGCCTGAGCCTTCTGGTTCAGGGCGGAGAGGAAGTCGATCTGAGCGCGCTCGACAACCTTCTCGGAGACACATCGGTCACCGTCGACGGCAGCGGAGATACGGGTGTCGACGTCTCGGCCAATGTCGATCTGCCGGATGGCGTCGATGCCGTTCTGGATCTGGTGGAAACACCGCCGCTCGATCCGTTCGAGCCGCTCAATCAGGACGATGATCTTGCAACACAAAGGCTGCCGGTCGTGTAGCGCGGAGGAATGACCTGATGGATGCCAAACAGGCTTCTTCCGAAAAGACACGGGTTATGGAAGGGGAAAGGGCAGCAGCCCTTCCCCCGCCCAATCCAGAAACGAATGATCCGAAAACCAAAGAGGCCAATGCAGCCTCGCTGAGCCATGCAAAGGACTGGATAGAGATCATGGGGCTGCTGGCGCAGCACTATGGCATCGCCCATTCGAAATTTGCCACGAACTACATTTCCATCATGCAGGAAGCCGCCCCTCCGGTACACCGGATCGGCAAGCTGGCACGGCGCTTCGGTCTCGATGCCAAGCCCGTCGAACCGCTTGCCAAGGGCATAACCGCCCGCCGCCTGCCGATACTCATCGAACTCAGCTATGGCGATATCGGGCTGATAACCGAGATCAACCGGGACGAGGTGAAGATCACTTTCGCCGGCGATAACGGTCACTGGACCTGGATCCCGCTCTCCGAGATCGACGGCCACATCACCCATCTTCTGATCGCCCGCGATGCGCGGAACCGACCCGACGAGCGTATCGACGCCTATATCGCGCCCGATACGCATGGCTGGTTCCGCAAGCTCGCGCTCAGCGATCTTCGCCCCTACAGCTACGTCCTTCTGGCATCCTTCGTCGCCAACGCCCTCTCGGTCGCCGGCGTCATCTTCTCCATGCAGGTCTATGACCGGGTCGTGCCCGCCAACTCCATGAGCACGCTCGTCGTCCTGTTCATCGGCGTCGGCGTGGCGGTCGTCTTCGACTTCATCATGCGCAAGGTCAGGACCGCGATCATCGATATCGTCGGCAAGCGGGCCGATATCCGCATTTCCGATGTCGTTTTCGGCCATGCGCTGAGGGTCAGGAACCAGAACCGCCCGAAAGCGACCGGCACATTCATCGCGCAATTGCGCGAGCTTGAACAGGTCCGCGAAATGCTGACCTCGACGACGGTCTCGGCCATTGCCGACCTGCCCTTCTTTCTGCTCTTCCTCGGTCTCTTCGCATATATCGGCGGCTGGCTTGCGGTCATTCCGGCCGTCGCTTTGCTGGTCATGGTCGCCCCCGGCCTTCTGGCCCAGGGCAAGCTGAAGCGGAATGCCAGCCTCGCCATGCGCGAATCCTCGCTGCGCAATGCCATGCTGGTCGAATCCATCCAGGGTATCGAGGATATCAAGGCATTGCAGGCCGAAAGCGTGTTCCAGCAGAAATGGAACACGTTCAATTCCGCAAGCGCCGATGCGCAGGTCAAACTCCGCTCTATCACCAGCACGCTGACAAGCTGGGGCCACGGCGTCCAGACGAGCGTCTTTGCGGTCATCGTTTTCTGCGGCGCACCGATGGTCATGGCGGGCGACATGAGCACCGGCTCTCTCGTCGCATGCTCCATTCTCGGTTCCCGCATGATGGCGCCGATGGCGCAGCTGACACAGGTTCTCAGCCGCCTGCAGCATGCCAAGATCGGCCTTTCGAGCCTTAACACGATCATGAAGATGCCGGTTGACCATCCACCGGCGGAAGCACGGCTTTCGGTCGGTTCGCTGCTTGGCGAATACCGGTTTCGCGGTACCGTCTATTATTACGGCGAACCCGCCGGCCGGCCTGCGCTTTCGCTTGCGGATTTCTCCACCAAGTCCGGCGACACGATCGCGCTTCTCGGCAAGAACGGCGCCGGAAAATCCACCCTTCTGCAGGCACTTTCCGGCCAGCTGCAGCCCCATACAGGCGAAGCGCTGATCGACACGCTGGCGATAGACCACATCGATCCGTCGGACCTGCGCCGTGAAGTCGGCCTGATCACCCAGAGTTCACGTCTGTTCCACGGCTCGATCCGCGAGAACGTGCTGATGGGCGCCCAGAACGCCTCACAACAGGCCATGCTGGAAGCCTTGCAGATGACCGGCGCGGATGAATTCATCCGCCTGCTGCCCAAGGGTATAGACCACCTGATCGACGAAGGCGGCCGTGGCCTCTCAGGAGGCCAGCAGCAGGCGCTGCTTCTCTCCCGGTTGCTGATCCGCAATCCGTCCGTCGTGCTTCTCGACGAACCGACGGCCTCCATGGATGAAGCGACCGAAAAGCTGTTCATCCAGCGCTTCTCCGCCTGGGCAAAAAACAAGACTGTCGTGATCGCCACCCACCGTATGCGCGTTCTGGATCTGGTCGAACGGGTGGTCGCGCTCGATGGCGGTCGCATCGTGCTCGATGCCGACAAGGAAGAAGCCCTGCGGGTGCTCAAGGGCGAAAAACCGGCCCAGCAACTGCGCAGCGTCAAGAGCGGGAGTTAGCCATGGCCATGTCATTCCCCCGTGTCGTTGATGAAAGCTGGCAATATGGCGGCGAGGACGAGGTTCGCCTGTCGAAGGCGAAGATGGTCGTCTGGGTCATGGCCCTTCTCATCGTCGTCGGCCTGGTATGGTCCTACTTCGCCATTCTCGATGAAGTCTCGACCGGCGACGGCAAGGTCGTGCCGATCAGCAAGGAACAGGTCATCCAGTCGCTGGAAGGCGGTATCGTTTCCAAGCTGATGGTGCAGGAAAACCAGGTGGTTGAACGCGGACAGCTGATTGCCCAGTTCGACCCGACGATCACCGAATCCGGCGTCGGCGAATCCGCTGCCACATACCGGGCGGCGTTGGCGAGTTCGGCGAGATTGACGGCGGAGGTCAACCAGACCCCCCTCACCTTTCCCGATGAACTGAACGACTATCCCGACCTGATCGCCTCGGAGACGAGGCTCTACGAAGCCCGCCAGCATAATCTGAAGGAGACGCTGCAATGGATCGATGAATCGCTGGCGCTCTCCCGCCAGGAACTCGCGGTCAATGAGGACCTGTCGAAGATGGGGGCGGCCAGCAGCGTCGAGATCATCCGCCTGAAACGGGAGCGGGCGGAACTCGAGCTGAAAAAGGTCGAGACCAGCACGCAATATGTCGTCGAAGCCCGCGAACAGCTGGCCAAGGCCAATGCCGAGGTGAGTTCCCTCATCTCAGTCATCAAGGGACGCTCGGACAGTCTCGCTCGGCTGACGCTTCGCTCTCCCGTGCGCGGTATCGTCAAGAATATCGAGGTTTCGACCATCGGCGGTGTCGTTCCGCCGAACGGCAAGCTGATGGATATCATCCCGCTCGGCGACCAGCTGATGATCGAGGCCCGCATCCTGCCGCGCGACATCGCCTTCATCCATCCCGACCAGCGCGCCACGGTGAAGATCACCGCCTATGACTACGCCATCTATGGCGGGCTCGAGGGCAAGGTCGTCACCATCTCACCGGACACGATCCAGGACGAGGTAGATCCCGAGATCTATTATTACCGCGTCTTCGTGAAGACGGAGAAGGACGCGCTGGAAAATCATGCCGGCAAGATATTCCCGATCTCGCCCGGCATGGTCGCCACCGTCGATATCCATACCGGCCAGAAGAGCGTGATGGATTATCTCCTGAAACCCTTCAACAAGGCCAAAGAGGCTATGCGCGAGCGGTAGAGAGGGAGGATCGCATGACCACGCCACCGGATATGACCCTGCTGCAGGACCACGTGCGAACCGCCTGCCGTCCCCTGCCCGCGCCCTATCCGGCCCATGTCCTGTTCTTCTCCTGCTCGGATGGCGAGGAGCGGGCAAGCGTCACCATCGCCCGCGGCCCGTCTTTCGATGCCGCCTGGCAGGCCGGCATGGACGCCATCAGCACCATTCAGCGCCGTCAGTCCGGCCGGTATCGCTGGCTGCGGGTCGATTGGCCGACCGCGCTGGAAGCCTCGACCTGGGCCGAACTTCGCGACGTGCTGAACGACACGAAGCGCAACTATTTCCGCCTCGGCATCTCCCTGGACGCGGGTTTCGAAACCGCCTTTCTTGAACAGGAACTCAACGCCAATGCGATGCTCTATGGCGGCAACAAGCAGGTCGCGGCAGAACTGAACGAGAAGAACTTTCTTCTCTATTTCGGCACGCGCTTCCCCGATCACCAGCCACCGGAATTTGCAGATGATCAGGTGATCTATCCCTTCGCCAGTAGCGGTGCCTTTTTCGATGGAACGACGGTTTACCCCCTTCACCCTTCCGGCCTGAATGCCGGTCGCCGGGTGATCGACAAGCTGGATGTCGGGCAGGTCACCTCGCTCATCTATGACAGTTCCGAATTCCTGGCGCGGCAGGTCGGCCCCGATGGTCGCTTTGTCTACGGCTATCATCCCTGCTTCGACCGGGAGATCGGCACCTACAACACGCTTCGCCATGCCAGCACCACCTATGCGATGATCGAAGCCTACGAGCTGACCTGCACTCCGTTGCTGCGTGAGGCAATCCACCAGTCGATCTCCTGCCTGACGCGCGACCTGATCGTTCATGCACTTCTGCCGAATGGCAGGATCGCGGCTTTTCTCATCGAGGCCAACAACGAGATCAAGCTCGGAGGAAACGCCGTCGCAATCCTGGCGCTGGCCAAATATGCCAGCGTCTTCGATGACGACCGGCACGACGAGCTGATGGAACGGCTCGCCTCCGGCATCTGCTTCATGCAGGACGAAAAGACCGGCGCCTTCCGCCATGTCCTGACATTCCCGAGCCTCGAAACCCGGCAGGAATTTCGCACCATCTATTACGAGGGAGAGGCCGTCTTCGCCCTGATGCGGCTCTACGACCAGCTTCGCGACGAGCGCTGGCTCAACGCCGTCGAACTCGCCTTCGGCCATTTCATTCGCAATAACCACACGCGCCATCACGACCACTGGCTTGCCTATTGCGCCAACGAGCTGACACGGCATCGCCCTGAAGAAGACTACTACCGTTTCGCCATCGACAACATTGCCGATCACCTCGATTTCGTCGCCAACCGGATCACGACCTTCCCGACGCTGCTGGAACTGATGATGGCAACGCGCCAGGTCCTGACAAGATTGAAGATCGACGGTCGCTTCCCGCATCTTTTGAACCACCTAGACCCCAAACGCTTCGAACGGGCGCTGGAAAAACGCGCGCATTACCTGCTGAACGGACATTTCTGGCCCGAGATGGCGATGTTCATGCGCAATCCCAGAAAGATCCTCGGCTCCTTCTTCATCCGCCACCACGCCTTCCGGGTGCGCATCGACGACGTCGAACATTATCTTTCCGGATATGTCGCCTATCTCCGGTACCTGCATGAACAGGAACTCAAAAAGGATGAGCCGCAGGATTTTTCCAGCAGGAGCGAGAGCTAGCGCTCCCCCTTTTTTCGCATCGCAACAAATTCCCTGAGACACCCTGCGTGAGGCGTGATTATCTGCACGCCTGCACTGGCCGTTCTGGCCTGGCTTTTCAAAAATAGAATTTCGCTAGAACGAAAACATTGGGGAATGCAGATGACGATGCTGATGAGCTGGGCCGAATGGTTCGGCAAAGACGGACTTGGCCTTGCGCAACTGGTAAAAGATGGAGAGGTAACCGCATCCGAACTCGCAGCACAGGCGGCAACGGCGATCAGCTCAGTCAACCCGCAGATCAACGGCGTGATCGAGATTTTCGAGGATGCGGTTTCCGACGCCACGGTCAACGGCGCAAATCCCGAAGGTGCATTTGCGGGCCTGCCCTTTCTCCTGAAGGATCTCGGCCCGACGCTTGCCGGAAGGTTGCAGGAACAGGGTTCGCTCTACATGAAGGGCAACCGCCCGACCTCGGATACGTTTCTGACGACGAAGATGAAGGCGGCGGGCCTCAACGTCATCGGCCGCACCACAACACCCGAATTCGGCTGCTGCAGCTCGGCGGAAAATCCGGCGCTTTATGTCACCCGCAACCCATGGAATACCGACTTCACCAGTTGCGGTTCCTCGGCGGGGTCTGCCGTCATGGTCGGCGCCGGTGTCGTGCCGCTTGCCCATGCGACAGATGGCGGCGGCTCGATCCGCATTCCGGCCGGCGTCAATGGCGGCATAGGACTGAAATCATCCCGCGGCACATTCTCCATAGCGCCTGCGGCCTCCGATTTCACCTCCGTCGTCTCGACTCAGGGCTGCATCACCAGAACCGTGCGCGACACCGCGGCCTTCGTAGACAATTGCCGGGGCGGCGCACCGGGCGAATTCATGCCCTACTGGTCGCCCGACGAACCTTTCCTCAACCTGATCGAGCGCGATCCGAAACCGCTGCGCATCGCCGTCTCCCACGAATGGGGACCTTACAGATCAACCCCACACATCGCCTCGGAACTGGAGCGCGTCGCGCGCTTCTTCGAAACCCTCGGCCATCACGTCGAATGGGTAAATCCATCAATCGACTTCGAAAAAGCCTATGCCGCCCAGACGGCCTGCTACATCACCAATTTCGCCCAGACGGTGAACAACCTCCTGCGCATGCGAGGTCTCGACAAGCCGCCGGCCGATCTGATCGAACCGATGAACATCCGCATCTGGGAACAGGGCAAGGATGCGACCTACACGGACCGCGCCGACATGCAGCTCGCCTTTAACGAGACCGCCCGCGCCTTCGGTGAATTCTACGAAAAATGGGACATCGTGCTGACGCCGATCACGGCGCGGGAAACACCGCCGATCGGCACGACGCAATATCTGACCATGACCGACAATCCGTCCGCTCTCGACTGGTTCGCCAATCTCTGGGGCTTTTTCGCCTATACCCCGTTCAGCAATCTCTGCGGCACACCCGGCCTCAGCCTGCCGCTCGCCAGACACGCCAACGGCCTGCCTCTCGGCATGCAGATCCAGACCGGGCTCGGCCGCGACGGGCTGCTGCTGCAACTGGCAGCCCAGATCGAACGGGCAATCGACGGCAAATGGAATATGGGTGAGCTGCCCAAGGTACATGTGACCGCGATAGCCTGAGTTTCCAATTCAGCGTCAACGCGAAACATGCTGCGGGATACCTCGATAGCCTAGTTCGCATTGGCGACAGGCCAGCGACCTATCGTCGCTGTCGGCATGCAGATTATCCCGCAAAACCGCCCTGCACGTCGTAAAATTGCGGCGCTAAACAAGAAACACAGCAGAAAAGGAAGACTTGCGGCAAGATCACCCTCTTGTGTTCGGCGTACCGGCAAGTACCATTGCTGACCTTTCCGCGCAGAAATCCTTGCCGTAACACTGCATGGCAAGAATACTGGCAACCTGCTGGTGACAGCACGAAGAAAACGAAGTGGGGACGACACCGTTGAAGATCGGAGTTCTAAAAGAGCGCGCGGACCGCGAGGCTCGCGTCGCGATGACGCCGGACAGTGCGCAGGCCTTGCAGAAGCTGGGCTACGACTGTTTGATCGAAGCGGGCGCGGGCAAACTTGCCGGCTTTTCGGATGACACCTACCGCGCCGCCGACGTGACGGTGGTCGATACGGCTGACGCGCTGATCGAAGCCTCCGACGTGATCGCCAAGGTACGCCCGCCGGAAACGGCAGAGGTCGAAAAGCTCGGCCCCGGCAAGACCCTGATATCCTTCTTCTACCCGGCACAGAACACGGCTCTTCTCGAGGAAGCCAAGGCCAAGGGCGCAAACGTCATCGCCATGGACATGGTGCCGCGCATTTCTCGTGCCCAGAAGATGGACGCGCTCTCGTCCATGGCCAACATCGCCGGTTACCGCGCTGTCATCGAAGCCGGAAACAATTTCGGCCGCTTCTTCACCGGTCAGGTCACAGCTGCGGGCAAGGTACCGCCGGCTAAGGTTCTGGTCATCGGTGCAGGTGTTGCCGGTCTGGCCGCCATCGGCACCGCCACCTCGCTCGGCGCCATCACCTATGCCTTCGACGTTCGCCCGGAAGTGGCCGAGCAGATAGAATCCATGGGTGCCGAATTCGTCTTCCTCGACTTCAAGGAAAGCCAGCAGGACGGCGCTGCCACCGGTGGCTACGCCGCTCCTTCTTCGCCGGAGTTCCGCGAAAAGCAGCTGGAGAAATTCCGCGAACTGGCCCCTCAGATCGACATCGTCATCACCACCGCCCTCATCCCGGGCCGTGATGCGCCAAAGCTCTGGCTCGCCGATATGGTCGCCATGATGAAGCCCGGCTCGGTCGTCATTGACTTGGCGGCAGAACGCGGCGGCAACTGCGACCTCACCGTCGCCGACGAACGCATCGTCTCGGACAATGGCGTCATCGTTATCGGTTACACGGACTTCCCGAGCCGCATGGCCGCCCAGTCCTCGACGCTCTATTCAACCAACATCCGCCACATGATGACGGACCTGACACCGGGCAAGGACGGTGTCGTCGTCCACAACATGGAAGACGATGTCATCCGCGGCGCGACCGTCACCAAGGATGGCGAGATCACATTCCCCCCGCCACCGCCGAAAATTCAGGCGATCGCCGCCCAGAAGCCGAAGGAAAAGGCCAAGGAGCTGACGCCCGAGGAAAAGCGGGCCAAGGAAGTCGCCGCCTTCAAGGCGCAGACCAAGAACCAGGCCATTCTGCTTGCCGTCGCGACCGTCCTCCTGCTCATCGTCGGTGCCTATGCGCCTGCAAGCTTCATGAGCCATTTCGTCGTCTTCGTGCTCTCCTGCTTCATCGGCTTCCAGGTCATCTGGAACGTCTCGCACTCGCTGCACACGCCGCTGATGGCCGTCACCAACGCCATTTCCGGCATCGTCATTCTCGGCGCGCTGCTGCAGATCGGCTCTGGCAACTGGCTGGTGGTGATCCTCGGCGCTCTTTCGGTTCTGGTTGCGACGATCAATATCGTCGGCGGTTTTCTCGTGACGCGGCGCATGCTCGCCATGTTCCAGAAGTCTTGAGTGCGTAGGGGGTAATCATCATGACGATCGGTATCGTTTCGGCCGCCTACATTTCTGCTGCGGTTCTCTTCATTCTGTCGCTCGGCGGCCTTTCCGGCCAGGAAAGCGCCAAACGCGCCGTCTGGTACGGCATCATCGGCATGGCGCTCGCCGTCATCGCCACCTTCTTCGGTCCGGGCGTCGCCACCAGCTTCGGCATAGGCCTGATCATCCTGATCATGGTCGCCGCCGGCTCGGTCGCCGGTTATTACGTCGCCGCCCGCGTGCAGATGACGGAAATGCCGCAGCTTGTGGCAGCGCTTCACTCCTTCGTCGGCCTCGCCGCCGTCTTTATCGGCTACAACGCCCATATCGAAGCATGGCGCGTTGGCGGCCTCGACGAGGCTGCACGTGCGGCCCTCGAAGGTTTTTCCGCCATCCTCGCTCACAAGGACCCGGTCGAACTGGCGATCATGAAGGTCGAGGTCTTCCTCGGCGTCTTCATCGGTGCGGTCACCTTCACCGGTTCGGTCGTCGCCTTCGGCAAGCTTTCCGGCAAGGTCGACGGCAAGGCGAAGAAATTGCCCGGCGGGCATTTCCTCAATGCCGGTGCGGCAGGCCTCTCCCTCTTGCTGCTTCTTGCTTACTGCAACGGCGCAGGCGTCTGGACGCTGATCCTGATGACGCTTCTTGCCTTCTTCATCGGTTATCACCTGATCATGGGCATCGGCGGCGCCGACATGCCGGTGGTGGTCTCGATGCTCAACAGCTATTCCGGCTGGGCGGCAGCGGCGATCGGCTTCACGCTCGGCAATGACCTTCTGATCGTCACCGGCGCGCTGGTCGGTTCTTCCGGTGCGATCCTCTCCTACATCATGTGNNATGTGCAAGGCGATGAACCGCTCGTTCATCTCGGTGATATTAGGCGGTTTCGGTGGCACCACCGGCCCTGCCATGGAAATCGAGGGCGAACAGATCGCCATAGACGCCGAAGGCGTTGCCAATGCCCTGAACGATGCCGACAGCGTCATCATCGTTCCCGGCTACGGCATGGCCGTCGCACAAGCCCAGCAGGCCGTCTCCGAACTGACGCGAAAACTGCGCGCGAGCGGCAAGGAAGTGCGTTTCGCCATTCATCCCGTCGCCGGCCGTCTGCCGGGCCACATGAACGTGCTGCTTGCAGAAGCTAAAGTGCCCTACGACATCGTCATGGAAATGGACGAGATCAACGACGACTTCCCCAATACCGACGTCGTCATCGTCATCGGCTCCAACGACATCGTCAATCCAGCCGCACAGGAAGACCCGAACTCCCCGATCGCCGGCATGCCGGTTCTGGAAGTATGGAAGGCCAAGCAGGTCTTCGTTTCCAAGCGCGGCCAGGGCACCGGTTATTCCGGCATCGAGAACCCGCTGTTCTACAAAGAGAACACCCGGATGTTCTACGGCGACGCCAAGAAGTCTGTCTCCGATCTTCTGCCGATGATCAAGTAGCATTATAATGTGCTCGGGGCCGGATCACCGGCCTCGAACAGCTCTGGCGGCATCGAAGCGGCTCCCTCTATTGAGGCAGGTCAATGCGCAACCTGATGACCGGTGAGCTTCATGACGGATCAATCAGGGACGATCCGCTGCCGCGACGAAAGACATGCGCTCCACTTCAACTCCGACCGATGATAAAGCCCCGGCCACAATCGATGGCCCGGCTTCGCCTGATCGCGTAGAAGGTCACTGTGAAGTCCGCGACAGCTGTTGTGTACCGCCCGGCATCGCGGGCATGCTGCTACTCGGCCTGGATCGTCTCGGCACGGTGTTCGAACGGCTCATCCGTTGGCGAAGATAGAATGAAGGACCTTCCATGTTCGGCTGGACAGACCTTGTTATCGGCCTGCTGCAGCAGACATGCGTCTATCTCGTCATCGCCTATCTGTTCAGCAAGACACCGCTTTTCCTGCCGCTGATGCAGGTCACCGTGCGCCCGTCGAGGAAAGTGGCCTGTTACGTCATTTTCTCGATGTTCTGCATCATGGGCACCTATTTCGGCCTGCATATCGACGAGGCGATTGCCAATACGCGGGCGATCGGCGCGGTTCTCGGCGGCATTCTCGGTGGACCGCTCGTCGGCTTGGCTGTTGGCCTCACCGGCGGCATGCACCGCTATTCGCTCGGCGGGTTCACTGCACTTGCTTGTGCGATCGCAACCACTGCGGAAGGTCTGATCGGCGGCTTGGTGCACAGCTATCTGCTGCGAAAGCGCAGGACCGATCTCCTTTTCTGGCCGCCGCTGATCGCCGGTGTCACGCTTTTTGCCGAGATCGTGCAGATGTCGATCATTCTGGTCGTCGCCGATCCGTTCATCGATTCAGCCCATCTCGTACAGACCATCGCCTTGCCGATGATGGTAGCCAACACGGTCGGCGCGGCGATGTTCATGAACATCCTGGGCGACCGCCGGCGGCTTTTCGAAACCCATTCGGCGATCTTCTCCAGCAAGGCGCTCAAGATCGCAGAACGCGCCGAAGGCGTTTTGCGCAATGGTTTCAACGCTGAAAACAGCACCAAGGTCGCGCGCATCCTTTATGAAGAAGCCAATGTCGGCGCTGTCGCCATCACTGACCGGGAAAAGATCCTCGCCTTTATCGGCATCGGCGCCGATCATCACCTACCCGGCCGCGCCATCACTTCGGCACAGACACTGGAGGCGATCGCCGAAAACAAGGTCATGTATGCCGATGGCGACGAGGTGAGCTATCAATGCTCGATCCATCAGAACTGCCCGCTCGGATCGTCGCTCGTCATTCCGCTCAAAGGCGAAGACAACGCCGTGATCGGCACGATCAAGCTCTATGAGCCCAAAACCAAACTGTTTTCGACCTTCAATCGCTCGCTCGGCGAAGGCGTGGCGCGCCTGCTCTCGGCACAGATTCTCGCCGGGCGTTATGAACGCCAGAAGCAGATGCTGGTCGAATCCGAAATCAAGCTCCTGCATGCACAGGTCAACCCGCATTTTCTCTTCAACACGCTCAACACCCTTTCGGCGATCATCCGCATCGATGCCAGTGAGGCGCGGGGTCTCGTCCAGAACCTCTCGACCTTCTTCCGCAAGAACCTCAAGCGGACGAACGACATTGTCACGCTGTCCGACGAGATCGAGCATGTGAACGCCTATCTGCAGATCGAGAAGGCGCGTTTCCGCGATCATTTGCAGGTCGCAATCAACGTGCCGGAGGAGCTGTCGCAGGTGCAGCTTCCTGCCTTTTCGCTCCAGCCGCTGGTGGAAAATGCCATCAAGCACGGCACGTCCCAGCTGATCGGCGAGGGTCGGATCACCATCGCGGCCAGATGCGAGAACGGCACGCTTCTCGTCTCCGTGACCGACAATGCCGGCCTGTTCGAGAAGAAGCCGAGCGCGGATATGGGTCTGGGCATGAACATCGTCGACCGCCGCACCAAAGGCCATTTCGGCGATGCCTACGGCATCGACGTGACCTGGGAACCCGAGGTCTTCACCACCGTCAGCCTACGCTTGCCGATGGGTGACGAGGGCTGCGATCACCCAGCAGAACATCGGCATGACCATGACGCCGGCACCCCGGTCAAAGCTCAATTGCGGGCCCGCTCGAAGGTCGCTCGATTCTGGCCGACAGCCTGATCGGACCCTACGCGGGTGCGAAACGTCTTCGGCGCGAAAACCGCTCCACCACTCAGGTCCAATTCCCTGCCGCTCGCGGCGCGATGGCGCCGCTGACCGAAACGCCCACTCCCGCTTGTTACCGGCACATGTAGCTTGGTGTCATCCATAAGGAGGGACATCATCATGGCCAACGCCCTGACAATCGTCATCGGCACCGCCTGCATCCTCGCGATCTGCTACCGCTTCTACGGTATCTTCTTCGTTCGCAAGGTTCTGGGCGTCGATGACAGTGAAGTAACCCCGTCGCACACGCTTGCTGACGGACGCAATTACGTACCCACCAAGAAGTGGGTGAATGCCGGCCAGCACTTTGCGGCCATCGCCGCCGCCGGCCCGCTGGTCGGTCCGGTGCTCGCAGCCCAATACGGTTACCTGCCCGGCCTCATCTGGCTGCTCGTCGGCTGCGTCATCGGTGGTGCGGTGCATGATACGGTCGTGCTCTTCGCTTCGATGAAGCACAAGGGTTCGTCGCTGTCGGAAGTCGCCAAGGCCGAGCTCGGCCCGGTTGCAGGCTGGTGCACCGGTCTTGCCATGCTGTTCATCATCACCATCACCATGGCCGGCCTGTCGATGGTCGTGGTGCATGCGCTGGAACGCAATCCCTGGGGCACGTTCGCCGTCTTCATGACGATCCCGATCGCCATGGCTGTCGGCCTCTATGAGAAGATGGGCGGCAACGGCAAGATCGCCACCTATGTCGGCCTCTTTGCGATCCTCGCCTCGGTCTTCGCCGGCCCCTACGTGCAGGAATCGGCACTCGGCCAGTGGTTCACCTTCCAGTATGATGCGCTCGGCGTCATGCTGCCGATCTACGCCTTCCTCGCCAGCGCCCTGCCGGTCTGGCTGCTCTTGACCCCGCGCGGTTACCTGTCGAGCTTCCTCAAGATCGGCGTGTTTGCCGCTCTCGTCGTCGGTGTCGTCATCATCAACCCCGAAATCAAGATGCCGGCCCTCACCGACTTCATCAACGGCGGCGGCCCGGTTCTGGCCGGTCCGGTCTGGCCGTTCATCTCGATCACCATTGCCTGCGGCGCAATCTCGGGTTTCCACGCCTTCATCGGCTCGGGCACGACGCCGAAGCTGGTCGACAAGTGGAGCGACATTCGCCCGGTCGCCTTCGGCATGATGCTGGTCGAATGCCTCGTCGCCGTGCTTGCCCTGATCGCCGCAACCGCACTGCCGATGGCCGACTATTTCGCCATCAACGCATCGCCGGAAGTCTTCGCCACGCTCGGCATGACCGTTCAGGACTTGCCGCGTCTCGAACAGGCGATCGGCATGGACCTTGCCGGCCGCACCGGTGGCGCCGTGACGCTCGCCGTCGGCATGACCGAGATCTTCACCAGCATTCCTTGGTTCAAGACGCTGGCCGCCTACTTCTTCCAGTTCGTCATCATGTTCGAGGCCGTCTTCATCCTGACCGCCATCGACTCGGGCACCCGCGTCGCGCGCTACCTGATCCAGGACATTCTAGGTGACCTCTGGGCTCCGATGAAGCAGATCAACTGGCTGCCCGGCTCGATCTTCGCCAGCATCCTCGCCTGCCTGCTCTGGGGTTATCTCTTGAACTCGGGCGACATCAACTCGGTCTGGGCCCTGTTCGGTGTCTCGAACCAGATGATGGCCTCGCTCGGGCTGACCATCGGCGCCACCATCATCCTGCGCATGTCGGCCAAGCGCATCTACATGCTGACCTGCCTGATCCCACTCGCCTACCTGTTCGTGACGGTGAACTATGCCGGTTACTGGATGATCGCCAATGTCTACCTGAACGAAGCCGCCAAGGGCTACAATCCGGTCAATGCAATCCTGTCGATCATCATGATGGTGCTGGGCGTCATCGTTCTGGTCTCGGCGCTCTTCAAGTGGAAGGACATGCTGCGTACCGGCCAGAATGGCGAGGCTGAAAGGCTTGCACTTGCACCCGCAGAATAAAGAGCTTCCCTGAGGCTTCAATTCCTCCCGAAGCCTCAAAACCCGGCGCATGTCTCCCACATNNGCCCGGGTTTCGTATTTGCAAATATCAGAGGATGCCGAGCTGCTCTTTCAGCGGCCCAAGGAACCGCCGGCTGACAGGAATGGAACGGCCGCCAAGCGTGAGGATATTCGCAACGCCGTTATCGCCAAGCGCGATATCCTTGATATGCTCAGCATTGACCATGTACTGACGATGGCAGCGGATCAGCTTTGTCCGCTCTTCCAGCGTGCGCAGCGTCAGCTCGGTAAAGTGCTCATGCCCGTCATCGCCAAGCACATAGATGCCGCCCGGCTTGGAAAAGATCGCCTCGACCTCCTCCAGTTTCATCAGACGGATACGGTTGAGTCCGGTACATGGGATATGGCGCAGCGGCGGTGCGACATCGAGCAGCTTTTCCCGCTGGTCCGAATTTGTCTTCCTGAGCCTGGCCAGGGTCTTCTGCATCCGCTCGTCCTGGATCGGCTTCAGCAGGTAGTCGAAGGCGTTCTCCTCGAAAGCCCGCAACGCATATTCCTCATAGGCCGTCAGGAAGACGACGCGCGGCATCCGGTCGGGATCGATCATCCTCAACATTTCCAGACCCGTCACCTGCGGCATATGAATGTCGAGAAACATGACATCCGGCGATAGCCGATTGATCGCCGCAATCCCTTCGATCGCATTGGCGCACTCGCCGACGATTTCGATATCGCACTCGTTCGCGAGCTGCGACTTCAGCTCGTCGCGTGCCAGGGTTTCATCGTCTACGATCAGAACTCTCATGCACTTAATGCCATCCAGCAGGAAAACCATGCTCCTAGCGAATACCGCTTTTGTACGGAATGTCGCAGCACCGTCGTAATCAGCATCGTCGATGTCAACCTTGCGGCAGATCAACGGCCGCTATGTCAAGGCACGGTTGAACCTGCCATCGGTCGTTATGGGGCAGGTGATAAAAAGACGGCCCGGCGAGATCAAGACACCGGACCATCCAATTCATGAGATGCAACAGGCAGCAGCGCTTCGAAAAACACCGCTCCCAAGCCAAGCAGAACCGTCACATTACGGCCCCGATCTGCCATGGCACGAATTCCGCACCGCCATAACCCAACTCTTCGCTCTTCGTCTGTTCACCGGAGGCAACCCGGATGATCAGTTCGAAAAGCTCCCTGCCCTTTTCCTCTATGGTGACCCCTTCGGTGACGATGTCACCGCAGTTGAGGTCCATGTCGTCCTTCATCCGCTCGTACATTTCCGAATTGGTCGAGATCTTGATACAGGGTGTCGGCTTGTAGCCGGAAACCGAGCCGCGGCCGGTGGTAAAGACGATCAGGTTGGCGCCCGACGCCACCTGGCCGGTGACCGAGCACGGATCGAAACCGGGGCTGTCCATGAAGACGAAACCCTTGCGGTCGATCTTTTCGCCGAACTTGTAGACACCGAGCAGGGGAGCGGTGCCGCCCTTGGCGACCGCGCCGAGCGACTTTTCCAGGATCGTCGTCAAGCCGCCCTTCTTGTTGCCGGGAGATGGATTGTTGTCCATCTCGCCGCCATTGCGGGCACAATACTCCTCCCACCACTTCAGCCGTTCGATCAGCTTGTTGCCGATCTCGGCAGTTTCGGCGCGACGCGTCAGAAGATGTTCGGCGCCATAGACTTCCGAGGTTTCGGAAAGAATGGTCGTGCCGCCGTGGCGCACCAGCAGGTCGGACGCATAACCCAGAGCCGGGTTGGCGGTGATGCCCGAATAGCCGTCCGAGCCGCCGCATTGCATGCCGACCGTGATTTCCGAAACCGGGGCAGGCGTGCGGGTTGTACGGTTGGCGAATTCGGCAACGCCGCGCAGCTCTTCGAGACCTCTTTCGATCGTCTTGCGTGTGCCGCCTTCCTGCTGGATCGTCATGTAGCGCAACATGCCATCCTGCCGGATGCGCCGGCCGCCGACGAGATCGGGGATCTGCATCACCTCGCAGCCAAGCCCGACCAGAAGAATGCCGCCGAAATTCGGGTTCTGCGCATAACCGGAAAGCGTGCGAAACAGCGTGGCATAACCTTCGCCATCCGACGACATGCCACAGCCCGTGCCATGCGAGATCGGCACGATGCCGTCGACATTCGGGAACTCATCGAGCAGACCGGACTTTTCGGCCGCTTCCGTGATGAAACGCGCGACCGAGCCGGAACAGTTCACCGTCGTCAGGATGCCGATATAGTTTCGGGTGCCGACTTTGCCGTCCGCGCGTCTGTAGCCCATGAATGTCCGGGCCTCGGTCGCTTCGGGCAGAGGCGTATTGGCGCTGGCGAAAGCATAATCCTGCTCATGCTCGCCCATGCCGAGGTTGTGGACATGCACATGATCTCCCGGCGCGATATCCGCCTTGGCCTGGCCGATGATCTGGCCGTAGCGCAGCACATTGCCGCCGGCCGGAATCGCAGCGGTCGCAATCTTGTGTCCGCGGCCGATGGCCTGGCCTGTAGCAACACCGCTTGTCGTCAGGATGTCGCCAGCGGCCAGATCGCGCAATGCGATCTCGATATTGTCGGCAGGATGAAGGCAAATGCTATTCTTGATCATGTCTATCTTTCTCCTGATCCGGCTCCCATGCCGGGTGCATTGCCGGCCGGTCTCCAGGGCCAGGCATCGAACTAGTTGAATTGTCGTTCGCCTCGGCTGTCGGGCCGAAGCCTTCCATCATGTTTCAGCTGGAACCGAACCGCCTCTGCCGCCACGCTTGCGAGACGGCAGGCGTGGCCGGGGCGCATCCAGGCCAAGACCATCGAGATGACCGAAAACGGTCCGCAGATGGGCACGCATATGAACCACCGCCGCTTCGGCATTCCCCGCTATGATCGCATCCGCGATCATCTGATGTTCGATCAGGGTCACGGCCATTCGATCGCTGTCCTGGGTGGTGAGATAACGGACGCGATCGAGCTGCGTCTTCGCCCGCAGGATCGCATTCCATGCCCCCGCATAACCGCTGAGTTCAGCGATGAGGGAGTGGAAAACGTTGTCGAGCGTGTAGAATGCATCGCCGTTCCCGACAAAGGCGGCCTGTTCCCGCAGATTGGCGCGAATGCGCTCGCGTCCATCGTCATCGATACGTTTTATCGCATCTTCCACCAGGGCGCATTCCAGCTTTTCCCGAATATACTGACCGACTGTGACGGCCTCGAGTGAAATCGGCGCAACAAAGGTGCCGAAATGCGGATAGATGACGACCAGCTCTTCTTCCGCAAGCTTGATCAGAGCTTCGCGCACGGGCGTCCGGCTCACTTCGAGTTGCTGGCAAAGGTCCGCCTCGGATAGGGGGGCATCCGGAGCGAGACGGCCGCATACTATATCTTCCCGGATTTTCTCGAACACCTGGTTCGTCAGGCGGGAACGGCTGCGATCGACCATTCAGTTACTCATCTTTTCTGTTGCGGCAGAGCCAAGCTGTCCTCTTCGCCTCCCTGCCCATCGGCACTTTGATGGTTGAAGATCGTGCTGCCGCATATTTCCATGGTCCTTGAAGGCAAAGTAAAGCCCCGGGTTTTCAATTCAAAACAAACACGCATAGCGTGCATAGAACAAAACCGATATGATTGGTACGGATAGAGGTACACACCGTACCTGCTTCCGCATTCAACAACGTCGAACCAGCGGAAAACTGCCTTACCTGGACAGAACCGAAGCGAGACTGGAAGTGCCGCTGGGGGCCTCTGCCCTTGTCGGCACCGCCGATTTCAGCCAGGCCCAACATTCGCGGACCGGCAACGACAATCAGCGCCGCTGCTTTTGGCGCATTCCGCCATCCAACCCATTTTCGGTGTCATCTCCGCGACCTCGCCTTCCTCCTGGAACTTCACTGCAACCAACATATACTACCATATGGGTGACATTGAACAGCTAATTTCAACGATGACGTGCGACATTTTTGGTGACAATCAAAAATTGACGATCGTCACCATATCAATATTAGCTGAAATATTTCAGCGGTTTATCTGGATTTTTAATAGGACTGGCAGTCCCTGCCGGCTGGGATTGAGGGAGAAGCCTCTTGTAAGGACCCGCGTCCAGAAATGGGGAATGTCGCAAATCGTCCGGCTGGAATGACACGGCAGCCTCCCGGAGAACCATTCTGGAAACAGACAAACCGCCCTTGCGGGGGCTTGGAGGGACTGCGACACCTTCGACCAAACGCTCAAGCCCCTGCGACAATTTCGCACACTTGATCTGTCAGAATTCCGGATTTTGCGATTTTGGCAGCATCGCCGAGGTGGAATTTATGACCATGATTCAATGCGGATTTCTCGAAAATTTCGCGCAATCCAAAATAGACAAACATCAAGAAATTCAACCTGAAGCTCAATTCGATGAGGTCATTGACATCTCGATTGACGGCAATCTAGCGTTGATCTCGTCGAAAGGAGGTCGGCTCCCCAATGAAATCACTTATACATTCTGACGTTTTATTTCCGGCCGAAAACAGTATTCGTTCCATTGCTCAAGCACTTTACAAGACGGTCTCGGATCTCCCGATCATCAGTCCTCACGGTCATACCGATCCCAAATGGTATGCCCTTGATGAACCTTTTCCGGATCCGGCCCAGCTTCTGATCGTTCCCGATCATTATATTTTCCGAATGCTTTTCAGCCAGGGCATCCGCCTCGAGGATCTCGGTGTACGCCGTCTCGACGGGTCGACCGTTGAAACCGATGGTCGCCGGATCTGGCGGCTTTTCGCTGAAAACTATTACCTTTTCCGTGGCACGCCGACACGCCAATGGATGGATTATGTCCTTTCCAACCTGTTTGGCATCGATGAACCATTGACCGCCAAGACCGCGGACAGGGCCTACGACCTGATCGCTGAAAAGCTTGCTATGCCGGAATATCGGCCCCGCGCGCTCTTCAAGCGGTTCAACATCGAAGTCATCGCAACCACCGAAGGCGCACTTGACGACCTCCGCTGGCACAGGGCGATCCGTGAAAGCGGCTGGGACGGCCGCGTGGTTACGGCCTACCGGCCGGACGCCGTGGTCGATCCCGATTTCGAAGGCTTCTCCGCCAATCTCGACCAGCTGGGCGACATGACGGGCGAAGATACCGGCTCGTGGACGGGTTATCTTGCGGCCCACCGGAAACGTCGCGCCTACTTCAAGTCCTTCGGCGCCACGTCGTCGGACCATGGTCACGCGACGGCAGATACGGCCAACCTGTCTGACCAGGAAGCTGCGGCGCTGTTTGGCCGTATACGCGCAGGCAAGTCCGATGCGGATGATCACAAGCTGTTCCGCGGCCAGATGCTGACGGAAATGGCGAAGATGAGCCTGGACGACGGGCTTGTGCTGCAGATCCATCCGGGTTCCAGACGCAACCATTCGCCGACCGTGTTCGCCAATCATGGGCGCGACATGGGCTTCGATATTCCGGGCCGCACCGACTATGTCAGCGCCCTGAAGCCGTTGCTCGATGCCGTTGGCGCAGAACGCGACCTGACCGTCGTGCTCTTCACCCTCGATGAAACCTCCTATGCCCGCGAGCTGGCTCCGCTGGCAGGCGCCTATCCGGCACTCCGGCTTGGACCTGCATGGTGGTTCCACGACAGCCCGGAAGGCATGCGGCGCTTCCGCGAGATGACGACCGAAACGGCCGGTTTCTACAACACGGTCGGCTTCAATGATGATACGCGCGCCTTCCCGTCCATACCGGCGCGCCACGATGTTGCTCGACGGGTGGATTGCGCCTTCCTGGCGCGGCTCGTCAGCGAACACAGGCTCCGGGAGGAAGAAGCTTTCGAGCTTGCCACGGAGCTTGCCTATACGCTCGCAAAGAAAGCGTATCGGCTCTGAACGACGCCTAGGCGTCAACTGAACGAGACTATCGCAAATCGGCTTTCGGCAAGCCGGGAATGGATCACCAGGATCCATTTCCGGCACCGGAAGCGGCTGGCCAAATCTCTAGTTCAATCGATTTTAATGGAGGAAATACAAATGAAACGAACTCTCAGGACAATCCGCACGATGCTCCTTGCTGCTGGCGCAGCTGGTGTTCTTCTTGCGTCCCCGGCCATGTCACGCGATTTCAGGTCGGCCGACATTCACCCCAATGACTACCCAACGGTTCAGGGCGCAATGTATATGGGCAAGATCCTGTCCGAGCGCACCAATGGCCGCCTCGGCGTCAAGGTGTTTCCGAACGGCGCCTTGGGTGACGAACGCGGCACGATCGAACAGCTGCGCATCGGCGGCCTCGACATGCTGCGCATCAGCGCCGCCGTGGTCAATAACATGGTGCCGGAAACCATCGTCATCTCACTGCCGTTCATCTTTCGCTCGACGGAGCATGAACGCAAGGTTCTCGACGGTCCGATCGGCGAGGAGGTGCTGAAGGCACTCGAAAAACAGGGTATGATCGGCCTTGCCTTCTACGACAGCGGCTCGCGTTCGATGTATACCAAGAAGCCGATCAGGACCTTGGCCGACCTGAAGAACATGAAGATCCGCGTCCAGCAGTCGGACATGTTCGTTGCGATGGTCCAGGCTCTCGGCGCCAACGCGACGCCGATGCCGATGGGCGAAGTCTATACCGGCCTGAAGACCGGCATTATCGATGCCGCCGAAAACAACTACCCGTCCTACGAATCGTCGCATCACTATGAAGCCGCCAAGTATTTCACCCGCACCGAACATGCCATGGTGCCGGAACTGCTGCTTTTCTCCAAGCCGCTATGGGACAAGCTGCCGCCGGAAGATCAGGCTCTGATCCGCAAGGCTGCCAAGGACTCGGTTGTCGAGCAGCGTCGCCTGTGGGACGAACGTGAGCTGAAATCCAGGGAAATCGTTGAAAAGGCAGGCAGCATCATCGGTGATGTCAACGACAAGCAGGAATTCATCGACGCTATGAAGCCTGTTTACGCCCAGTTCGCCAAGACTCCTGAGCTTCAGGATCTCATCAAGCGGATCCAGGAAACCAAGTAACTCATGAAGGAAGCAGCTCCAGTCCGGTGCTGCTTCCTGCTCCTACCGCCCGCACGCGGATATCAGGCGCCGGGCACTGCGAACCTCAAGACACCGCGCATAACACGCTCAGAAAACCGGGCCAGGTTTTCGGGTGGGTGCGCCCGGGGGATAACATGAACACCCACAGCAAATCTGAAACCAGTCATCCACCCGCGATGACGGGATTGCTCACGAGCATCAACGCACCGCTTGCCAAGATCGGTATGATACTGGCAATTTCCGGTCTTCTGACGCTTGTGGCCGTCGTCTTCTATCAGGTTTTCGGCCGTTACGTGCTGAACGATTCACCCAGCTGGACGGAAAACCTCGCAATCGTCCTTATTCTCTACGTCACCATGATCGGCGCTGCCGTCGGCGTCCGTGATGCGGGGCACATCGCCCTCGACTCGCTCACCGTTCTCCTGCCCCAATACATGCAACGCTATGTGGAACTCGTCATCTACATCGCCATCTGCCTGTTCGGGGCCGCCATGGCCTATAACGGCTGGGTTCTCGGCTGGTCGGTTGCTCCCTACCTGATGCCCAATCTCCATGTGACGGAGGCCGTGCGCTATATTCCGCTCGCTGTCTCGGGCGTCCTTATCATCATGTTTTCAGTTGAACATATCATCGCCATTTTCCGTAAGGCGGAGGTCGTACCGTCATGGCACTAACCATTCTTTGTATCACTTTTGTCGGCTTCCTCGTTGCGGGGATCCCGGTTGCCTTCGCGATCGGCCTGTCGGCGCTTTGCACCATTCTTTATGAAGGTCTTCCGATCGCCGTCGGCTTCCAGCAGATGATGGCGGGCATGAACGTATTTTCGTTTCTCGCCATTCCTTTCTTCATTTTCTCCGGTGAATTGATGCTGCATGGCGGCGTCGCCGACAAGATCGTCAACGCAGCCAAGGCCATGGTCGGCCATGTCCGCGGCGGTCTCGGCATGTCGAACGTCGTCGCCTGCACCCTCTTCGGCGGTGTCGCCGGCTCCCCCGTCGCCGACGTCTCGGCCATGGGCGCCGTCATGATCCCGATGATGAAGAAGGAAGGTTATGACGCCGACTATGCGGTCAACGTCACGACGCATGCCGCACTCGTCGGCGCGCTGATGCCAACCAGCCATAACATGATCATCTATGCACTGGCTGCCAGCGGCAAGGCCTCGATCGGCGCTCTGATCGCAGCCGGTATCATGCCTGCCCTGCTTCTGATGGTCTGCAACCTCGGCGCGGCCTATTACGTCGCAAGAAAACGTGGTTACCCGGCAGGTACCTTCCCCGGCTGGCACATCGTCATGCGTTCGCTTGCTGCAGCGGCACCGGGCATGCTGATCGTGGTCATCATCCTTGGCGGTATCGTTTCGGGCATCTTCACCGCCACGGAATCCGCTTCCATCGCCGTGATCTACACGATGCTTCTGACCTTCTTCATCTATCGCACGATGACCTGGGAAGCTTTCCTGGCCGCAGCCGCCAAGACGGTCAAGACGACCGGTATCGTCCTGCTGTTGATCGGCGTGTCGACCATGTTCCAGTATCTCATGGGTCTCTACGGCGTTGCCGATATGACCGGTGAGCTGATGAGCAACATTTCGACCAACCCGATCGTCATCTTCCTGATGATCAACATCATCCTGTTCCTGCTCGGCACGTTCATGGATATGGCCTCGACGATCCTGATCTGCACGCCGATCTTCCTGCCGATCGCCATGCAATACGGCATGGACCCGGTTCAGTTCGGCATGGTCATGCTGCTCAACTGCGCACTCGGCCTCAACACGCCGCCGGTCGGCACCACGCAGTTCATCGGCTGCGCCATCGGTGAGATTTCGGTAGGCGAGGTGATGAAGTCGATCCTGCCCTTCTACAGCGCGCTGTTCCTCGCCATGGCATTGGTCACCTATGTGCCGATGTTCTCCATGTGGCTGCCGCGTCTGCTGATGAACTAAAGGAACAGCCTCAAACGAGAAGATCAGGCGCCCGGCTTCCACCGGGCGCTTTTGCGTTCGATCGGGCTTCGGAAGCACAGACACGACGCAAAATACAAAAGCCGGCCGCAGCGATGCGACCGGCTTTTCTTCGTTTCAGCCGCAACCACGGCGAAAGGACATTATTTGAGGAATTCGGCCCTATGCGGGGTGAAAACGTCGATCAGACGCCCGGCCTCCAGCGCCTTGACGCCGTGGACCAGATCCGGCGGCACGATGAAGCTGCCGCCCTTGTTCAACGTTTCGGTCCGGCCATCGATCGTGACTTCGAAACTGCCATCAGCAACATAGCTTGCCTGGATGTGCGGATGCGAATGCTTGGAGCCGATTGCGCCCTTTTCGAACACGACCTCCACCATCATCATCTCGGGCAGATAGCTCATGATGCGGCGCGTTACGCCGGGCTCGGGGTTTACCCACTCGCCATCATCCACCGAAACGAAAAGATCGCTTGCTGCCATTGCCTGTCCTCACCTGAAAAACTCGTCGTTGCATTGGATATCGCATATAGCCGGATCGGCAACAACCACGACCCTGAGAGGAATTGGCAAAAAACAAGCTATTGTTTTTGAAAGATTTATTATCAACGCTTTCCGTGTGACAAGACGCGGAATAGCGCCGGCATCAGCGGCAGATCATCACATAGAAACACCAGAAACACGCACCTCCTGCACCCGGAACGCAATCATCTGGCATGTGTCTTGCCTATTATTTCCGTCATGTCGCAAACGCAGCTTGCCCGCGACAATTTGGCATGAAATGCTGTCTTTAGTTGCAATGACGAGCAACGAAATGTGAGGCGTGCTTGAGAAAACAGCAGGAACTTGCAATCGAAGTCAGAAGCGTCGGTCGCGTCTATGGTGACGGCGCCGGCCAGGTCACCGCCCTCAGCAACATCTTCCTGAATATAAGGCAAAACGAGTTCTTCACGCTTCTGGGTCCTTCCGGCTGCGGCAAGACAACGCTTTTGAGGCTTATTGCCGGTTTCGATTTCCCGACGGATGGCGAAATCCTGCTCTATGGCGAGGATATAGCGCCGCTGCCGCCCTTCAAGCGCCCGGTCAACACGGTCTTCCAGAACTACGCGCTCTTCCCGCATATGACCGTTGCCCAGAATATCGGCTTCGGGCTTGAAATGCTGGGTCGTCCAAAGACGGAAATTGCCGCCCGCGTCGAAGAAATGCTGGCGCTGGTTCATATGGAAGCGATGCGCAACCGCAAGGTCATGCAGATTTCCGGCGGACAGCAGCAGCGCGTGGCGCTTGCCCGCGCACTGGCGCCGAAGCCGAAAGTCCTGCTGCTCGACGAACCGCTCTCCGCGCTCGACTACAAACTGCGCAAGGAAATGCAGGTCGAGTTGAAACGGGTGCAGGCGGAAACCGGCATCACCTTCATTTTCGTCACCCACGATCAGGAGGAGGCGCTCGCCATGTCCGACCGGATTGCCGTCATGTCCCATGGGGAAGTCCGGCAGGTCGGGGCGCCCTGGGAAATCTATGATCGCCCGGCAGAACGTTTCGTCGCCGATTTCATCGGCGAAACCAACTTCCTCGCCGCCGACGTGATTTCCATCGATGGCCCAAGGACCAGAGTTCGCCTGCCCAATGGCAGCCTGCTGGACGCCACCTACCCCGTGGACCACATGCCGGAAGGTAAGGTAACGATCGTCATCCGGCCCGAACACGCGCAGCTCTCCACGCCCTCCAGCACGGCAGTGCTCAATGGCCAGATAGAGGACCTCACCTATCTCGGCACCGACACTCATATCCGCGTCAGGCTTCCGGACACGTCGCTTTTCACCATCCGGCAGCAGAACAGCCGCATCGGCCCGATCGGCTTTTCCGCCGGTGACGCGGTGTCACTCAACATCAGCGAAGGCGCAGCACAGATCCTGAAGGATTGAGACAATGACCGAGCGGACGAGACAGGCCGCTTCGGCGGCGCAGAAAAAAGAAATTACCAATCGCTGGCTGCTGAGTGCGCCGGCTCTTGTCCTGATAGCCATCGCCTCAGTCGGCCCCTTGCTCATCGTGCTGCTCTACTCGGTACTGGCACCCGGCTCCTATGGCGATGTCAAATGGGAGTTTTCCGGCCAGGGCTGGTTCAACGTCTTCCTCTCGCGCGACATATTCGACGACACCATCTCGTTGGCGGATGCCCATGTAATGATCCTCTGGCGCAGCGCGAAGCTCGCCGTCATCACGACCGTGCTTTGCCTGATCGTCGGCTTCCCGACGGCCTATTTCATCGCCAGCCGGGCGCCGCATAACCGCTCGATCTGGCTGTTCCTGATCACCATCCCCTTCTGGACCAACATGCTGATCCGCGGTTTTGCGATCCAGGAAATGATCCGCAATGAAGGCCTCGCCAATACGATCCTGATGAAGCTCGGCATCATCTCGACCCCGATCCAGATGCTCTACACCGATTTCGCCATCCTGCTCGGCATGGTCTATGTGCATCTGCCGCTGATGGTGCTGCCGCTTTATGCGAGCCTCGAAAAACTCGATTTCCGCCTCGTCGAGGCAGGTTACGACCTTTATGCGACGCGGCTGAAAGTGCTGTGGCGGATCATCATTCCGCTGGTCAAACCCGGCATCATCGCCGGATCCATCCTTGTCTTCATTCCGGCTCTGTCATCCTATGTCATCCCGCGCATTCTCGGCGGCGGCAAGAACCTGATGGTCGGCAATCTGATCGAGCTGCAGTTCGGCCAGGGCCGCAACTGGCCGCTTGGCGCAGCACTCTCCATCACCCTCGTCATCATCGTGCTCTTCGCCATGCTCTATTACGTCAAGAATGCCGGAAAGACCGGAGGCGGCCATGCGTAAACGCTTCGATATCCGCGTCCAGCCCGGTTTCGCGACGATCGCGATGTTCTGCTTTTTCCTGCTCTACGTGCCGATCTTCACGCTGGTCGTCTATGCCTTCAATTCCGGCATCTCGATCGCCCGCTGGGAAGGTTTTTCGTTCCGCTGGTTCGTGGCCGCCTGGAACAACAACCTCGTCATCGAGGCGGCCATTCGTTCCGTCCAGATCGCCGCAATCGCCGCCGTCATCGCCACAGCCGTTGCCACGCTTGCGGCTATCGCGACGACACGGACAGTCGGCTATCGCGGCCTGACCTTCAAATATTCCTTCATCAACATGCCGCTGATGGTGCCGGAAATCGTCACCGCCGTGGCACTGCTCATCCTCTTCTCGCGCATAAAGGTCTGGACCGGTTATTCCGGCCTCGGTTACCTCATCCTGGCGCATACGGCCTTCTGCATTCCCTTCGCCTATCTGCCAATCCGGGCACGGCTGGAAAACATGGATCTGGCGCTGGAACGCGCGGCCGCCGATCTTTACGCGACGCCTTTCAAGGTGTTCCGCTACATCACCCTGCCGCTGCTCTGGCCCGGCATTCTCGCCGGACTGATGCTCTCATTCGTCATCTCGCTGGATGACATCGTCATCACCGAATTCGTCAAATCCGCCGGCCAGGAGACGCTGCCTACCTACATGCTCGGCCAGTTGCGCCGTGCCATCACGCCCGAGATGAACGCCATTTCGACTGTCTTTCTGCTGCTGTCATTGGCGATCGTGACGATCTTCTTTTTCCTCAGCAGATCCAACGAAAAATCCGATTAAAAACAGGAGTGGGAACCATGAAGCATGCCGTAAAACTTGCTGCCGGTCTGGCGGCCCTCTTTGCCTCCACCACGCTTGC
The DNA here is from genome assembly GCA_002500765.1 of Neorhizobium sp. UBA7851. Classification (GTDB taxonomy): domain Bacteria; phylum Pseudomonadota; class Alphaproteobacteria; order Rhizobiales; family Rhizobiaceae; genus Neorhizobium. Next base: position 28,561 of record DLSX01000104.1, read on the forward strand.
CCATGCGGAGGGTGAGCTGAACATCTTCAATTGGGGCAATTACACCAATCCGGAACTGATCAAGAAATTCGAGGAGGCCTACAAGGTCAAGGTGACGCTTACAGACTACGACTCGAACGACACTGCGCTGGCGAAAATCCGCCAGGGCGGCCATGGCTTCGATATCGTCGTCCCCTCCGCCAGCGCCATGCCGGTCTTCATCAAGGAAGGCCTGCTGCTGGAATCCCGACCCGACCAGATGGAGAACTTCAAGAACATGGACCCGCAATGGGTGGATGTCGCCTATGATCCGGGCCGCCACTATTCCGTTCCGTGGCAATGGGGCACGACCGGTGTGACGGTCGACAAGTCCATCTATTCCGGCGATCCGAACACCGCGGCGATCTTTCTCGATCCGCCGCCGGAACTGGTCGGCAAGGTCAATGTCGTGCCGGAAATGTCCGACGTCATGCACATGGCCGTCACCTATGCCGGCGGTGAGCCCTGCAGCGGCGATCTGACCATCCTGAAAAAGGTTCGCGACACGCTGGTAGCCGCCAAGCCGAAATGGATCTCGATGGATTACGGCACGGTGGAAAAATACACCAAGGGTGATCTTGCCGCGAGTGTCGACTGGAACGGTGCCGCTTTCCGCGGACGCCTCGCCAACAAGAACATCGTTTATGGCTATCCGAAGGAAGGGTATCCGATCTGGATGGACAACGCCGCCATCCTTGCAGACGCCAAGAATGTCGAGAACGCCAAGCTGTTCATCAACTTCATCATGGTGCCGGAAAACGCCGCGATGATCTCCTCCTTTGCCCGCTATTCCAACGGCATCAAGGGTTCTGAAGCCTTCATGCCGGAAGACATGAAGACGGCTCCCGAGGTCAACATCCCCGAAGCATCCAAGGCTGCCGGCAAGTTCAACCTCGCCTGCGCTCCGGAAGTGCAGGAGCTCTATACCAGGATCTGGACCGAGCTGCAGAAATAGGCCGGACAAGGGAGGCCGGCAGCGTGGGCATTGCCGCGCTGCCGCTACGGTAAAGACATGGACAACATGACAGACATGACCGCCATCGACCGGGTATCGGTGACGCTTACCAACTGGCGTGAGACGCCCTTCAGTCGCTGGAGTTTTCAGAATGTCCGCGAGCTCGTTCCGACATCCGAAATATCCTGCGGCACAGAACGGCCGGAAGAGGCCCTGCCCTCGCAGGAATTCCTCGCCCAAGATATTGCAACAGGTCTGGATGGCATTTCAACCGTCGAAGGCTTTCTGAAATACGCCCACACAGATGCCTTCCTGCTGATGAAGCACGGAAAAATCGTCGGCGAATATTACGCGCCGCATGCGGATGTGAACTCGAAACACCTGGTCTTCTCGATCAGCAAGTCGCTTACCGCCATCCTCTCCGGCATGCTTGAGGAACAGGGCCTGATCGACCCCGAAAGACCTGTTCTGACCTATCTGCCGGAAGCCCGGGGCAGCGCCTACGAGGATTGCCGTTACCGTGACGTGCTCGACATGCGCGTCAGCCTCGATTTCGAGGAAACCTATCTCGACAGGAACGGCCCCTTTGCCCGCTATCGCCGCGCCATGTTGTGGAACCCGGTGGAGCCGGGTTTCGAGGTCGAAACACTCGCCTCTTTCCTGATGACGCTGAAGAAGGCGGATCGCCCGCATGGTGGCGGGCATGCCTATCTCTCGCCGAATGCCGATCTGCTGGGCGTCGTCATCGAACGCGTCACCGGCCGACGGTACGGCGAACTGTTGTCGGAACGTCTCTGGAAGCCGATGGGTGCGAAAAACCACGCCTATGTCACGGTCGACAGCATCGGCACCGCACGCACCGCCGGCGGCGTCTGCCTCACGGCCCGCGATCTCGCCCGCGTCGGCGAACTGATCCGCACCGGTGGTGCCGCCGCTGGCAAAAAGAACAT